>DAOTYS010000423.1:0-6674 GCA_034434575.1 Thermoflexales bacterium
TCGAACTGGTTCTCCCACCGATTGACCAGCTGGCCGTCGGACAGTTCGAGCACTTCATCCACATACTCCAGCACGATCGGGTCGTGGCTGGTCATCAGGATAGTGACGCCTTCTGTTTCAACGATGCGGCGGAACAAAGCCAGGATGTCGCGGCTGGTGGTCGTGTCCAGTTCGCCCGTCGGCTCGTCAGCCAGAATCAAACGGGGCCGGTTGGCCAGCGCGCGCGCAATGGCGACGCGCTGATTCTGGCCGCCCGACATCTCATAGGGCCGGTGTTTGGCCCACTTGGTCAGGCCGACCAGATCCAGACAGTATTTCGCCCGGCGCGCCCGATCTTTGGCGCCGGCAATGCGCAGCGGCAGTTCGACATTCTCGAACGCCGACAGCGTCGGCAGCAGCGCGAACGACTGGAAGACAAAACCGACCTGCTCGCGCCGCCATTTGGTCAACTGCGCGTCAGACAGGCGCGTAATCTCGCGTCCGAAGCAACGCACCACGCCGCTGGTGGGATGATCCAGGCCGCCGATGCAGTTGAGCAGCGTGGTCTTGCCGCTGCCGGAGCGGCCTTTCACCCCCACCCAGCGTCCGGCCTTGACCTGGATGCTCAAACCGCGCAAGGCCAGCACGTCGTTGTTGCCCACTTTGTAGGCCCGCACCAGATCAACCGTTTCAACGGCCAGCCCTTCTTCCGTGACGCCTTTGCCATTGGACGACGGCAGGGCAGCAACACCTGCGGATGCCGTCCGGGTCATCATCTCAGTGTTGTTGGAATCTGCCATAGATTTCTACCTCCTGCGAAATCGCGCCAACAGCTTCTGCAGGCCGTGACGCTCGGCGCGGGATGCCGCCGCCTGCGCCTCTATTACTTCCGCGTCGGCGACCTGGCCATTGACATCCGCCTCGCCCTCGCGCACAACGGGGCGCACGAGAATGCCATCGTCAACGGGATCGAGCTTGGCGCGTTCGCGGATGCCGTATTGCTCGCGCAAATCTTTCGGAATTTGCAAGCGGCCGGCCGAATCGAGCACCGCATACTCCTCGAACACATGCTCGTGCTGAGCCTGTTGCTCATGAGCGTGTTCGGCGGCGTGTCGGGGGACGACCTTGCGCACCGTCTCGCCGGCCAGCTTGCCATCGCGGATAGCCACCACACGATCGACATGGCGCGCCAGATTGGGGTCGTGGCTGACGATGAGCGTAGTCACACCGGCCTGTTTGCAGAGGTTGCGAAAAGCCTGATAGACCGTCAGCGCGCTGTTCGAGTCCAGCTCGCCGGTCGGCTCGTCGGCGAGCACCACCGACGGATAGTTGGCCAGCGCCACGCAGATGGCGACGCGCTGTTGCTCACCGCCAGAGAGCATCTGCATATAGTGATGGCGCCTGGAATCCAGCCCGACAGCGGCCAGCAGGTCGCGGGCGTGTTGGCGGGCCTTGCGACCGGCATGGCCGGCCAGGATCATCGGCAGCTCCACATTGTCCTGAGCGGACAGATACGGAATCAGGTTGCGCGCGCCCTGCTGCCAGACAAAGCCGACTTCCTTGCGCCGGTACTCGGTAAGCGCGCGCGACGACATTTTCAGCAGATCGCGCTTGCCCACGCGCACGCGGCCGGCGCTGGGCCGGTCAAGGCCGCCGAGAATGTTGAGCAGCGTCGATTTGCCGCTGCCGCTGGCGCCGACGACGCCCAGCAACTCGCCTTCTTTGACTTCCAGGTCCAATCCCTGCAATGCCACCACTTCGAGATCGGCGATCTTGTGAATCTTGACCAGGTTTTCACACAAGATGAATGGCTCGTTGACGATTGCAGGAGCGTTCTCTTCGCTCATACCGTCTCTCCCATCTTCACGGCCTGGAAAATCTTCATCCGGGTCAGGTATGCCAGCAACACCAGCAGCGCCAGGACGAACAGCAGGCCAAACAAAGCGTAGATATTGTAAATGGCCGGCCAGGCAATGAGCACCCGGAACGGCAGCACCGTGGCCTCCGGCGTCAGGCCGACTTGCATGAACGGCACGTAGATGTTGCTGGCCGCGACCCCCAGCGCGGTGCCGGCCAGCACGCCGGCGCCCAACAACAGCACCAGTTCCCAGCCCAGCATGGCTGCCATCTGGACCGTGCTAAGGCCGATCGCGCGCAGCATGCCCAGCTCGATCAGGCGCCGGCGAAACGAGAAGACCGCGTACAGGAAGAAGCCCAGCACCGTGAGCAGCGCAGCGGCGGCAAAGCCGACCGACAGAATGCCGAACAGGCCCTGCCGTTCGGGCCGGGTTTGCTCCTTCAACACCTGTGTGCGCACATCAGAGAAACTGACAATGGTGAAGCCGAGGCTGCTGGCATCGGCCACGATTTTCTGCGGGTCGGCGCCATCCTGCACCTTCAGCCACACGTCGTAGGGAACCTGGCCGCCGGCCTGCTCGAAGAAATATTCAAGGTTGCCCACAAACAAAGGGCCTGCGTTCTCTTTGTTCGGATACCACGCCGGCCAGCGCCGGAACGTGCCGACGATCTTCATGTCCATGTTGGCCGACGCGCCAAAGACAGGCACCGTCACGCGGATGGGATCGCCAATTTGCAGCGCATTTTGGGTGAGCACGCTTTCGGGCACCAACACGCCATTGTTGTCCACTCCCAGGCTGTTGAGCAACGCGCCCAGCGGCTGCGAGGCAAAATCCGACCGCCAGAACGCAACGCGGCCATAGTCGAGCCGGTCGATGCCCAGGAAGTGTCCTTGCATTTGTCCGATGGCGGTGCGGCCGGTAGCCGGGAACCAGCCGATACGCGCGGCATCCTTGACGCCATCGACCTTCAGATGTTCGCCGACCGGGAGGAACAGCCAGCGCGGCCCGGCGTCGGCCGGCTCGGAGACGGCCCCTGCTGTCGGCGCCGCGCCGCCAAGAGGGCCTGCCCCACCCACCGATGTGCTCTGCGGTTGCTCGATCAGCCGCATGTCGCCGCCCACTTCATAGCGAATGCGATCGACCAGGTGCTGATCGAGCGTGGCCGCCAGAGACGCCGTGTACGTTGCGAGAGACAGAGTCAGCACCAACAGCAGCATGGGCGCGGAATAGAACCCCGGCGAGCGTGAGAGTTGGCGAATCGCCAGCAGCGCCGATGTGCCCGGCAGCCGGCTCAGAATCCACGACAGGATGCGCAGGAAGAACGGAAACAGGCGGATGAGGAACAACGCCAAAGACACCATCATCAACGAGGGCACCAGGAACAGCAACGGGTTGCTGAACGGATCACCCCCGCCCACGCTGACCACACCTGGCACAGCGATGGCGCCCTGCTGATTCAGCAGATAGGTGCCATAGGCCGCCGGAATGAACAACAACACATCGAGGAACATGCGCTGCCACAGCGGCGGGCGCAGCGTGCGGGCGCGCTCCAGTTTGTAGCTGATGATGGTGTGCCGGGCGGCGCCAATCACCGGCGTGACAGTGACCAGCACGGCAAGCAGCGCGATCGCCACGCCAAAGCGCAGGCTGGTTCCGGTCAAGGTCACAGACAGCGACTCACCGCCGGCAAAATTCAGGAAGCTGCGCGCCTGACCGACCAGTTGCGCCAAACCCTGTCCGGCAAAGGCGCCAACCACCAGCGCCAGCCCCGCCAACACAAGCGCCTCAACCAGCGAGATGGCCACCACCTGCCCCACCGACGCGCCACGGCTGCGCAGCACTGCAATCTCATTGCGCTGGCCGCCAACAGTGAGGCCGGCCACCAGCGTGATAAAAGCCAGCACCAGACCCAGGATCGGCGCGCTGAATGCAAACAACTGGATGGTCAGCAGCCGGTTGGCCTGTTCGTAGTTCCACAGCGCGTTCATGGGCGACTCGTCCAGCCGCACATCCGGCATCAACGAGTTCGCGCGGGTCATGGTCAGGTTGATGCGGGCGAGCAATTCCTGCACATGCTCGGAGCGCACGTTGTCCCCGTTGAACACCATGTACCACAACGCCAGGTACACCTCGCCATCCAGGTAAGGAGACAGGTAATGGGCATAGGTGTTCTCAGTCGTCAGCATGACCTCTTTGAGGTAGTCTGGCCGATAGAACCAGTAACGCTCGGTCGGATCTTTGGGCGCCCAGATGCCGGCGATATGCAGCGGGATTTGTTTGTCGGCGGTTTTCTGGCTGCCGCCCTTGCGAAAGAAGGCGATGTACTGCTCGCCCACCTGCAAGCCCAGCTTTTCCGCCAGGTTCAGGCTGATGATCACATCCACCGGGTCGCCCACGGTTGTCGAGTCTCTGGGCAAGGTCCCTTCGAGAATCTGAACGTGATCCTCGAAATCGCTGACATAGCCAAGCGACGCCCAGGTGAGCGGCTGGCGCGAATTGAAGAAGCCGGCGTCGGCCTGCGGAAACAACTGGAAGGTGTCGGTCTGAAAGAAGCGCACCAGCAATTCGCGCTCCAGATTGATGTAGGCCGGCGCCTGGCCGATCATGAACTCGTCAACCGCCGTCACGTCGCCCAGCTCGCGCAGGCCATGCCACGAGCCGATGTAGCGAAACATGAAGGCGAACGGGGGGCGCAACCCGTTCTCGGTGGCGGTCAGCTCGGTCTTCAGAATGCGAAAGTAAACCGAGTCGGCGTACAGCGGAATGCACAACGTCAACGCGACGACCGACAGCAGGCCCACGGCGCCGGCCAGCGCCAGCCAGCGTGTGGACCATAGCCGCCGCGCCGCAACAACAAACGTGGACAGCGCTGTGCGAATCGCCTGGATCACGGCGCCACCACGACCTGTCCTTCTTTCAACCCTTCCAGGATTTCGACGCGATCTTCGCCGGTGATGCCCACTTTGACATCGACGCGGCGTTGCGCTTCGCCTTCCTGGATCACCACAAACTTGCGCCCCTCGAACGTGCGCACAGCCTGGGGCGGCACCCACAGCGCGTCGGCCACGCGCTCCAGCACCACATTCACGCGCACCAGATCGCCCATTTCATAGCGCACGCCGGCCGTGGTCGCCTCATCCAGCGTGATGCGGGTCGACTTGTCTGCGTTCGGCGCCTCGACACCCTGGGCAGTCCGTCCGCCGCCGCCATAGGGATAAGGCAACTGACGAATCTTGCCTTTCATGGGCTTCTCCGGCACGCTGACCAGCGTCACGTCAACGAGCAACCCTTCCTGCAGGTCTTTGAGCAGATTGGTGCTGGGATCGGCAACGACTTCAAGCTCTGTCGGGTCGGCAATCACCATCACCGGCTTGTAGCCTTCCACAGCCAGGCCGGGCGCAGTGGACAACGACATGATCTGGCCGTCGAACGGCGCGATGATCTGGGCGTCGGCGATGCGCGCGCGCAGAGACTCCACGTTCAACTCGGCGCTCTTCACGTCGTTCACCAGCAACTGATCCACGCTGGTCTCGGCGTCGGCCACGCCCTGGCGCGCCGCGGCAACCTGCTGGCCGACGATCTTCAGGTTGTACTCGTGGTTCGTGATGATGTCCTGCATCACCAGGTCGTAGTTGGCTTTGGCCAGTTCATAGTTGAGCGTCGCATTTTGCAGCGCCATGGCTTGCCATGAGCCGCTGCGCCCCTCGATGGGCGAACGATCGTATTCCCCCTGCGCCACCTCAACCGCAATCTCAGCCTGGCGCAACTGCACCTCGGCCTGTTTCTTGCGCGCCTCCATGTCCATAGACTTCAGCCGGGCGTACTCAAGCTGTTTGATTTGCAGATCGACTTTGGCGCGAGCAGCCGCGCTGTCGGCTGACTTCTGCGCGCGGTCAAGCCGGATGCGCGCGCGATCCAGTTCCAGCTCCAACTGCTGCAACTGGCGCTCCAGCTCCGCATTTTCGAGATCAGCCAGGATGTCGCCCTGCTTGACCTGCGCCTTGCGCTCGACATTGACCGATCGCACACGCCCGCTCACGCGGAAAAACAAGTCAACCTCGCGCACCGGGCCAATCCGTCCGGTGAACGTGACGCGCCGAACAACCTCGCCCTTTTGCACCACGTAAGTGGGCTTGGTCGGGATCACCGGCGCCGGCAGCGGCGTCGGCGTCGGCAGCTCGACTTGCGCCGACTGGTCGCTGCACGCAGTGGCGACAAGCGCTGAAACAATCACAAACGCCATCGAGGCATTGCGAATCTTCATGTGGAAGGGTCCTCCGGGTAAGTGATAGCGCGCACAGTGTAGCGATACGTCCAAAAGACACAAGCCGGCGCGCGCGCGCAAACAGACGCGAACTGAAGAGGCCGCTCAAATTGCGGCAAGCGCGAACACAGCCGTCAGTTTGACCTGATGTGATTATCGCACCGATCCTTAAAAAGCGCCGCGAGTCTTGACAAACAAGCCGACCGCGCTACAATTAGTGTCAGTATTACACTAACTCAACCGGCGCGGTAAGATGGCCGGCAGTTCAGACAGAACGGAGTGAGGCAGAAGATGAGCAGTTCTCTTGCGCAGCGTTCAGCCGGCTTCGTGGAGCACATCGAGCGATGGTTGGGCAATCGCCCGGCGCTGGCTCTGCAATCGGTCATCCAGCAACCAGAGCGGGTTGCTGTTTTGTGCGTCGATGTCATCAACGGGTTCTGCACTGTTGGCCCCCTGGCAAGCCCGCGCGTGCAGGGCATCGTGGCGCCGATTGCCCGTCTGTTCACCGCCGCGCGGCAACTGGGCGTGCGTCATTTCATCCTGCCTCAGGACACGCACGATCCCGGCGCCGT
>DAOTYS010000424.1:0-13817 GCA_034434575.1 Thermoflexales bacterium
ATCGCGTCTGCGCGGTCATCATCGCCTCGCGTCCTGCTGTCATGGCCTGTGCGTCATCGCTCAGGTTTGCCTTGGCGCGCCTCGCGCTTGCCTCTTTTTACCCGCATTCGCCTCTTGACATTTCACCGCATCGCTTAACTTGAACTTGCTTGGCCAATTGGTGCAGTCAAAATTCGCCCAATCCGGCGAGTGGATGTCGATAATTATACTCTCACCTTCCGGTTAAGATCACAAAAAGAGATGTTTAAGGATTTCTATATCATCCAGCTTGGGCAAAAGCACAGGTTTAACAGATGACACAGAAGTGGAGTCTTATGAATCACTTGTTTGCAGGTGTTTGTTGCTTACTACTACAGCAATAAAAATCGGCGCCGATCACTGAACATGTTGAGCTGGCGAGACACACCTGGTCAAGTCACGCATGAATATTTGAGGTGGGAGAATCAGGGCGGACAGTGATCAGCCCGTCGCGTCAACGACACGCGGGTCACCGGATTGGGAGGGGCGCCGGAAATGGCCGGCAACCGGCGCACCACAAAGCAGGGTTCCAGGCTCTGCACGAGGGACTCCAAAGCCAGGCGCCCGCTCTGTGAGGCATGGCCCAGTTCCACAGTGCCGCTGTCGAAGAGCGATTGGCGCAGAGCCGGCAACATCTCTGAAGATTGAACGAGCAGATAGGCCGGCGCGGGTTGGGCCGCGCATTCGGGCGCGCGCCACCAGTCGTCTGTCACCAGCGCATTTACCCCGGCCTGCCAGCCGGCCTGGCATCCCGGCAGGACAATGCGTTTGTCGGCGTCGATGCGTGTCAGGCCGACGAGGTTCACCAGTATTCCCGTGGCCAGCGCCATCGCCAGGCCGGCGCTCAACGCAATGGCGCTTGCTGCCCGTGATCGGTCTTGCGCCGCCGGCGCGTCCGTGTGTCGAAGTGCGCGCATCCACGACATCACGCGTGTCAGCGCCACGACAGCCATGAGCGGATACAGCGCCAGGAAATACCGGCTGCCCCACGTGCTGCCGATCTGAGTCATGACGCCGGCGGCTCTTGACGCCAGGCGCGGCGTCAGGAATGCGCCTGCGGCAAAGCCTATGAAGATCGTTATCAGCGCGCGACGCAGGAAACGCAGCCGCGTATCGCCGGCTGTCTGCGAGCCGGCCGGCAGAATCGCCAAAACTGCCAGTGGCGCGCCGCATAGCAATCCCGGATTCACCACGCGAAAAGGTTCGATGCGCAGGATCGACAGCGCCGTGATGAGCGCAGCGGCAATCAGCGCGCCGGCGCCGATAGCGGCGCACAGAACCGGGTCGCGCCGTCGCGCGAAAAGGGCGCCTCCCCCAATACCCAGCGCGCACAACAGCGTTGCGATGGTTGCGGGCGATGCGTCGTAACCCACAAACACGCGGATGATGTGCAGGGCGCTGCGTTCGAGTTGGGCCGGCGACAACGCCGGCGCCAGCGCCGGCAATCGATAGGGCGTGTCGCGCGCGATGAACCAATACAGCGCCGCCAGCAAGCCAACAGACGCGGTCGCAGCGCCAAGCGCCACAATCCGCCTGCGCAGGGGCGCTGCTGCGATGAATTGCTCCCAACCGATCCACAGCAGCGCCGGGGCAACCACAAACAATGTCTCGATGCGCAACGCACATGCCAGTGTTGCGGCGGCAGCGCCAACAACTACCGGCCAGGCGCGCCTTCGGGTTTCATATTCGACGTAGCACGCCAGCGCCAACAGACAAAGCGCCAGCGCGAGCTGGTGTTCCCATAGCAGGAAGCTGTACAAAGACGAAGGAATCGCCAGCATCACTGCAATGACACCGAGCGTTGCAGCGCCTTTGCCCGCGATCTGATGCAGCATCCGGCTGGCCAGCAATCCGGCCAGCGCCCCGCAGAAGAGCGGGAATATCTGCGCCAATGCAACCCCGCCTAGCGCATACAACGGCGCAATCAATGCCGCGAACCACACGATGGGATAGCTCGCCTGAAGTTCGGGGCCAGGCGCAACATTGAACCACTGGTCAAAATAGGGGACGAACTCCAGGTGGCGGTCGATGGGCCGGTTTTCGTAACGAATGATGCCAGTAAAGATACTTTCCGCTTGCAGGTTACGGCTGACGATAACCCGCATGCCCTCATCGGGAGAAAAGAAGGCGTCGCGCGGCAACAGCCCGTACTGAACGACGAGCAGCAGGGTTGCGCAGGCGATGACCCATTCGACAGGCGAGACCTCCCGGAGGAAGCCGATCAGAAGCCTGTGCAAGGGCTGGCGAGTCATATGTGCACTGCGGCAGCGCGATGCGGTGTTTGAGTGAAAGGATCAGACATGAAATTGCCCCGGCGCCATAGGGCAGCCGGGGCGTCTGCGCGCAAACCTGCGCGCCAAACAACCTTAAATGGCGTCTTTCAGAGCCTTCACCGGGCGCGCGCGCACGCTACGGCTGACCGGCCTGGCCTTGAAAGTGGTCGGTTCCCTGGTGAATGGGTTGATGCCCTGCCGCGCCGGAACCGCCGGCTTCTCCACCTTGTTCAGCCTGAGCAGGCCCGGGATGATGACCTCGCCCGGCCCTTGTTTGCCGAGTTGTTCGATGATGACAAGGTTCATCGCTTCCAGGGCGGCGCCTGCGTCCTTCCTGCTCAAGCCGCTCTTCTCAGCAACCTCGGCTACGAACTGAGATTTCGTTAACTTCTTTCCTGCCATGAGTTATTTCCTTTCCTCTCAAGAATTGATTCCGGGCGAATCACCTGGGCAGTCCAGGACGCATCTGAGACCAGAAGCAGCCGAGTCGAAATTGCCTGCCTTCCCCGCTCATTGCCTTTGCCTGTTCTACCCCTGTTTGGAGGATGGAGGAGATGATAGCATAACCGAAATGATAAACTACAGGGGAACGGGCATGGCCGAAGTCAAGCACTCGACAATCCACGTTGTGGATGGACAGGAGCGCGGCGACTCTCCCCAGGTATGGGTGCAGCCGGCGGGTAAGCGCACCCCGCGCCCCGGAGAAACGCTGATCGTCTTTCTCGACCTTCCCGCCGCGTCACCGTCGATGTGCGCCGATCTTCTGCGCACGCTCAGCGACGCTTATTGGCGCGCCCCCGGCGGTGTGACCACCGCCCTGCGCCTGGCTATCAAGCTGACCAATGACCGGCTGATCGAACTCAATCGCGGCGTGCCGGCCGGCCAGCAGATACACGGCTCGCTCTCCTGCGCCGTTATTAACGACCACAGCCTTATCATCGCGCAGACCGGCCCGGCCATCGCCTATGCGCGCTCGCGCGCCGGGGCTTTTGAGCGCGTCGAGCCGCCGCTGGATGGCCGCGCGCCGATCGGCAGCGGTCGGAACGCCGAGCCGGCCTTTACGCATTTTGCCTGGCAGCCCGGCGATGTCATCGTCTTGACCGGCGCCGGTTCGTGCGTCGATGGTCTCGATCCTCTGATTGAAGCCTGTATGGCCAAAGGCGAACCGCGCATGGTGGCCGGCTATTTGAACGCCAATGTCCGCCGGGGCAAAATGATCGGCGTTGCCCTGGCGGTCGAGGCGCAGCCGGCAGCAGCCCTGGGCGCTGCGGCAGCGCCTCCGGCTGCGGTCTCCGCGCCGCCTGCGCCCCTGCCGGCTCAGCAATCCGTCCCGGAAGGCGGGAGCGCCCTTGCTGGGGAGCGGCTATCGCGCATGACTCAGACCCTCTCGACCGCCGGCGCTGCTGCCGCGGCCACAATGAGCAACGCCGCGCGCTCGGTTCAACGCAGCCTCAGCGCCTTTGGCGGCCAGCTCTTGCCGGCCTCCACCATCACCAGCGCCGAGCGATCGCGCGCAGTCCTGTTCGGCCTGGCTGCCATTGCGGTGCTGCTCCCAATCGTGGTGGCGCTGCTGGTCAGCGTGCTGTATTTTCAGTTCAGCGGCGAGGCCGAGCGCCAGCAGTTGCAAAATGCCGCGCGCGCGCAGGTCGAGGTGGCCCGCGCTGCGACCGAGCCGGCTGCCATCAAGTCAGAGTGGACGCAGGCCCTCGACGCCATCGCAGCGTATGAAGCGAAAAACCCCGCCGATACCGAGTCGTTTGCCCAGGAAAAGCAACAGGCCTATGCGCAACTCGATCGCGCCGAGCAGATCACGCGCATCTCACCGCTCATGCTGAGCGAGCTGCCAACACCCAGCGGACGACGCCGTATCGGGGCTGCGTCGCTGGGTGTCTATCTGCTCGACACCGGCGCGAACGTTGCCGAATACTATGTGCTGAACGCCGAGCGCAACGCCATCACCGGCAAGCCTGTGCCGCTGACCTTCCCGGCCGGCGTCACTGCGACAAGCCGGTTGCTCGACATCGCCTGGGCCACGCCCAGCAGCAGCCGCTGGCGCACCGAAGGCGGCATCCTCTTCGGCAATGCCACCCTCTACGAGTACAGCGCCGCGACGAGCCAGATCACCCCCATCGAACTGCCCGCTGTGGGTGAGGCCCGGCCCGAACAGGTGGTCTCCGGCGAGTTGTACAACGACACGGTCTATCTGCTCGACATCGGCGCCGGCCAGATCTGGCGCTACACATACCAGAACGGCGTGTTCACCCGCGCCGACACCTACTTCCGCTCGCCTTTCTCCCAGTTGAAAGAGAGCGTGGATTTCGCCATCGACGGCGCGATTTATGTGCTGTCGCGCAACGGGGCAGTGTCAAAGTACTTTGGTCGCGCGCCAATGCCGTTTAACATTGTCAACCTGCCGATTCCTTTTGGGGATGTGGTTGCCATCGCTATCAGCGGGCCGGATCAAAACAGCGGCAATGTGTTCATCGCAGACGCCCGACATGGCGCCATCTTTGCGCTCAGCAAGACTGGCGCTTTCCTCAAGCAGTACCGCGCCGTCGGCGACGTGTTCACCGGGTTGCACGACATCTCGCTCGATCCTACCAGCAACACGCTGTATGTCGTCACGCCCACGCATTTGTACAGTTGTAAGGTTGACAACTGACTGCTTCATCCTTCAGTCCCTTGCGCAGTTCCCTGCAATCTCCTGCGGTTCACGCGACCGGCAACGCGGTTATTGCCGGATCGGCAACGACGCCCCATCGCGCAGGAAGAGGGGAATGCGCTCCAGCGGCGCATCGGCTATGAGGGTTGCGCCGCCGGCATACACCTGACCGCTCCAGGCGTCGGTCCAGGTTGCGCCGGCCGGCAGATACACGGCCCTGCTGCGCGCGCCGGCGTGCAGCACAGGCGCCACCAGCGCATCCGGCCCGAACATGAACTCATCTTCGATCGACCAGGCCGCCGGGTCGCCGGGGAAGTCGTAGAACAGCGGGCGCATGGGTGGGTCGCCCTGTTCGTGCGCTGCCTGCATCAGGCGCATTACGTAGGGGCGCAACCGCTCGCGCAGGAGCATCACCTCGCGGATGATTGAATAGGCCGGCTCGCCGAACGACCACACCTCGTTGTCGCCGCCGCTGGCGCTGATCTCGCCATACGGCAGGCGGTATCCGTGCAGCCGGAACAGGGGGCAAAACGCGCCGTACTGGAACCAGCGCACGATCAACTCGCGGAAGTATTCCGACTGAATGTCGCCGCCGAAAAAGCCGCCGATGTCCGTTGTCCACCACGGGATGCCGCTGAGGCCGATGTTCAGGCCGGCGGGGACCTGCGCTTGCAGCGCCTCCCAGGTGGATTGGATGTCGCCGCTCCATACAGCCGCGCCATAGCGTTGACTGCCGGCCCACGCTGAGCGGGCCAGAAAGATGATGTCGCTCTCGCCCTCGGCGCGCATGCCATCGTAGAACGCGCTGGCGTGCATCTGCGGATAGGCGTTCGCCACGGCCCGCCCGTCGCCGGCGTAATAGCGCAGGTTGTCGATTTGCACGGGATACATCTCCGGCTCGCAGGCGTCCAGCCAGTACACCTTGATGCCGTGGTCGTAGTAGCCCTGCTTGACCTGTTGCCAGATGAAGTTGCGCGCGCCGGGATGAGTGGCGTCATAGTAGGCCAGGTACACGCGGCCATCGGTGTAGCGATCCTTGAACGCCATCTGCGCCGGCTGACCGCGCAGGTTGCGCAGCAGCCAGCCCTGCCGCAGGGCGGCGCGAAAGTTGGCGCTGTCCGGGCTGAGGGCCGGCCATACGCTGACCATCACTTTGACGCCCAGTTGCCCCAGTTCCCGCGCCATGCCGGCCGGGTCGGGCCAGTCGCGCGGGTCGAAGCGCCAGTCGCCGAATTTTGTCCAGTGGAAGAAATCAATCACGATGACCGACAGCGGCAGGCCGCGCGCTTTGTATTCGCGCGCAACGCGCAACAGCTCGTCCTGCGTCTGGTAGCGCAGCTTGCATTGCCAGAAGCCGGCGGCAAATTCCGGCAACATCGGCGCGCGGCCGGTGACGGCCGTGTATTGGCGCACGATGTCGGCCGGCGTGTCGCCGGCGGTGATCCAGTAGTCCAGTTGCGATGTGGCCTCTGCGATCCAGCGCGTGCCATTCGCGCCCAGTTCCACACGGCCCACCGCCGGGTTGTTCCACAGGAACCCATAGCCCCGGTTGCTGAGCAAAAAGGGAATGGACACCTCGCCGTTTTGCTGCAAGAGTTCGATCACGCAGCCTTTCTGGTCCAGCCGGCCATGTTGATGCTGGCCCAGGCCATACAGTCGCTCGCCGTCATAGGCGCGGAAGCGCGCTTCCAGCCGCCACAGATCGCCCCCGGCCGATCGAAAGTGTCGGGGCGCCGGCCACGACGGATGATAGGACGATTCGGCGAGCAGTTCCTGCCCTGTGCCTGCGTGGATGAACCGCACATGGATGTCCATGCCGCCCGGGTCAGACCACTCGAACGACTCGCGCGCTGTCACTTCTGCAGCGATGCGTCCATTGCGCACCATCGCGCGCTGCCCGTCGATTGTGACGCCGGCAGAGCCGGCCGGCTCTGCCGGCAACAACGCCGAGACGGCGTTTGGATCGAACGCCGCGTTGAGCGTCGATCGCACGCGCAGCGCATGCGCGCCCCACGGCTCAATGCGCATGATCTCGTCGGCGTGCCGCACCAGCAGAGCATTTCCATCGATTTCAAAAGGGTTCATGGTGGGTAAAGTGCGTAAGGTGCGTAAAGTGCGTAAGGTGGGTAAGGTGGGTAAGGTGCGTAAAGTGCGTAAGGTGGATAAGGTGCTTAAGGCACCCTAAGGTTCAGGGTTGAGGATTCATCCTTGTTCCTTCATCCTTCATCCTTGTTCCTTGTCCCTTACCAGTCCAGAATGGCGCCGTCGTGTGCGCGCACATTCAGGGCGTGAATGACTTCCTGTTTGAAGGGATGCCGTTTGGCTGCTTCCTCATCGACCTCAATGCCCAGCCCCGGCGCGTCGGTCTTCAGCCAGTAGCCATTCTCGGTGCGCAGCGCATGTTGCGCCACTTCCCAGCGCCACGGCACGTCGGTCAGCATGTCTTCCTGTATGAGGAAGTTGGGCGTGCTCAGGGCGAAGTGCAGCGCCGCCGCATTGGCCACCGGCCCCAGCGGGTTGTGCGGGGCGACGCCAATGTAGTACGCCTCAGCCATTGCGGCGATCTTTTTGGCTTCCCACAAACCGCCGCAATGGCACAGATCCGGCTGGATGATGTGCGCCGCCTGCTTCTCGAACACGGGGCGAAACTCGTAGCGCGTCACCAGCCGCTCGCCGGTGGCGATGGGCACGGGGCTGGCCTTGCGCACCTCGGCCAGGGCGTCCACGTTTTCCGGGGGCACCGGCTCTTCGATGAAGTATGGGCGATACGGCGCCAGCGCGCGGCAGAACTCGATGGCGTTGGCCGGACTATGCCGGCCATGACAATCCACCAGGATATCCACGCTTTCGCCCAACGCCTCGCGCAAGGCGGCCATCATCGTCTCAGCGTATCGGTAGGCTGCGATGGGATTGAGCGTTTCGGTGGGCGGGGTAATCAGCACCTTCACCGCGTTGTAGCCGCGCGCCGCAACTTGCAGCGCCAGATCGACGAACGGTTGAGGATCAGCGTTGTGTTGCGTCTCGTACACGGCGCGCATGTCGCCGCCGCCGAGGTGCGTGTACATGCGCGCCTTGTCGCGCACCGCGCCGCCCAGCAATTGATAGACCGGCCGGCCCAGTTCCTTGCCCTTGATATCCCACAGCGCCTGCTCGATGCCGCTGATGGCGCTGAGGCCGATCACGCCCACGCGCCAGAACGACTGGCGGTACATCTTCTGGTAGAGAAATTCGATGCGAGTCGGGTCCTCGCCGATGAGCATCGGCGCGAAGTCCTCGATTGCGCCGGCCACCGCGCGCGTCTTCCACTCCAGCGATGCCTCGCCCCAGCCGTGCAAGCCGGGCTGGTCCGTCTCGACCTTGACGAACACCCAGTTGCGCATCTCGGCGTTCACAATCACCGTTTTCAGGGCCGTGATCTTCATGACACCCCCGGCCGTTTACTTGCTGACGGTGAAGCGCGCGCCGTCGCTGCGCCCGAACGTCTCGGGGAAGTAGGTCTGCTCCACATGCGCCGGCATCACCTGGAATTCCCCGGCGATGCTGGGGCGGATCAGGTAGGTGTACTCATACGTCCCCGCCGGCAGATAACTGGCGAACAGCGCCGCGTGATCGTCGCGCAACTCGGTGTGGCTGAACCACCACCAGCCCCATCCGCCAGGCCCTCCGAAGAAGGGTCGTTCGGTTTCCGTCCCAATCTGCTGGCTCGTCTTCAACGATGTGTCGATCGCCTCCGCGCCGCCCGGCAGCGGGTCCGTCACCTTGACGAAGTACAGATCGGTCGGCGCAACGAGGGTCAACCGCACGCGCACGTTTTGGCCGATAGCTGCGCCCGTGATCGCCGGGCAGGGCTGGCCGGGTTTGGGCTGGCACGCCGCTGATTCGTACTTGCGCGCGATGACGATGCCCCGGTTCAGCGCCTTGACTTCATCCGCCGGCAGGAACACCCTCAGCCGCGCCGTGTAGTACAGCCGGCCTTCGCCTGCGCCGCGCTCGAACACCAGATCATTGCCCTGATTGCGCGCCAACTGCGCCACCGGCACGCTGAGCGATTCACTGCGCGCTGCGTTGGCCGGGCTGGCCGATCCGTTCAGCGCGCTGGCGTCGTTCAGCAGCACGCGCCAGGTGTAGCTCGGCGCGGCGTCGCCCACAGCGTCGCGCCAGGCTGTCAACGCCATGACCGCCCAGGCGTTCTCCTGATTCGTTTCCCACGCGCTGCCCTCGCGCGCTGTCATCAGCCAGCGCACCGCATTGGTTGTCAACGCGCTGTTCGGGTCGAGCCGGGCCAGGGCGCTCAGGACAATGGCCGTGCTGCGCGCCGTGCTGTCGAAGCTGAAGTAATCGTAGCGCGCCTCCTGCCAGAAGACGCCGGCGGCCCCGGCGATTGCCGCGCTGGCGATGTCGCTCAGCAAGGTCTGAATGCGCGCGTCGCCGGGCTGAATGATATCGAGGCTCATCGCCAGCAATGCCTTGCCATAGTGGCCCAGCTTCTCGCGGTTTTCGTAGAGGGCGCCCAGCCGGCCGCTGTCTTCGACGCCGGCCTCGGTCAGCGCGTACAGCAGGAAGGCTTGCTGGTTGGCCACGCCGGCGTCGCTGATCGAGTTCGGCGAAACCAGCGCGTTGAACAGGAATTCACGCGCGCGGGTCGTCATGTTGACATCCACCGCGTAGCCGGCCTGGCGCGCGCGCGCCAGCGCCAGCAGCGTGTAGGCCGTGATGTTGGCGTTGCTGCTGTCCGAGATCCACCAGCCCCAGCCGCCATCACTGCGCTGGCTGCCCAGCAGGCGCTGCATATAGCGCGCCACATTCGCCGCAGCATCCTCCTCCAGCGCCAGGCTCACCAGCAAGCGCGAGGCGATGGTCTCCGTGTCCTCATACGGATATTCGCGCAGCCGCTCCAGCGTGTTGCGGATCACCGCCGCCAGCGATGGATTGACCTCGATATCGAGGCTGCCCTGGCCGGTGTCAAGGCGCGCCGGCAGCGCGATCACCTCCAGCTTGCGGCCCGGCTCGCTCACATCTCCTGCCGTCGCCACCGTCTCCGGCGCGACATAGCGCAGAATCGGAATGCCCTGGTTGGGCGCCGTGGCAAGCCCCGGCTTGCTGCTGTCTTCCAGACCGCCGCCCCGCGCCGTGAACGTCAACTCTGCGCTGGGCGCGTCTTCGACGGTCACCGTCCAGTCTACGCGCGCGCTGCCTTTGGCCGGCACGTTGACAGTTGCGGAAGCCGGCGTGTTGATCGCCACCCCGCGCGCCGCCAGCGACACCTCCACGCTGATGGCGTTATCTGTGTTGTTGTTCACCACCGCGCCCAGCGTGACCGAATCGCCCACCACAAAGAAGCGCGGCGTCACCGGCCGCACCAGCAGCGGTTTGGTCGAAAGAATCTCATGGGTTGCCTGCCCAACCTGCGTGTCGCGCGTGACGGCGCGCGCGTCGGCCACCCAGGTGGTGAGATTGTCGGGCAGCGTGACTTGCACGCGCGCGGCGCCATTGGCGTCTGTGGTGATAACGCCCTCCCAGGCCGCAGTGTCCTTGAAGTTCTGGCGCACGAACAGACCTTCGAGCGCGCCAGCCGTCCCGCCGCCGCCGCCGCCCTTGCCTGTCTCCGCTGCCAGCCTGGCCGTCACGCGATCCACGTTGACGCTCAGGCTGTCGGCGGTGCGAATGCCAAGCCCGCGCGGGCCATAGAACGCCTGCTCGATCGGTTGCGTGTTGGGGTCAGCCAGGCTGAGCACGGCCTTGTCCACCACGGCCAGCGACACCTGGGCCTGCGCAGGCCGGCCGCCGGCGTCGGTCACGCGAATGTCATAGGTGACGGTGTCGCGCGGCTGATACGTCGTCTTGTCGGTCTTGATCTCCACATTCAGCCTGAACTCCCCCGGGTCCACCGTGATGCCGGCGTAGCCCAGCTTGTAAGCCGGCATGTCGTTCGACTCGTCCACGCCCTTGACCAGCAATACCGAGATGTAGGCGTTCGGCGCAAAAGCAGGTTCAACCGGCACTTCGATGATGGCGCTGTTGCTCTCCAGCGTCACGACCCGGCTCGACAGGAAGCGCCCGCGCTCCACGGTGACCAGCGCGTAGACCGTGCCACTGTACGGGGATGGCACGAGCAGACGCGCCGTCTCGCCCACTTTGTAGTCCTGCTTATCGGCGCGCAATTCGATGCGGTCGTTATTGGCGACGCGCCACGACACATACGCGTCCTGCGCAGACACGTAGAAGGATGTGGCGGCAACCGGCTGCGCGGGCGAAGGACCATTCGCTCCTGCATCGGCCCCGACAACTTTGATGTAGTATTCGCCGCCCAACGCCGGCGTGAACACGGCGGTCGCCTTGCCGTTCGGGCCGGTGGTGATGGACACGCGCGACACTTCGGTGTCGCTGGGCACAGAGGTGAACTCGCGATAGCCTGCCGGGTCTTCGGTCTGTGTCGTGTACCACTCGCGCTGATAGAACGTGACGGCGGCCGGCTTGCCCGCCAGCGGGCGGCCCTGCCAGTCCACAGCGATGACGTTCATCGTCGCCGGCATGCCCGTCTCGCCCACGTACACCTCGGGCGAGACGCCCACATAGTAGCCGCTCTTGTGCACAATGGCCGACGCGCGCGCCGACACGCTTTGATCGTTCAGATCGGTCACGCTGACCTCCAGCGAGAACACGGCGCTGTTCTGGCGCTGGCTCAAGTCAGCCGGCAGGCGAATGGACAGTTGGCCAGCAGCATCGGTTGTTCCTGTGCCGTTGGCAATCTGCTGGTTGAAGCCGACGCCGCGATACGAGAAGTCGTAGTCGCCCCACGAGTACCAGCCCTCGCCGGTGTAGCGATCGAAGAAGTAGTCGCGGGCGTACAGCGTCCATTCCACTTTGGCGTTGGCCACATTGCCGCCGAAGAAATAACGCGCGTCCAACGCAGCGTTGACCGTGTCGCCGGCCTGATAGTCGCTCTTGTCTGTCGTCAGTGTGACTTCAAACTCCGGCGCGCGGTAGGCCGCCACCTGGAAGCCGACGCTGTACGAGCGGCAGTTTTGATCGGTCTGCGCAGGCGAGACGGCAGCCGGCGAATAGACACCGCCCCCTGAGCCGGTCGAAGGGCGGCCATAGCCCACGGCAAAGTTTCGCGGATCCGGCACGCACACATTGATGTAGTAGAAGCCGGTGGCGGCGCTGTTGTCGAGCGCAAACGCGCCGGTGAACGCGCCGTAGTCGTCAAGCGGCGCAGTCGCGCTGAACACCTGCTGGCCCTGCTCGTTGTTGATGGTGTAATTTACGGCGCTCAGATTGGCGATCAGGCTGTAGCGCGCGTCGTCATCCGCGCGGGCAATGCCCTTGAGATAGACCATTTGACCGGGCCGGTAAATCGGGCGGTCGGTGTACAGATACACGTTGAACGGATCGCCCCCATAGCGGCTGTTCAGGTTGAAGTCCCAGGGCGCGATGCCGCGATCCCAGTTGTTGTAGCCGATGCTGAACACTTCCTGGCCCGGCTCGCCGATCACGGCGTAGAACGCCTCGTACAGCGGCATGGGCCGGTCGTACTGGACGATCACTTTGCCGGCCTCATCGGTCTGGCCGGCGGCCAGCGGCGTGAACGCCCGGTCATAGAACGTCACTGGCGCGCCGGCCACCGGCTGGCCGCTGGTCAGATCCGTGACCCATGCCAGCGCCTCGTATTCCCCCTGTTTCAACGCGACATGCTGATTGGTCACCACCAGCAGATGGCGCTCCGGCTGATAGTCGCGCAAACGCGCCGCCGGCTCCGGCGCGCTCAAGGTCAGCAGATAGACGCCCGGCGCCAGCGACTGGCCTGTGTCGGGCAGGTCAACCTGGTAGAAGAAGCCGGCGTTCAACTCTGTCTGCGCGGGCACAGACCACCTGCGCACCACCTGAGCGCGCGAGGGTCTGAAGTCGCGCCAGTTCTGCCAGGCGTTCGGGCTGCCGGTCAGCAGATAGAACTCGCGCAGCGACAGGCGGGCCAGCTCGAAGTCCATCCGCGTGATGTTGCGATAGGCGGCGAAAAGGCGTGTGGGCCGGCCGGCGTTGTACGTGCCGATCTGGCTGTCGGCGCGCAGTGCTGCATAGGGCGACAGGGCGGCGGTGGTGAAGCGCACCACCGTGTCGGCGCCGATCTGCGCGCCATATTTGTCGGCGATGGCGCCGCCAATCGTCACCCGGTAGGTCGTGGACGGTTTGAAATCGACGCCCGCGTAGAAGCTTTTCTCGAACGGGTCGTAGTAGGTGTAGACGCGCGTCAGCGAGACGGGCGGGTCGAAGGTCAGATTGGGCAGGATCGTTTCCGGCAACACCGGCGCGGTGAAGCGGATGTTGAAGCCGGCGGTGGATTCTGCCTGATCGGCGCCATTGGCCGGGGTCGTAGCCGCCACCCCCGGATTCTCGATACTGCGAAAAGTGAACTCAGCCGGGGCGCGCAGCGCCGCGTCGCCCAGGGCCGCCCTGGCTGTGGCTGCAATGGTCACCCGATAGGACGTGCCGCGCCGATAGTCCTCGGCCGGCACGAATGCCATCACTTCGCCAGCGGGCGTTGCAATCTGCGGCAGCGCGCCCACTGTGGGCTGCTCCTCCTCGCCGCGATAACCCGGATTGGCCGGTGGCTCCACCGCCTCGTCCGCCCAGCGGAATGACCCTTGCACCGGCGGGTCGATGCTGAAGGCGGCCTCAGCCGAGGCGTGATCCATTTTCTGGCTGAAGGTAATGCTGATAGGCCGGCGCAAGTCCACGTCTGTGCCGCCATTGGGCGGGTCGAACGTCTTGACAACCGGCGCAGCCACGTTGAAGGTCCAGGTGTAGTCCTCCTGCAACAGCGCGCCGGTGGTGTCTTGCAGGCCCGCCGCGACACGGCCCACATA
>DAOTYS010000425.1:0-4053 GCA_034434575.1 Thermoflexales bacterium
GAGTAGCCGGCGGCCCGGCACGCGCCGATAAACCCGCCGTCGGCAGTGATATCGGGGTTGGGGTTGACATCGACGACATACGGCCGGCCCTGGCGGTCGATGCGCAGATCGACGCGCGCGTAGTCGCGGCAGCCAAACACGCGATACGTGTCGAGCACGATGCGCTCGATCCGGGCGCGCAACTCGTCGGACGCCTGCACCTCGATGATGACCGGCATGGCATTCCAGTCCACGCTGGTGGGCACCCATTTGCTGTCCCAGGTCACCATGCGGTGGAAGGGATTTTCGATGGCGGAGAAATCAATTTCGCGCAGGGGGAGCACGCGCGGACGGCCATTGCCCCATACGCCGACATTGATCTCGCGGCCATCCACAAATTGCTCGACCAGAGCCGCTTCCTTGAATGTTTCGTTGACATACGCCACACGCTGGCGCAGGCTGCGCAGGTCGTGCGCGACGGCGTCGCGGGTGACGCCAGCCGAGCAGTGCTGGCTGACAGGCTTGACGATGGCCGGAAAGTGATCCCAGGCCGTCACGTCGTCGGCCGATTTAAATTCGCGGCCGGCCGGGGTGGGAATGCCCCAGCGCTGCAACAGACGCTTGGCGCGGCCCTTCTCGACGGATAACCGGAGCGCCGCCGGCGGGTTGCCGGTGTAGGTAAAGCCCATCGCTTCCAGATCGGCGCACACACGGGCGTCCCCCCCCACTTCGTCTTCGACACCTTCGCACCAGTTGAAGACAATCCATTTGGCCGGGTCGAAGCGCTTCATGACCTCGGTCACATCCTTCCAGAACTCCACGATGCGAACCGGATGGCCGATCGCCTCGAGGCACTCGACCATGTAGCCGGCGTGCCGCCTGGCCTCCTGAGCCTCCTCAGCAGACCAGCTCTTGTAATAGTTGTAGAGCAACAACACCGGCGCTCTGGACTTCGCGTGCAACATCTCAATACTCCTCTACTTCAGCCGCTTTGAATAAATGAACAGGTCGTCGCCATCGGCGTAGTAGTCGGGCACGACGGCCACGCGGGTGAATTGTTGCGACTCGTACAGCCTGCGGGCTGGGGCGTAAATATCGGTCGACGAGGTGTAGATGACCATCAGGCGCGCGCCATCTTCAATCGCCAATCGCTGCGCCTCGGTCAGCAACATGCCGCCGGCCCCTTTGCCGCGCGCCGCGCAGTCCACACAGATCCAAAACAAATCCCACGCGCCTTTCGTGAGCGCCTCTCGCCCACAGCAGGCAAATCCAATCATGCGGGGAGACCGCTGCGGGCTTTCTTCCCAGCATGACAAAAAGCGATAGTTGTCATCGGACGGTTGGCGCAGGCTCTGCAGGAACATGTCATCCACGCAGTCGGCGTCTGCCGCGCCGAAGATGCCCGAAGTCAGAATCAGCCTGCGCACAGCGGGCCGGTCGTCCGGCAAAGAGGGCGCGACGCGCAGGACGGCATTCTCCCGATCGCGCAGGGCAGTCATGGTCAGGGCTGTCGCGGCTGTCTCAATCATCGTCTGCCACTCACACGGTTGCCAGTGCGCCCTCGATCTGGGGAACCCAGGCGCCGATGGCGACATCCGCCGGCTGGGCAGCCGGCAGCCGGCTGCGCTCCAGCGCAAAGAAGATGATCTGCTCCATCATTTCGCCATAGGTCAGGCCGGCGGCGGCGGCAGCCGTGGCGAAGCCGCCATCCGGGCAAACATCGCAATTGCTGTTCACATCGAGCGCCAGGGGACGGCCGTTCTTCAGCCTGAGATCAATGCGGCCGTAGTCCCGGCAGCCCAGCGCACTATAGGCGGCGATAGACACCGCCTCGATTTCAGATTTCAGTTCCGGCGACACCGGCGCGGGACAGATCGCCGGGATGCGCTGATACGGCTCGGACGAGGGGTCCCATTTCGCCTCGAAGGTGCATAGCCGGTCGCGCAGGTTATCGAAGGCGTCGTAGGTCATGGTGGAGATGCCCAGCACCGACGGGCGGGCACCGCCCCACACCGACACGTTGTATTCAGGGCTGTCCAGGAACTCCTCAATGAGCGCCGGCCCATTGAATTGCGTGATGATCCGCGCCGCCTGGGCCTGCGCCTCTTCCAGACCCATCACGACGGAGTCGCGGGTGATGCCGTATGAGCAATGCTCATTGGCCGGCTTGACGATAGCCGGGAAAAAGCCGTCTGACAGGAGGTCAGGCCGGATGTCGCCGGGGTCCTCGACCACACTCCAGCGCGGCGTAGGCACGTTATGCTGCTGGAGCACGCTCTTCATTTTCCACTTGAATTGCGTCACATCCAGCGACACGTGATCCGCCCCGGTGAAGGTGTATCCCATGGCCGACAGGACGCGGGCTGTCTTGGCGTAGTAAAAGGCCTGGGCCGGCGACCCCTCGCACAGGTTGAAGACCAGCCAGTCATCGGGCGAGTACGGCTTGAGCGCCCCGACCAGATCGTGACTCACCTCAACCGGCTCGACCGCCCACCCTCGCGCCGCCAGCGCCGTCGATGCATGGCCGATCAGCGCGCGAGTCGCGGCAACCTCAAAATCATGGCTCTGCTCGTCTACGCCGTACAAAAGCACAACGCGCTGTCTCATAGAAGGCCGACCTGCTTTGTTGTTGTGGCGCTGCCGTTTTCCCTGTCTGCCGCCGCGTTCCATCGCCTTCCTACCCGGCCCGGACTCCGTTCACAACGGCGGCCGGGCTGAATTTCGCCATGCCGTACCGCTTGAGAGCGGCATCGAGCACCGCACAGACCAGATCGGCGTGCGTCCAGCCTTCGGCCTCTGCCATCAGAGTCAGATCGCTGTGGGGCGTGATGCCGGGCAGGCTGTTGATTTCGAGGACATAGAGCTTGCCGTCGTCGGTCAGGCGAAAATCGACCCGTCCATAGTCCCGGCATCCGGTCACTTTGAACACCTGATGCGTCAGGCGGCGCACTTCGGCGGTCAGCCTTTCGCCCAGCGGGGCCGGGCACTTGTTCCGGTAGTAGTCGGCGTAGTCCACTTTCTGCTGCACGCCGTAGATTGGCGCCAGTTCGGGCGGGTATCCGCTGAAGTCCACTTCGGTGATGGGGAAGAAATGAACGTCGCTGCCGTTGCCGACCAGGCCGCAGGTGATGTCTTTGCCCTCGATGTACGTTTCGACCAGCGCCGGCTGGCGGTATGATTCGATTGTCCACGCCACTTGCTCGCGCAACTGGCGCTCGTTGCGCACGATGCTGGCGTTGCGGATGCCCATGCCGGTGCCTTCATGGGCCGGCTTGACAAACAGCGGGTAGACAAAATCCGCGCGCGGCTCGTCGTCGGGCGACTCGAACACCTGAAACAGGGGGATGCGAATGCCGTGGTAATACAGAATGCGTTGCGTCGTCGGCTTGTCCTGGGTGACGGCGGCGGCCAGGGGGCCGGGGCCGGTGTAGCGCAGGCCCATCATCTCCAGAATGCCGGGCACTTGCGCCTCGCGGCTCTCGCCCAGGAACCCTTCGCACACATTGAAGCAGATGTCGGGCTGGAAAGCCGATAGCCACTCCGGCAGATGCGCATTGCCTTCGTGCGCCTGCACCTCGTATCCCCGCGACAGCAACGCGGCCGCGTAGGAGTAGGCCGTTCTCTCGCTATCCAGTTCGGCCAAAATGTCGTAAGGGGCGTCCTGGGGAGTGGCGGGGGCGTTTCGGTCGATCGAGACCAGCAATGCAATGCGCAAAGCGCCGGCGCCCCGGCTGCGTTTCGAAGGGTCGGCAGACCCCCCGGCAGCGTCTTCTGTGGAAGCGATGTGTGAGGGCAGCGGGCCGGTGAGTGAGGATGTGGCCGCGCGGGGCTGCGCGCCGTTAACGTGCACGGTGAAAGTCTGATTGCTCGACATGTCTCAAGCGGATTGGCTTGCTCGCTGTGTTCCTTTCCTTTCCAAACCGGGCTGATTGTCAATCTTCGATTTTATGGTTCGACCTGCGCTTGTCAATGTTTTTCAAAGCCGGCGCAGCTTAAACTTGTTTTTTAACAATGTTAAACGCGAGCGGCGGCCCATTCGCGCGTCGAATCGACCGCCGCTTGCAGAACCCTGAA
>DAOTYS010000426.1:0-8410 GCA_034434575.1 Thermoflexales bacterium
CCGCGCGCGCCGCAACTGCTGCACCACAACGTCTTCCTGGCCGATCACGACTACAAGCGCAGCTTCGACCGCATCTTCCAGGATCTCACGCTGCCCGACGAGCCGTCGTTCTATGTGTGCGCGCCGACCGGCACAGACCCCTCGTTCGCCCCGCCCGGCTGCGACAACCTGATGGCGCTCGTGCCGGTGGGCTATTTGAACGAGGCGCGCCCGCAGGACTGGCAGACCCTGACCGGCAAAGCCCGCGAAGCCGTATTGCAGCGCCTGGCGCGCATCGGCCTCGCTGACCTGCGCGAACGGATCGTGTTCGAGCGCACGCTCAACCCATTGAACTACCGCGACGACCTGAACCTGGCCAAAGGCGCCGCGTTCGGGCTGAGCCATGATTTTCTGCAGGTGGGCTATCTGCGTCCGCGCAACCGGCACGCCCGCTATGGCAACCTGTATTTCGCCGGCGCCAGCACCCATCCCGGCACCGGCCTGCCGATCGTGCTGATCTCAGCCAAACTGGCCGAAGCGCGCATTCTGAAGGAGCAGAGCGATTGACGCGCGGTGTGAGCGCCGGCGCACAGGTCAGACAACCTGCGCAATTCGACGAAAACGAAAGCAAGGAGATAGCCAGATGAGCAGCTTTGTTAACGCCCTTCCCATGGCTGAGATCGCCGAGTTTTGCCGGCGCTGGAAAATCCTGGAATTGGCGGTATTCGGCTCCACATTGCGCAACGACTTCACTCCCAGCAGTGATGTAGATATTCTGATCGCTTTCAGCGCTGACGCCGACTGGGGACTGCTTGACCACGTCAGGATGAAACAGGAATTGCAGTCCCTGCTGGGCCGCGATGTGGACCTGATTACCAGGCGCGCGCTGGAGTCCAGTGCCAACTGGCTATTGCGCAATGAGATATTGAAGACGGCAAAGACTGTTTTATCTGTGCCAGAGGAAGCCTATGCGGCGAGATGAAACTATCCTGCTCGATATTGCCAGAGCGGCGCGCGCTGTCCGAACGTTTGTTCAAGGTCTGGATAAAGATTCCTTCATCAATGACTACAAGACTCAATCAGCAGTGCTGTACCAGATCATCGTGATCGGTGAAGCCGTCAAGCGGCTGTCGCAGGAGTTTCGCAATAATCAGCCGCAGATACCCTGGTCGTTGATAGCAGGAATGCGCGACGTTCTCATTCACGGCTACGACATTGTGGACTGGAATGAGGTTTGGAAGACAGCGACAAGCGATGTGCCTGAATTGCTGACCGGCATAGCGCCCCTGCTTCCACGAGAAAGCCCGACATCGCAGTGATCCAGTCCGTCTGAGCACACCCTGCGCCCGACGCCATGCCACACACCAACAGCAATGCAAGGCTCGTTCTGGCGCTATGAGCGCGCCGCAAGCCGCGCGCGGGCAATCTCGATAGCCTGTGGGTTGCTGTCGATGCCGATCCAGCGCCGGCCCAGATGTTTTGCGGCGACCAGCGTCGTGCCGCTGCCGCAAAAAGGGTCGAGCACCACATCGCCGGCGTTGCTGGCAAGTTCGACGATCCGCCTCAGCAACGCCAGCGGCTTCTGCGTCGGGTAATCGACGCGCTCTCTGGAGGTCGGGGCGATGGCCGGAATATCCCACACATCGTCCAGCAGCTTGCCGCCCTTCATCACGTAGCGTTTGCCATAGGCGTTCATGTAGCGATTGCCCTGCGCGTCGGTGTGGCGGTATTTGTCCAGCATGGCCGGCGTCGGCGCGTCGCGCAGCGCGTTGAACACATAGTCGGGCGAGCGGGCGTGCCAGAAGATCACGTCGTGCTTGGTCAGCAGACGGCGGCCGGCCTTCGACGCGCCCAGCCCGTAATGCCAGATGATTTCGTTGACGAAGACGCCCCGCCTTGCACACGCCGGCCCGCTCAATCCGAACAGGTCATCCAGCATCAGCCGGATGTGGTGGCTCATGCGCCAGTCGCAATGGAAGAACAGCGACCCATCGGGCGCCAGGGCGCGCAGCATGGCTTCGAGGCGCGGGCGCATGTAGGCGATGTAATCGGCCGGCGCCCCAAACGCATCCTCGTAACTGCCGGCCCGCCCCCGCCGGCGCACACCCGTGTTGAACGGCGGATCGAGATAGATCAGCCGCGTCGAGCCGGCCTTCAGCCGGGGCAGAACCTCCAGACAATCGGCGGCAATGAGACGATTCCTCATGCGCGCGCCGGTGGTTGCCACAGCCCCGCAATGCGCGCGCCGCAGTCCGGGCAGAGGCCGTTTTCCTTCAGCCGGTTGCTCAACACGCGAAAGCCAACCCGCTCAATCAACGTCGCCCCGCAGTCCGGGCAATAGGTGTTCTCGAAGCGCGCCAGTTTGCCCGGCAGATTGCCGGCGTACACATAGCGCAGACCCTCGCCGTAACCGATCTCGGCGGCGCGCGCCAGCGCGCGCGCGTCCGTGTTGTCGCGGTCGGTCATGCGGTAATCCGCGTGGAACGCCGTCACGTGCCAGGGGATATCGGCTGACAGCGAACGAATGAACTGCGCTGCGTCGCGCAGCTCAGCATCCGAGTCGTTGAACCCTGGCACAACCAGGGTGACAATTTCCAGCCAGAAGCCCATCTCATACACCATGCGCGCGCCTTCCAACACGCGATCCAGCGCCGCGCCCAGTTGGCGATAGTTTTTGTCGCGCATGGATTTGAGATCGATCTTATAGCCGTCGAGCCAGGGCCGCAGATACTCCAATACTTCGCGCGTGGCATAGCCGTTCGAGACATACAGGCACAGCAGACCGGCGGCTTTTGCCGCTTTGAAAACGGCCGCCGCCCACTCCGAGGTGATGAGCGGCTCGTTGTATGAGCTGACCACGCTGCGCGCCCGCGCGCGACGGGCCAGCGCCGCCAGATCGTCCGGCGTCACCCTGACCGGCGGCGCGCCGGCGGCGGCATCGCGCAACGCCTGCGAGATGTCCCAGTTTTGGCAATAGTCGCAGTGCAGATTGCAGCCCAACATGCCGAACGTCAGCGCGGTGGAGCCGGGCAGCGCGTGATAGAACGGCTTCTTCTCCACCGGATCAGCGTGAATCGCCGAGGCGTACCCCCACGGCGCATGCAGCGCGCCGCCGGCGTTGTAGCGCACCTGGCAGATGCCGCGCCCGCCGGGTTTGATGCGGCAGCAGTGAGCGCAAGCCGCGCAAATCACACTGCCGTCCTCCAATCGTTGATACAACTCGCCTTCGCGCGTCAGCGCGTCGAGCCAGCCGGCCAGCGGCACAGCGCCGGCAAGTGGCGCGCGGATAGCAGCCGATTCCGCCTGGGTCGTTTGCGGGGTCAGGGTTGCGTTCACAGATCGCGCTCCTGGGCGCTCGCGCTGCGCGGTCGCCCGATACAATCATAGCGCAGCCGCGCGCAGCCACCCCCTGCCCCGGCGGGCGAAATACCGGCGCAGTAGAATGCCTCTGAAACGCGCGCACATCCAACACCAACAACCCCCAATCGTCAATCCGTCAATCGTCAATTGCAATGAATCCCTTTACCCGCTCGCTCATTGGGCGCGTCACCGATCAGGCGCTGATCGATTTCGTCCAAAACTGGGATGAACTGGAGGCGCTGATCGTGCGCGTCTATCGCAACAACAGGGTCGCGCCGGAAGATGAAGCCGTCTATGCGCGTCTGCGCGCCTGGTTGCAGGCGGCTTATCCGCGCCACCAGACCCGGCTGGCCGTATATTGGCCGCGCACGCGCATCGGGCGTGAGCCGGCCCGCGAAGATCCGCTGGCGCGGCTGCTGGCGATCGAGCGCGCCGCCGACCTGGTGGACAACTGGGCCGCGATGCAGACCCTGCCGGCTGCGCGCGAGACGCTCAATCTCCTGCTGCTCGATGCGGACTGAGCGACAATAGGCGCATGGAAGCGCTCATTTTTCACGGCGCGCGCCGGCTTGAAATCGAGGATGCGCCGGCGCCGCAACCTGGCCCGGACGAAGTCCTGATTCGCGTCCATGCCTGCGGCATTTGCGGCTCGGACCTGAGCGGCTATGTGGGCCACAGCCCGCGCCGCAACGCCCATATCCCGCTCATTATGGGGCATGAGTTTTCAGGTCAGGTAGTCGAGGTTGGCAAAGACGCGCGGCGCGACGCGGCGGAGAGCCTCGCCCCTGGCGACCGCGTCGTGGTGCAGCCGCTCATTCCATGCGGCGTGTGCCCGGCCTGCCGCGCCGGCCAGACCAATATCTGCCCGAACATGGCGGTTCTGGGGATCGAGCGCGCCGGCGCATTTGCCGATCTGGTCTGCGCGCCGGCAGACCGCGTGTTCAAACTGCCGGCGCAGGTCAGCGACCTGGACGCAACAATGACCGAGACGCTGGCAGTGCAGGCGCACGTCTTCAGGACGATGGCGCCGCCGCTGCTGAGGACGGTGGTGGTGCTGGGGGCCGGGCCGCAGGGACTGCTGGCCGCGCAACTGGCCCGGCTGGCCGGCGCGTCAAACATCATCGTCACCGATCTGGTGGCGCATCGACTGGAGATGGCGCGCGCTATGGGCGCGACGCACACCGTGCACAGCGGCCAGGAGGATGTGGTTGAGCGGGTGAAAACCATCACCGGCGGTTGGGGGGCCGAGTTCATCGTGGACACCGCCGGCGCGCCGGCCACCCGTCAGCAGGGCGTGGCGGCGCTTGCGCCGGGCGGCACACTGGTGTTGATCGGACTCGGCAAGGGTGACACCACCCTCAATTTCCTTCCCGTCGTCAATCGAGAGCTGCATGTGCGCGGCAGCTATGCCTACACCGATGACGACTTCCTGCGCGCCGTGGAGTTGATTGCGGCCGGCCAGGTGCGCGTGCGCGAGATGATCCATCTGGCGCCCCTGTCTGAAGGGGCGCAGTTCTTCGAGCGGCTGGCAACACAGCCAGAGCATCTGGTGAAGGTTGTCTTGCAGCCGGGGCAGGCTCGCGCTTGATCCCACAGCACAGAATCCCGGAGTCTTTAAGACTCCGGGATTCTGCGGCGATACGTACTAATCGGTATTCACAAATTGCCTGCGGACACTATCATGGCGAACAGATGCCGTGCCGCACATTTTGACGCGACGCAACCTATGCAGCACAGGTCATTGCGGGCACGCGGCAGGCGCATCTGGATCGCCTCCTCTGGGGGGAGAGGAGATCATCGCAGATGCGCCCTGTCGCCGCCGGAAACCACCCGGAAGAGTTGCGCCTGGGTTTTGACACCCAGCTTGTCCATGATATTGCGGCGATGCACTTCGACTGTGCGCACGCTGATGCCCAGCCGGTCGCCAATCTGCTTGTTGCGATAGCCGTTGACGATCAGTTCCAGGACCTCGCGTTCGCGCGTTGTGAGTGAACTGAAGGCGTCATGGGCGTCCGGCTGCTCTTGAAGGCGGCGGGCGACCTGGGCCAGGCTGGGGCTGAAAAATGTCTCGCCGGCGCGCACGGCCTGCAACGCTTGCAGCAACTCCTGACTGCCGGCCGACTTGAGCAGGAACCCCCGCGCGCCGGCCTGCAAGGCGTTTTGCAGCGCCTGATGGTTGTAGCTGTAGGACAGCATGATGACGGCTGTGCGCTCGACGGTGGCCACCATCTGCCGGGCTGCTTCGACGCCGGCCAGTTCGGGCAGATCGACGTCGATCAGCGCCAGATCCGGCTGCCTGATCTCGGCCAGATGCACTGCCATCAGGCCGTCCAGGGCCTCGATGCATTCATACTCGCCGGTCTCGCTCAGGGTAGCCACGAGGCCGCGACGAGTGACATCGTGCGCATCCGCGATGAGGACGCGCACGCTTTGTCCATGGCGGGACGGGCCTGCTGGCAGGGGAATCTCTATGACGATGGTGGCGCCTTTGCCCGGCGCGCTCTCCACGCTGAAGTCGCCTGCCAGCAGAGTCACCTGCCGGCGCAGGCCGGGCAGCCCAAATGACAGGGCCGAATTGACCTCGATGTCCAGGATCGACGGGTCAAAGCCAATGCCATCATCCTGAACCGTCAGTCGGGCCGAGCGAGAGCCGATGTGCAATTGCGCTGAGATCTCGCCGGCCTGCGCATGGCGCACCGCATTTGCCAGCGCCTCTTTCAACCCGCGAAACAGGACGCGCTCGATCTCGATAGGCATGCGCCGGAGGCGGCCGGTGGCGTGAAAACGAATCGTCTGGCGCGCCGAGGCGGCCATGCGCTCCACATAGCGCCGGGCGGCTGCGCCAATGCCTGACTGCTCAAGCACCTCGGAGTCCAGGTCCATCGCCAGAGCGCGAACCTGTTCGCTCACTTCTTCCAGCAGATCGAGGCTGTTTTGAACCAGTCTGGCGCTGGGAGAATCTGTGTCTGCCGGGGGATGGGCAGAGAGGATGGCTTTTCGCAGCGCCAGCAGGTGATGGCCAATTCCATTGTGCAGCCGCTCGGCGATGCGATTGCGCTCGTCATCGCGGGCGGTGACCAACTGGCGGGCCAGGTCGCGCGCTTCCACCTCGCGGGAGCGGGCATCGCCGATGGCGTCACGCAGCGCCTGCTCCATCTCCCTGCGTTCAGTGGTGTCGCGGCCGATGGCTTGCAGCTCGGTCACTTGTCCGCTGTCGTCAATGATGGCGCGATTGACCCATTGCATCCAGCGCAGTTCGCCGTCGGCGCGCCGGACATGATGCTCGGTCACGACGATGCGTTCGGCGGAGCTGAGCGCGCTCAGTTTGCCCTGCAGCTCGCCCCGCTCTTCAACGGGGATCACGCCCAGTTCTGTGAAGCGCAACCCGATCAGTTCGGCCCGCTGTCGCCCCACGAAACGGCAGTACGCTTCGTTGACGAACGTCAGAGTGGTGTCGGGCAGGTAACGGCAGATCAGTTCGGTCTGGTCTTCGACCACCGCCCGATAGCGTTCAAGCAGAGTCTGGGACTCTCGCTGAGCTTGTTTGTAAGCAGTGATGTCCTGGATCTGCGACAACACAAACAAAGGGGCGCCATCGGCGCTGCGCACGACCGAGGCGCTCAGCGAAACCCACAGCGTCTGGCCGTCTTTGCGCAAGTAGCGCTTGTCGATCTGGAATGAGGTTCGTTTGCCTTCGATCAAATCCCGACCGCCGGCCAGATTCGCCGGCAGATCGTCGGGATGGGTAAAGTCTTGAAAGGGCCGGCCCAGCAGCTCGTCTGCAGAGTAGTCAATCATGCGGCAGAAAGCGGGGTTGACCGCCAGACACCGTCCATCCAAATCGGCCAGCACCAGACCAATGGGGGAATGGGCAAACAGGTGATCCCATGCCACCCTTGGATCCCCAGCGCCGGCAGAGACGCGCGACATGGCGGAAGCCGGCGCCAGCGCAGCCGGATGAGGGGCGACACCGCGCGCCAGCGCCATCAGCCCGCCGAGTGATCCCTGCACGTTCACCAGCGCTGCGGCGTGAATTTCCACCAATCGTCGCCCGCCCCGCCGCGTCTTCAGGCAATAGGTTTTCGGCGGCGGATCTGGCGCGGTCAGGAGGAATTGCCAATCATCGATCGCGGCTGCTCGTTCATCAGCGTCGACCAGTTGCAGAGCATGGCCAATGCGCAGCACATCGGCCGGCGTGTCGTATTCCAACAGGGACGCAAACGCCTGGTTGCAGTAGGCGAAGATCAGGTTTGGGGTCGTCAACACGACTCCCCAGGACGAGTCAGGCTGGCTGATCCCGGCGGCTTCGCCTGCCAGCGCGCCGGCCAGAGATTCCAACCGGGCGGCCAGCGATTCGCTGCGAATCAACAGGTGGTCCGCATCGGCGAGTCCCAGCCGGCTGATGCCGGCGCCAAACACGACACGGAGCGCCAGACTGCGCTGGACATGGATGGGGCCAGGCTGGGTAGACATAGACCGGAGGTTTTCAACTAACAAGATGCACAAGAGGGCATGATGCTATCAAACGATAAAGACGGAATCTATTAAAATTGCATCATCTGCGCGGGGTGTGATGGGGCGTCTGGATCTCGGATCGCCTGTAGGGGAAATGCGCAGCGGCAATTAGTAGACACAAGGGGGTATCCATGTGAACGATTTCCTCTAAAGAACCGGCCTTTGCATTCGTGTTCGGTGACCTTGATCACGTTTTCAGCAATGATACGAGGTGAGACCACATGTTACTCAGTCAAACAGCGCGTGTAAAGTCAGAGTCTGCGCATCCACAGAACGAAGTCTGGTCTTTGTCTGAGTTCGCCTCAGACGACGCACACGTCCACAACCGGCCTGGGACGGCGCTGCTGAAGGTTGGCCGGCTGGGCGGCGCCCTGGCGTTGGGCGCGCTCATGACGCTGGCGCTGGCTCAGTCTGCTCAGGCCCAGCTCCCACCGCCAACCGCAGCGGACACGGCCAGCCATCCCGCCTATGATCCACCGTCGCCGGAATGGACGACGGGCGATAACGGCGGTTTCGGCATGGGGCCGTGGACGTTGAACCCGGCCTCGAACACGCC
>DAOTYS010000427.1:0-4577 GCA_034434575.1 Thermoflexales bacterium
GGCACCTGGAAGCCGGAAGTCGCCGTGATGGTCTGGCCGGGTGACAGCGCGCCGCGCGTCCAGCCCAGCCCCCCATCGGCGCTGGAGGCAGACTCGGACACCGGGTATCTGACGCCGTTGGCATCCACAAGCTGAGCAGTGAACTGCGCCGCATCCAGCACGCGCGTGATGAGGCTGCTGATCTCCACGTTGACCTGATAGTAGTTCTGGTCGGGCGGCAGGCCGACGCTGGCGCCCGGCACCAGACGCGCACTCAATGTCCGCACCCGCACATCGCCCAGATTGATGGGCGCGCCGAGCGTGGTGAGCGAGTTGGCGGTGCCTTCGTCCGTGTACATGGCAATCACCGCCTGGCGCAGATCGCCTCCTGCGCCGCTGTCTCCGAGCAGCATCAGCGTCAGTTGCGGGTTGGATTGATCGCGCAGAGACACTGGCTCACTCACCTTCACGGTGTCGCTGTGCGAGACCCGGTAGCGCAGCGTGCCGATCGCGGTGTCGAGCAGGATCAGATCACCGCGCCGAAGCGAAGCGACAGCCGTTTGATTGTCCTGGGTCGCCGGCAACCCGATCAGGTAGTTCACCAGCGTGCCGGCAGCCCAATAGGCAGTCTGCGCGGCGGCAGGATCGATATCCCATCCGCCCGCTTCATCAGGCCGCACCACCACCACATCGAACGTCAGATTGCGGATGGTCAAACGGTTGGGAATGCCGGGCGGCACAGGCGTGTCGTTGGCAACCACGCGCAGGGCAGCCGTAATCGGCGCCGTGGGCTGGGCCTGAGCAGCAGAGGGCGCCGTGGGGGCCGGCGCAGATGTGCGATCCAAGATCAGCACTGCGCTGAGCACGAAACACGACAGGCCGCACACGGCGATCAGCGCGAGCAGGCTGACCAGGATGAGCGGCCGGCCGCGCGGATCGTCCCACAATGACCCGAACGGGACGCGCAAAGCGTCGATGATGGGTTGCAGCGTGTTACGGTCGGGCGCCGATTGCGCAGACGCCGGTTTGATGTCGTCGTCGGCATTCTCCCACGCCCCCGACCGGGCATCGGGTTCCGGCGTGGAGCCGGCTGGTGTCCGGGGCGTTGATGCTTTGGTCTCTCCCGGCAACTGCCAGTCATCCGACGGATCGGGCGGTCGGGTCGGGTTCGATGACATAGACGATATTGTAATTTCAGAGCGCACTGTGCGTGGTGCGCCAGTGGACGAGGCGAACGATCAGCCGCCCCCGGCGACGCCCTGGATGCCGCCCTCGGTCAGCTTGCGCAGGTCGCCCAGCACGGCGTCCACTTCAGCCAGCGTGACCGGCTGTTGCGTGTCTTTGTTGAGCAGCGCCCCAGCGGCGATGCGCTCGGCGGCCGCTTCGCGGATGGTGATGTTGCGCTTCATCGCTTCCTTCACCAGTTCCGCCGCCGCCATGTAGCCGATCAGCGGGTTGAGCGCGGTGGCGACGATGGCGTTCTTCGCCAGCCAGCCTTCGGCCTTTTCGCGGTTGGCCTTCAACCCAACCACGCACTTCGTGGTGAAAGCGTTGATCGCGCCGATCATGACGTGCATCATCTCGAACAGATTGTGCGCGATGATCGGCATCATCACATTCAACTCGAGCTGGCCGGCCTGCGCGGCGAGCGCCACAGTCAGGTCGCAGCCCTGAACATGGTAGCAGGCCATGTTCAACATCTCGGCCAGCACGGGGTTGACCTTGCCGGGCATGATCGACGAGCCAGGTTGCACGGCCGGCAGGCGGATTTCGTCCAGGCCGGTCGAGGGGCCGGAGCTGAGCAGCCGGAAATCGTTGGCGATGCGTGTGAGGGTCACCGTGAGCGTGCGGATGCTGGCGCTGAAGTCGGCCATGTCGGCCATGCTCTGCATGCCTTCGAACAGGTTGTCGGACTCATACAGTGGCTGGCCGAGCAAGTCGCTCAGGCGCCTGACCATGCGCTTGTGATATTCGGGATGCGCGTTGAGGCCGGTGCCGGTGGCGGTGCCGCCGATGGGCATGCGGCGCAACTGTTCGGCGGCGCGCGCGATGCGCTCGCGGTCGCGCGCCACGGCTTTGGCGTAGCCGCTGAACTCCTGGCCCAGCCGGACCGGCACAGCATCCTGCAGGTGGGTGCGGCCCGACTTCACGATGTCATCGAACTCCGCCGCCTTGTCGGCCAGCGCGCCGGCCAGCGCGTCCACAGCCGCCAGCAGTTCGGGCAGGCGCCACAGGCACCCCAGCCGGATGGCCGTGGGAATGGTGTCATTGGTGGACTGGGCCATGTTGACGTGATCGTTGGCGCTGACCGGCTTTTTGGGCGCATCCAGCCCGACGCCCAGCAGCTCGCTGGCCCGGCTGGCGATCACCTCGTTGATGTTCATGTTGTGGCTGGTGCCGGCGCCGGCCTGAAACGGATCGACGACGAATTGATCGGCCCATTGCCCGTCCATCACTTCCGTGGCGGCGGCGACAATGGCGCCGGCCAGCTTTGCGTCCAACAGGCCCAGGTCGCGGTTCACCTCTGCGGCAGCGCGCTTGACGCAGGCCATGCTCCACACAAAGGCGCGGTAGGGGCGCAGGCCGCTGATCGGAAAGTTCTGCACGGCGCGCTGGGTTTGCGGGCCGTAGTAGGCATTGGCCGGCACTTGCATCTCGCCGAGCGAGTCCTTTTCAATTCGGTAATGCATGGTTCGATTTTGGATTTTGGATTTTGGACTTGCGATTGTGGCTGAGCGGCGCTCAATCCAAAATCGCAAATGAATTCACGCTGTGCCGAACTGGCGGTCGCCGGCGTCACCCAGGCCGGGCACGATATAGCCGATCTCATTGAGATGGTCGTCGATGGCGGCCAGATAGATCGGCACATCGGGATGATCGGTCTGCATGTGCTGCACGCCTTCGGGCGAGCCGATCAGGCCGACATAGATGATCCGCTCGGCGCCCCACTTTTTAAGGATGTCGATGGTGGCTGTTGCGCTGCCGCCAGTGGCCAGCATCGGGTCGAGCACGATGCACACCTGAACGGTGGGGTTGACCGGCAGCTTGTTGTAATACTGCACCGGGCGCAGCGTGCGCTCGTCGCGGTACAGGCCGATGTGCCAGACTTCGGAGAAAGGCAGCATCTCCAGCGCCCCATCCACCATGCCCAGGCCGGCGCGCAGAATCGGCACCAGGCCGATGCGATCCTTCATCTCCCAGCCCTGCGCCTGACCCATCGGTGTAGTGACGGTGGTAGGCGTCACGGGCAAGCCAGCGGTGGCTTCGGCGATCAGAATGAGCGACAGTTCGCGCACCAGTTCGCGGAAGCGTTTGGGTTCGGTCTTCTGGTCGCGCAGAATGGTTAACTTGTGCAGCACCAGTGGATGTGTAGAGACATGGACCTGGGACATTGAGTGGATTCTACCAAACCGGGCAGCGCGCTTATAATGTTTGTGTTCACAGGTTGGGGCAACTTCATACCCTGTCCGGGAAACTCACCGCAGAGACGCCGAGGACGCAGAGTCTGTTTAAGGACTTCTCTCAGCGATCTTTGTATATGGGCGGCGGCGCCGGCAAACCGAATCGGTATCTTGCCCCCGGTTGTGAACACACCCCCTATAATGCGCTGCGATATGACGCCGCACAACCACACGATCGCTGTCCTCGACTTCGGCTCTCAATACTCGCAACTGATTGCGCGCCGGGTGCGCGAGGCCAACGTGTACTGCGAATTGTTCGCCTGGGATGCGCCGGCCGAAAACGTCATGGCGCTGCGTCCGCGCGGGTTCATCCTGTCCGGCGGCCCAAACAGCGTGTATGACGCCGGCGCGCCGGCGCTCCCCGACTACGTGCTGGCATCGGGGCTGCCAGTGCTGGGCATCTGCTATGGCATGCAGTTGCTGGCGCACGCGCTGGGCGGCGTCGTTGCGCCGGCCACACATCGCGAATACGGCCAGGCCGATGTGGAAGTCGACGACTGCCCCCTGTTGCCACAGCAAACCCAAAAACCAAACTCCAGAATCTCCGTGTGGATGAGCCACGGCGACCGGGTGGAGCAACTGCCCCCCGGCTTCCGCGTCATCGCGCGCAGCGCCAACTCGCCCATCGCCGGCATGGCCGATGACGCGCGCAGACTGTACGCCATTCAGTTCCACCCCGAAGTCAATCACACCCAACGCGGGCGCGAGATCATCAGCCATTTCGTTCACAGCGTGTGCGGGTGCGCCGCAGCGTGGACGCCGGCCAACATCATCGACGAAAGCGTGGCGCGCATTCGCGCCCAGGTCGGCGACCGGCCCGTGATCTGCGGCCTCTCCGGCGGCGTGGACTCCTCGGTCACAGCCGCGCTTGCGCATCGCGCCGTCGGCGATCAACTCACCTGCGTGTTCGTGGACACCGGCCTGCTGCGCAAGGGCGAAGCAGAGCAGGTCGTCGAAACATTTCAGCGCGAACAGGGCATGCGCCTCATTGCCGTCAACGCCGCCGAGGAGTTTCTCGAAGCGCTGCAGGGCGTCACCGACCCGGAAGAGAAGCGCAAGCGCATCGGCGAGAAATTCATCCGCGTCTTCGAGTCTCAAATCACCCGCATCCAATCCAAAATCCAGAATCCAGAGTCC
>DAOTYS010000428.1:0-9604 GCA_034434575.1 Thermoflexales bacterium
GTCAACGCAATGTGGCCGATGGCGATGGCCAGTTGCGCGGCGCGCGTCCACTTGCCCGAAGCGCCGGCGCTGCCGTCGGTCGTCTCGTCTCGCCAGCGCATGGACGGGCTGGCGTCGAGCAGGATGTGCACTGTGAGATCCTGTTCGTCCTCGTAGAGCTTGATGAAGGGCTTTTCCAGCCGGGCGTAGATGTTCCAGTCCACGCGGCGCGGATCGTCGCCGGGGGTGTAGTTGCGGTAGTCGGCGAATTCGATGGAGCGGCCGCGCCGCATACTACGGCGCTCGCCCATCAGATTGCCGGGCCGGCGTTTTGGCGACGCCAGCCGCAACCCGTGCAACGACCGGAGAAAAGATTCGGACAACACCGTGGCGATTTCCGATTTTGGATTTTAGATTTTGGATTGACGATTGACGATTAGCACTCGCCACTCATCACTCAGCACTCTCCACTCAGCACTTCCAGGACGGCGCTGGTCATCTCACGGGTGGTGGCGCGGCCGCCCAGGTCGGGCGTGCGACAGCCGGCTGCGATGGCGCCATACACGGCGCGCTCGATGCGATCGGCCTCTGCGGACCGGCCCCAGTGATAGCGCAACAGCAGGCTGACGCTCAGCATCGCGCCGGCGGGGTTGGCAACGCCTTTGCCGGCGATGTCTGGCGCGCTGCCGTGCACCGGCTCGGCCACAGCCACCGACGCGCCCAGGTTGAGCGCCGGGGCGACGCCCATGCCGCCACCCCACACACTGGCGATGTCGGACAGGATGTCGCCAAACAAGTTGGTGGTGACGATCACATCGAACTGCTCGGGCTTGGACGCCAGCAGCATGGCCGCCGTGTCAACGAGCACTTCGTTGACGGTGACGCCGGGGTAGTCTGCGCCGGCTTGGCGCACTGCGTCTCGAAACAGGCCGTCGGTGATCGACAGAATGTTGGCTTTGTGCACGATAGTGACCTGCTTGCGCGCGCGTTGGCTGGCCAGCTCGAAGGCGATGCGCCCGATGCGGGCTGAAGCGGCGCGCGTGATCACGCGCTCGGCGATGGCTTCCTCGCCGCGCATATACTCGCGCCCGGCGTATAGCCCCTGCGTGTTCTCGCGCACGATCAACAGGTCGATTTTGGATTTTGGATGTTGGAGCGCGAAGAGATCACCCTGCGCCCAGGCCTCGTCGAGCGCGCGCGTGGGGCGCAGGTTGGCGTACAGGTCGAAGCGCTGGCGCATGTGGACGATGGGGCTGCGATACCCATCCACTTTGCGAGAGGGCGAGGACACAGCCCCGAACAGCGCAGCGCCGCACGCTTCAATCTTCTCGATGGTGGCCGGGGGCAATGCCTGGCCAGTGCGGGTGAAGCAGTCCCAGCCGGCGTCTGCGTCGACCAGGGTCACGCCGGGCAACACCCGCTGCAGGACTTCAACGGCGCACGGCACGACCTCACGGCCAACGCCATCGCCGGGGATCACACACAAGCTGAATGCGCTCATATCGGATGCACCACAGGGAACCATTGTACCCGCCGCAGCTCGGGTGCTGTAGGACAAGCCGCCAGGCTTGTCCCGTCGACCAGCCACCGCTGCCGTTGCCTGAACGTGTGGCTCCGACATGCTCAGTCCCCACGCCGTGCCTTCGACAAGCTCAGGCAACGGCATGGGGAATCAGCGGCTTCGACGGCTTCGACAAGCTCAGCCGCCGAACGTCAGACGCTGTAGGACAAGCCGCCGGGCTTGTCCGGTCCACTTCAAAACAATCTCAGCCGCTCCAGTTGCTGATAGACTATGGCCCCAAGAACGACGGGCCGGCTGGCCGCCTCATCAGCAGGAGCAACCATGATCCAACTTCCTTCCCGCCAGGTTCACCTGGATTTTCACACGTCCGAACTGATTCCCAACGTGGGCAAAGACTTCGACAAGGCGCAATGGCAGGCTGCCCTGCGCGCCGGCCATATCAACTCCATCACCGTCTTTGCCAAGTGCCACCACAGTTGGAGCTATTACCCCACCCGCGTTGGCCAGCCACACCCGAACCTGCGGCGCAATCTGCTCAAAGCGCAGATCGAGGCGTCGCATGAGATCGGCGTGCGCGCGCCCATCTACTACACCGTCGGCTGGTCGGCCACCGACGCCGAGCAGCACCCGGAATGGGTGGCGCAGCGCAAGGATGGCGCCATCTCGCACTTCAACTATGACGTGAATGCCGCGCCGACCGACCCCAAACCGATCGTCTCGTGGAAGAACCTGTGCCCCAGCGGCGCTTACAAGGAGCTGATCCTGGCGCAGACGCGCGAGATTTGCGAGCAGTTCGAGGTGGACGGCTTCTTCTACGACATTTGTTTCCGCGAGCCGTGCTATTGCCCCAACTGCGTGGCCGGCATGAAAGCTGAGGGGCTTGACCCGGCCAACGACGACGACGCAGCCCGCTATAACACGCTGAAGTGGCAGCGCTTCATGGCCGACTGCAACGCCATCATTCACGCCAGATGGCCAGAGGCCACCATCTTCTACAACGGCGGCGCCAGCCAGTATCACCCGGAATGGCATGTGGGTGACACCCACTTCGAGCTGGAGGATCTGCCCACCACCTGGGGCGGCTACGACAAGTTCCCCATCCGCTCACGCTACTTCGCCAACACCGGTAAGCAGTACCTCGCCATGAGCGGGAAGTTCCACACCATGTGGGGCGAGTTTGGCGGCTTCAAGAATCCTGAGGCGATCCGCTATGAAGCAGCCTGCATGATCGCCTATGGCGCGCGCTGCTCCTTCGGCGACCAGTTGCACCCCAACGGCGTCATGGACATGCCGACTTACGAGAACATCGGCCATGCCTACGCCTATGTCGAGCAGATTGAGGAATACGGTCTGGACGGCAAGCCGTGCGCGAACCTGGGCGTGTTCCTCAGCGGCAGTGAACCTGATGACCAGGGCGCGGCCAACATGCTGATGGAAAACCAGATCGATTTCGAGGCGGTCATGCCCGGCGCAGACCTGAGCCGTTTTGCGGCAGTGGTGTTGCCCGGCGCGGCGTTCCTCGATGACGCGACGGCGGCCCGCATCGACGCCTTTGCCCGCGCCGGCGGCGGCGTGCTCGTGTTGGGCGAGAGCGGGTTGGATCGCGCCCGCTCGCGTTTCGCGCTGGATGTGGGGGCTGTGTATGCCGGGCCGGCTGCGTATGAACTCGACTATCTGATTGCCGGACCTGATCTGGCAACCGGCCTGCCGGCATCGCCTTTCCTCAACTACACCGCCGCGCTCAAGGCAACCCTGACCGATGGCGTGGCGCTGGCGGCGATCCGCGAGCCGTATTTCAACCGCACCTACGGGCAGTACTGCTCACACCAGAACACGCCCTATCGCGTTGAGAACGCGGCTCATCCCGGCGCGTGGCGCAAGGGCGCTCTGGTCTATCTGCCGCACCGGCTTGGCGAGATGTACTATCGCCACGGCGCGAAACTGCACCGGCAGCTTTTCCTCAACGCGCTGCGGCTGGTCTACACACAGCAGGTCGTGGAAACCCGGCTGCCGAGCGCAGGCCGGGTTGCGCTCACGCATCAACCTGATCGCCGGCGCTACGTCGTTCATCTCATGTACGCGCCGCCGCTGCAACGCGGGCGTTGTCTGGTGATCGAGGACATCCCCACGTTGTACGACGTGCCGGTGCGCCTCAACGCGCCGGAGCCGATCACCCGCGCATACCTGGCGCCAGCAAAGGTCGAGCTGCCGCTGAACGGCGGGGCAGTCACCGTGCCGGAAGTGATCGGCCATCAGGCCGTGGTGTTTGAATACTGATCGTGAGATCAGGGCGTCGGCGCGCTGGGTCGGCGCGCTACAATGTCGCCCATGTCCAGGAAGCAGACAACGCAATCCCCCGCCGCGCCGGACCAGGCCGGCGACCAGAACCTGACTTTCGAGCAAGCCTATCGTGAGCTGGAGCAGATCGTCGAGCAACTCGAACGCGGCGATCTGCCCCTCGAACAATCGCTCGCGCTCCATGCGCGCGGTCAGCAGTTGGCCGCCCTGTGCGCTGCGCAACTCGATCAGGCGGAGCTGAAGATCAGGGCGGTAGAGAGTAGTCAGTAGTCAGTAGTCAGATTACAGACAACAGGGCGTTGCACGCAATACGCAGTACGCAAGACATCCCATGACTGGAACGCTCATCAACGTCGTCACCGTGCTCATCGGCACAGCGATCGGCGTGCTCTTGGGAAATCGGCTGCCCGAGCGCATTCGAGAAACGGTGTTGGACGGCCTCGGGCTGTCTACCATTGCCTACGCGATCCTCAGTCTGGTCGATGCCATGTCGCAGCAGGACAACGTGCCGGCCAAGTTCATCGTCGTGCTGTTGTCGGTGCTGGCCGGCGGCATCGTCGGCGAGTGGGTCAACATCGACGCGGCGCTCAGCCGGTTTGGCGGGTGGCTGGAGCGCACGTTTGCGCGCAGCGAGGACGCAGCCGGCGCGGCGCGTTTCGTGCGCGGCTACGTGGCGGCCAGCCTGGTGTTCTGCGTCGGCCCGATGACGATTCTCGGCTCCATCAGCGATGGCTTGCGGGGCGATTTCGCGTTGTTGTCGATCAAGAGCGCGCTCGACGGCTTCGCTGCGCTGGCGTTTGCCGCCTCGCTCGGCGTCGGTGTCGGCTTCAGCGCGATCACCGTTTTGCTCTTCCAGGGGGGCATCTCGCTCGCCGCCGGCCTGCTGCAAAACGCTTTCACCGGCCCCGCCGATCCTGTGCTGGCGGTGCTCTCGGCGATCGGCGCGCTGCTCATCATTGGCATCGGCCTATCGCTGCTGGAGATCAAGCGAGTGCGCGTGGCGAACTTTCTGCCGGCGCTGATCGTGGGGCTGCTGGCCGTGGTCGCATTGCGCGCGCTGGGCGCCGCCGGCTTTTGATCGCTCAGGCGCCTGACCCAGAGGCGTCGGACTCCTTATCCGACACCTTTCTGACCTTCACTGCTCTTTCTGCTTGCGCCCCCGGAAAGACAGCCGGATGGGCGTGCCAAGAAAGCCGAACGCCTCGCGGATGCGGTTTTCGAGGAAACGCCGATAGGTGAAGTGCACCAGCTCCGTGTCGTTTACGTGGAACACAAACGTGGGCGGGTTGACGGCCACCTGCGCGCCGTAGTAAATCTTCAGCCGCTTGCTGCCGCGCGTGGGCGGGGCGTGCTGCTCAGCCGCCTCGCGCAGAATGCGGTTGACATCCGAAGTGCTGATGCGCATGGAGCGGGATTCGTGCACGCGCAGCGCGGTGGGCAGAACCTGATCGCAGCGTAACCCGGTTTTGGCCGACACAAAGAGCGGCGGCGCGTAAGCCATGAAGTTGAACCGCTCCTGCGCTGCGCGCAAGAAGTCCTGCATCTTCTCGGTCAACAACCCCAGGCCGGGAATCGGTTTGGCGGCGCGCTCGACTTTCTCCTCGCCTTCGATCAGATCCCACTTGTTCACGACCAGCACCACGCCTTTGCTCTCATCCAGGATATAGCCGGCAATGTGCTCGTCCTGAGCGGTGATGCCCTCGGCTGCGTCGAGCAACAGCAGCGCCACATCAGCCCGCTCGATGGCGCGGAAGGCGCGCAGCACGCTGAACTTCTCCACCCCCGGCTCGATCGCGCCGCGCTTGCGGATGCCGGCGGTGTCGATCAGGGTGATTTTGGATTTGCGCGTCTGGATCGTGGATTCGGCGTCGTCGTCTCCATCGATCTCGACCCTGACCTGCTCCTCGAACTCGATCAGGGTGTCGATGGCGTCGCGGGTGGTTCCCGGCACATCGCTGACGATCACGCGATCTTCGCCGATCAGCCGGTTGTACAGCGACGACTTGCCCACGTTGGGCCGGCCAATCAACGCGATCTTCACTGTGTCATCCGGCGGCTCCGGCGTCTGAGGCGGCAGCGCAGCCACCACTGCGTCCATCAAATCGCCCGTGCCCACGCCGTGCAGGCTGCTCACCGGATACACGTCGCCCAGGCCGAGGCTGTAAAACTCCACGCTTGCATTGCGAGCCGAATCGGCCTCACTCTTGTTGGCGGCCACGATGACGGGCGGGGTGGACTTGCCTTCCTTCTGTCGCTGACCGATCAGCTTGCGCAGGATGTCGGCCACGGCTTCGTCTGCCGCCGACAAGCCCACCTGCGCATCGACCATGAAGATCACCACGTCCGCGTCGCGGATGGCGATTTCCGCCTGTTCGCGAATCTCGCGCACGAAGTCCGCTGATCCCTCAGCCAGCGCGCGCTGACTGCGCAGAGGCTCCAGCGGCTCGATGCCGCCGGTGTCCACCACTGTGAACTCGACGCCGCGCCAGACGCACGGGGCATGAACGCGATCCCGCGTGGTGCCGGGGCGGTCGTCGATCACAGACAGTCGCTCGCCGGCCAGCCGGTTGAACAGCGTGCTCTTGCCCACATTGGGCCGGCCAACAAGGACAACGAACGACTTCGACATGGATGATCTCAGAAGATAGAAGCGACCGGCAACCCGCCGGCTGCCGGTCGCGCGCCGTCAATGGCGGCGAAACTCAGGCGTTCAACGCCTCGTAGACCTTGCCGACGATCTTCGCGCCGGTGGTCAGAGTCCTGGCGCCCGGCACCCATTTGGCGGGACAGGCCTGGCCGGGATTTTCGTACACATAGATGCAGGCTTGCAGCTTGCGCAGCAACTCATCGGCGTTGCGGCCCACATCGCCATAGCTGATCTCGGCCGAGGCCAGCTCGCCGTCGGGCGTGATGATGAACGTGCCGCGCCGGGCCAGGCCGGACGCGCTGTTGTACACGCCGAACAGGCGCGAGATCTCGCCGGTCGGGTCGGCGCCCATCGGATAGGTGACATTGCTCAGCAGGCGCTCGTCGCGCCGCCAGGCCAGGTGGGTGAACTTGGTGTCGGTCGAAACGGAGACCACTTCGGCGCCAGCCTTCTTCAAGTCCTCGTAGCGGTCGCCCAGGTCGGCCAGTTCGGTCGGGCACACGAAAGTGAAATCAGCCGGATAGAACACCACAACAGTCCAGCGCCGGGCAGCCTTGTTGGCAGCCAGCGAGAACTTGCCGAATCCGCCCGTGGTCGGGTCATAGGTGTCCATTTCGAAATCCGGAACGATCGAGCCAACGGATACAGTTGACATGCCATGTACTCCTTTGCACTTGTATGAAACGACGCAATGTGTGTTTGTGAACCGCAAAGACCGAAGCGGTCTTCGAGTTTTCCAGATGGATCACGCGCCGGTCAGCGCGTGAATGGCGCGCACAGCCTCGCGGCTGTCCCTGGCGCCCACGATCAGGCTGATGCCGCACTCCGACGAGCCTTGCGCGATCGCGTGAATGTTGATGCCATGCGCGCCGAGGGCGCTGCACACCTTGCCGCTCACGCCCGGCGTGTCAGAAATGCCCATGCCCACAGCAGTCACGATGGACGCTTCGTCCATCACACCAATGTGGTCAATCTCCTGATGGGACAACTCGCGGGCAAACTCGTGCTCGAGTTCGTGGACGACCTTGACAGCGGCATTGCGCGGCACCACGAAGCAGATGTTCTGTTCGGCGGACGCCTGCGAAATCATCAACACGCTGGTGCTGGTGCGCGCGACAGCCATGAAGGTGCGTCCGGCGATGCCAGGCACCCCCTTCATCCCCCGGCCGGCCACAGTGACCATGGCGACCTGGTCGATCACGGTCACGGCTTTGATGGCGCTGCCGGTGCGCGCCAGTTCGTGCTGGATCAGCGTGCCGGGATGCGACGGGTTGAAGGTGTTCTTGACCCGCAGCGGAATGCCCTTCTCAATCAGCGGGGCAATGGTCATCGGGTGCAGCACCTGCGCGCCGAAGAACGCCAGCTCAGACATTTCCTGGCCGGTCAGGGCCTCGATGGTGCGCGCGTTCGGCACGATGCGCGGATCGGCGGTCATGACGCCGTCCACATCGGTGTAGTTATGCACTTCGCTGGCGTCGAGCACTGCGCCGATGATGCTGGCGCTGAAGTCGCTGCCGCCGCGCCCCAGAGTGGTTGGCACGCCGGAGGGTGTCGCGCCAATGAAGCCGGTGACGACCGGCACAATGCCGGCCTCCAGCAAGGGCAAAAGCCGGGCGCGCGTTTTCTCGCCCGTGGCTTCCATCAGCGGCGCGGCAGACTGGTAATTGTCGTTGGTGATGATGATCTCGGTGGCGTCGATGGCTTCGGCGGGGATGCCGTTGTTGCGCAGGGCGCCGGCCAGGATGCGCGCCGCCATGCGCTCGCCCAGCCCGCTGATGGCGTCGAGGGCGCGCGGCGTGATCTCGCCCAGCACGCGCACACTGGCGCACAGCATCTCGAATCCGCTCAGCAATTGCTCAACTTCGTCGCTGATGCGCTGCCGCTCGTCTGCATTGACAATCACGCCATCAATGGCCGCCTGATGCTTATCGGCCAGTTCGCGCCGGACGCGGTGAAAGGTTTCGCTGTCACCGTCGGCTGCCGTTCGGGCTGCAGTGATCAGCGCGTCAGTGACCTTGATGGTGTCGGTCGGGGCTTTGCCCATGGCCGAGGTGACAACAATGACGCGCTCCCATTGGGACAGCGCGCTGCGCGTGATGCGCGCGACCTGGTGCATGGCCTGGGCGTCTCGCACCGAGGTGCCGCCGAACTTCAAGACTACAAGTGACATAGTGTGTTGCGTTGCCAACCCTGTACCATGTTGACTCTGATTGCGGCCTGGCCGCAGACCGGGCGATTATACTCTGAGGCAAGCGTGTTAAAATACATGCCCAATGATCAGACCGGCCAGGTCTGGCATGGTTGACGAGCCCCCATAGCTCAAGGGATAGAGTGCCGGCCTCCGGAGCCGAAGATCGCAGTTCGAGTCTGCGTGGGGGTACTTTCCCCTCTCTATCTTTTACCTTGCCTGCCTGCAAGGCATCCCGCTACGCTCGCTGGCCGCCAGCCTCTGTAGCGCCGGCCCGCAGCGCAACGCCGGCTATGGCCAGAGCAATGCACTCCGCCAGAATCGCGCCCCCAATCATCAGCGTGATGGTGAACCAGAACATCTCTGGATAGAGCCGGATCAGCGTGTCAGTGGCGAGGAACAACCACGTGTCGCCCTCGAAGAAGATGCGGTGGAACGCGGTGAAAAACACATCCCAGCCGACCACGGCAAAGACGCCCAGGCCGACAACGCTGACCCCCGTGGCGACGACACCGGCGATCAGCGCGCCGCCAACCAGACGCCGGGTGGCCCGGCGCGCCGCCAGCGCAATGACGGCAATGCCGGCCAGCGCCGTAATGACAGTGTGCAATGGAAACAGCCAGCCGATCAGATCGCGCACATCCTGCATGTGGCGGATCTCGCGCTCGTTAAAGGCCGGCGCGCCGTCGCTCAGGCGCGCTTCGCGCAGCACGTCCACGCCGCGCGGGCCGATCACACTGTCCATGCCGATCAGGCCGAGCCGCAATCGCTCCTCGTCGCTCATGCCATAGACTTCGGGCGGAAAGTTGGGAAGGCTGTAGAGAAACGGCACCACCCAGGGCTGCATGGCCAGCCGGATGGGGACAAGCGCCACCACGATCGGCGTGGCGACGACAATCAACACTTTGACCAGCGTATGCCAGCGCGTTTGCATCGCCGGATTCTACCCCGCGCAGCCTGTGGCCGGGAC
>DAOTYS010000429.1:0-4214 GCA_034434575.1 Thermoflexales bacterium
CTCGCGGTCGCGCGATATTCTGGTTCAGGTTCTGGCGACAGTCATGGTTGCTGTAGTGCCGATCGCCGGCATCCTGGTCTACTTCATGCTGCGACCGCGCGAGACGCTGGCCGAGGCATACGTGCGCGCCCTGGAAGTGGAATCGCTGCTGGCCAGCATCGAGCGCCAGGAGTTTTGCCCGTCCTGCGGTCGGCGCGTGGACAGCGACATGCAGTTCTGCCCATCGTGCCACGCCAAATTGCGGAACGCATGTCATTCCTGCGGCCGCGCCGTTCATCTGAGCTGGGACCTGTGTCCGTACTGCGGCGCCACCCTCGTTCCTGAGATGCCCGTCGTGAAGAAGCCGGCCACCCTGCGCATTCGACAGCCCCAGGCTGCTGAGCGCGCTGGCGCTATCGGTGACAACGGCGCCGGCCAGCCCAGGTCCATCGCCCGGCCCGGCGCGGCGCGCCAGTTGCAGCCGCCGGTTGAGACCCTGCCGGCGGATACTGCTCCCGCCAGAGAACGCGTGTCCCCCGGCGCCGCTGTCTCCGGCCTGCTGGACAAGGTGGGAGGCGCGATCGAGCGCATTGTGGATCGCATCAGCGCGGGCAAGTCGCAAGAGATAGACACCCAGCCGCAAGACGACCAGTTGCCGGAGCCGCCTCCGGCGCGCAAAGCCGCCGAACGACTGGCCGGCGAATTGCACGCCACGCAGCCCGGATCACGCGCGCCGCAGAGAGCCGCACCGCAGCCCCGAAAGCCGGCCGACCCTGCCCCTAACGGTCAGACGGGGATCACCGGCAGCACAAAGCCTATCAAGCCGCTCATCAGCCGGGACGACCCGCTGGAGTGATGTGCGATTTTGGATTTGCGATTTTGGATTTTGGATTTGCGATCCGATCGCGTTGCGAACTGGCGACAGCCCAGAACACACAACCCCGAATTCAAAGTCGCTCACACCTCATGCACTTTGATGAAATTCGTTTTCCCCGTGCCTGAGCCTATGGGCAGCCCGCCTGTGACGACAATCAGGTCGCCGGGCGCGGCATAACCTTCCAGTTGCGCCACACGGGCGGCGGCGGCAAGCATCTCATCGGTGCTGGTGAAGACCGGCGCCAGCGCGGCCTGCACCCCCCACACGAAGGCGGTGAATTGGAAGGTGCGAAAGTGCGGCGTCAGCGCCAGGATGGGTTTGGCCGGGCGATGGCGCGCCATCATGCGGGCCGTGTGACCGGTCGTCGTGGTGCATACAATCGCTTTGGCGCCCACGCCGTCTGCAATCTCGACCGCCGCAGACGTGATGGCCTCGGTCACATCGTCGGGGGCAGGCATATTCCCCCTGAACGCGGCCGGCTGCGAGGCAAAGCCGGGGGGCCGGCAGGCCGTCCAACCGTGCTCCTCCGCGTGTCGCGCGATATTGGCCATCGTCCGAACCGAATCCACGGGATATTTGCCGATCGCTGTCTCGCCGCTGAGCATCACTGCATCAGTGCCGTCCAACACCGCGTTGGCGATGTCGCTGGCCTCGGCGCGCGTGGGAGATGGCAACTCGATCATACTCTGCAACATCTGAGTCGCCGTGATCACCGGCACGCCGGCATTGAGACAACTGCGGATGATCGTCTTCTGGTGGAACGGCACCTGTTCGGGCGGCGCCTCGACACCCAGGTCGCCGCGCGCGACCATGACCACATCGGTGGCGCGCAGAATGTCCGGCAGGTCGTCGAGCGCCTCCGGCTTCTCGATCTTGGCCACGATGACCGGATCCGCGCCCAGGCCGTGCACCAGGTCGCGCAACTCGATCAGGTCTTCATCCTTGCGCACAAATGACAAAGCAAGGGCGTCCAGGCGCTGCTCCACCGCAAACTGCACATCGGCGCGATCCTTGGGGGTGATGGCAGACATGGTGAAATGGGCGCCCGGCGCGCTGACGCCCTTGCGCGAGGTCAATATCCCGCCGCTGACCACCTCGCACAGCACCGCGTCACCGACTGGCTCGGCGGCTGCCCGCAGAATCAGCGCGCCATCGTCCACAAGCACGCGCTGGCCGGGCCGCATCGCGCCGATGAAATCGGGATGCGGCATCGGAATGACCAGCGTAGCGCCATCGCCGGCATAGGGCTGGCCGGCTGACAACATCAGCCGGCCGCCGTCTTCGAGCAACACACCGCCGGCCGGCAAAGCGCCGATGCGGAATTTCGGACCCTGCAGGTCGCCCATGATGGCGACCTGCGTGTCTTCCTCCTGCGCCAGCCGGCGCACCAGCCCGATCCGGCGAGCATGGTCGGCTTGCGTCCCGTGCGAGAAATTGATGCGGGCAACATCCATGCCGGCGCGGATGATCTGCCTCAGCACGCCCTCGTCATCGCTGGCCGGCCCCAGGGTGCAAACGATTTTGGTGCGCATGATGATCGGCAACGGGTTGCGTATGGCGTATGGCGCGCGCCGCGCAGCCGGCTAGGCGATATAGGCAATGCCCACGGCGCCTGGGCCGGAATGGGTGGCAATCACAGGGCCGGCTTCGATTACCAGCGCCTCATCCAGCTTGACCTCGGAAGCCAGTGCGTTCTTCAGATTTTCAGCAGCCGACGGCGCAGCGGCGTGCATGAAACACACGCGCCGATACGGCTGCCCATTCAGGTCTTGCGCGGCCAGTTCCTTCAGTCGGGCTATGGCCTTGGGCATGGTTCGCACGCGCTCCAACGGCTCGACCCGGCCATCCTTGATGGTGATGACGGGCTTGAACTGCAACATGCTGCCGAGGAACGCCTGCGCGCCGCCGATGCGCCCGCCGCGCCGCAGATTCTCCAGCGTTTCGACGGCAAAGATCAGGCGCGTCCGGGGAACCAGCGTCTCGATCTGCGCCTTGATCTGCTCAACCGTGGCGCCGGACTTCGCCAGCCGGCAGGCTTCGATCACCAGCAACGCCAGGCCGGCGTTGACGTTGCGGCTGTCGATGATCGTCACATTCGCCCCCACCAGATCACGCGCCGCTTCCGCCGAGGCAATCGTGCCGCTCAGCTCGCGCGAGATATGGATCGAAACAATCTCGTCGCCTTTGTACTGCTCGTAGATTTTGGCGAAATCTCCCACCGACGGCTGCGAGGTGGTCGGGAAACTGGGATGGGTTTTGACCAGCTCGTGGAATTTCTGGCGATCAATGGTGATGCCGTCCTGGTACTGATCGTCGCCAAAACGCACATACAGCGCAGCAATGGCCGCAATACCGATTTGGTTGGCCTGATCGGGTGTCAAGTCGCACGTCGAGTCTGTCACAATTCTAATCATATGTATAGCTCTTTCTCAGTATGGAATCTATACCGGGGCAATACCATTCACCTGCCCGTCATCGCACCCAGTCAAAGATTATACCCGGCCGGCGGACCGCCAATCCGAAAGCCAGCGCACCTGACCTACCCACTCTTCGGCACATGTCCCGCTCAGGGCGCGCGTGAGAGAATGGATGAGCGCCGTCAACGTCCAGGAAGATTGGGCGGCCAGTAAAATCCCGCCGTGTCGGGGATAACGTTCGGCCAGGGCAAGAAAATCGCGGATGTTGAAGGTGAAAATGACCCGTCCCTGCGCCGTAGCGCCCAGCAATTGCTGTTCATCGCTGGCATCCAGCGGCATCCACGGGTTGGGGGTGCGGGTCACGCCCAGGCCGCGTTCCAGCAGTGCCGCCTGGAGTGACTTGATGGAAGTATCGGCGTCGAGGTGCAGTCTGGCTTCATTCATGCCCGGCGGCGGTGTGAGCGGTTTCGAGGTCGGTTTCGGTCTGAATGGCGCGGTCAATTTCGGCGCGATGCGCCTCGTAAAAGGCCAGGGCTTCACGCACTTCCGCCAGAGTCAGGTCAAATTCCTGAGCGGCCTGTTCCGGCGAAACTCCCCATTGCTGAACTGCCAGCACTACCGTCTGTACCCGCACTCGCGTCCGCGCCAGAACGGGCGTTGGAATCCCGGCCGCATCGCGGCGATAGATGATGTTAGGGAAGCGCGGGTCGTTCAGTTGAGCGCGCGCCGCTGCCACTTTTTCGGCAACCGACCACATCAAGAACTGATTGAGCGAAATCCCTTGCTCTTGCGCCAGCCGTTCGGCTTCACGTTTGAGTTCCAACGGTAAATTGAGCGGATAGCGAGCCATGCCGCCTTCCTTTCCAGACAAAATGATGTATTATAAGACATCATATATTGAATCGTTTTGTTTGTCAACCAGGTGGTCGAGGGATGCCGCC
>DAOTYS010000430.1:0-5805 GCA_034434575.1 Thermoflexales bacterium
TTGATCTTGCGCACGTTGGACAGGAACCGGTGGGCCGTGATGAGCAAAATCTGAAGCACGAACCGGTTGTGCTTGGCAGTGGACAGCCCGCGCGCCTTGCCTGAGATCACCTCCTCAATGACATTCGTCTCCGCATAGTACGGGACGCGCAGCACGATCAACATCGCGCCACCTTCCCGTTCGGCGCGCGGCATTTCGCTCAGGTCGAGCGGGTATGTGATGAAGTCCTGCGGGACGCCCAGCACCCGTTGCAGCCGTTCGACCTCCGCATCGCTGGGGTCTGTGACGTTGATCCACGCGCCAGGAACCGGCTCCAGAGCCTTTTCGAGATTTGCCTCGGATGCGCGCTTGGTGTAGACGGCGATCGTGGATTCTCCTCAGCAGGCGCGATTACGCAACCGCCGCCAGGCCGGCGGCTTTGGCGCGGGCGACAGATGTCTTGTGTTCCATGTTGAACAACTTCCAGGCATTGCCGCGCATGAGCGGCTCCACCAGATCGAGCGCCGCCGATTCGCTCAGCCAGCCTTCGGCTGCCAGTTCATCCAGCGCCCGGGCAAGACCCTGACGCGCAATGCTGGCATGACCCGCCACGTTTTCCACGCTAATGAAGTCGCCGCCGAATGTCAGCAGCTTGTTGGCCGGCGCGCTGACCAGGAATTCCTTGACGAAGTTCTTTGTGGCGATCGGGTTCAGGATCCAGGCCCAGCATAGATCGACGTGCACGTTGCTGTACTGCTTGGCCAGACCCAGCAATTCATCCTGGTAGGGATACGTGATGTGCATTAACACGAACTTCGTGTTGGGGAAATCCTGAAGGATCGGACATAGATCTTGCAGGTTGCGGCTCACACGATCCAGGGGCATGCGGTCAGCGCCGGCATAGTAGCCGGTGTGCATTTTCACCGGCAGGCCGCGCGCCGTTGCGCAGGCCACTGTGTATCGCCACAGATGATCCTGAAGCGCCTTCATCTCCCTGGCCGAGAGCGAACGTCCGGCAGCGTGACGCTCGAACAGCGGCGCAGCCACCTCCGCCGGCACATCGTCATAGTTCAGCCGGCGCTCATAGGCGCTCTGATTCTTGGTCGCAACCGCCTGCGCGCCATAGCGTTCAAAATACCAGTCTATGGCTTCGTAGCCCTGGCGCAACGTCTCCAGAGGCAGGCCTGTCTGCTCGCGCAGTTTGGGCAGATCGAGACCGCTGCCAAGTTGCACCGTGCTCAAGTCCTGATACAGCAATTCGGGCTGGGCGGTCTCGCAGAAAATGGCCTCCAGAGAGTTGACCTGGCACGACTCGACGCCAGCCACTTCGCGCAGCACATGGCCGTAGAAGCCGGGACGCTGAAGCTCATGCATCATATCGGTAATGCGCGTGACGTTCCCGGCGCTCACCTCCGCTTCGCCGAACAACATCTGGATCGAACGCATCGCGGCCTGGCCATAGCCCGTGTGGCGCACGCGGGGCCAGTATGGCTCAAACAGACGCCACTTGTCAGCCGGGTCGACGTCGATGGCGTGAAATCGCGCCAGGTCATCCCGGCTCATGCCGGCCACGCGCAGGTCTTCCTGCGTGTAATGCATGAACAGGTACGACCAGTCATTGCAGGGGTACAGCCAGTCGCCCGCCGCCGGCGCAGCCAGCCGGCGCGATTCCTCGATCAGATGTTCGTGCGTGTCGATGAATGGCGTCGCTTTCACCAGTTCCTGGATCATCGTCGTGATTGCCATCGCAATGCTCCTGTTTCACTTCTTCGGTCTCGCGGCTTGACTCAGAACCTAGATATCCTGCCCCGGCGGCGACAACTGGGCCGTGATGCCGGCGTCCACGTAGATCACCTGCCCGATGATATACGCCGCGTCTGGAGAGGCCAGAAACGCCGCCATAGCGCCGATTTCGAGCGGCGTGCCCAGGCGGCCCAAAGGAATGCGGCCGGCCACATCGCCCAACCAGGCTGCATCCGGCGGCCCCCACCCCTCTGTGTAGATCGCGCCCGGCGCAATGCAGTTGACCCGGATGCCCAGCGGCGCCAGTTCGATGCCCATGGCCCGCGTCATCGCGTCGAGCGCGCCCTTGGTCACGTCATACGGCAACCCTGACCAATGGGCGCGCAGCCCGCCGACTGAACTGATGTGGATAATGGCGCCGGCGCCCTTCAGACGCATCACCTCAGCGGCCTTGTGCGCCAGCAGATACGGCCCTCGGATGTTGGCTGCCAGTTGCCGGTCCAACCACGCCTCATCCACTTCAAAGAAGTGCGCGCGCGACAGATCGGCAGCGTTGTTCACCAGAACGTCGATCGTGCCAAAGGCGCGCAAGGTCTCGTCGATGAGCCGGTTTACGCCCTCGCTCGCGCCCTGGTCGGCCGGCACGCCAATCGCTTCCACACCCAGGTCGCGGAAAGCCGCCGTAGTGGCCTGCACATCAGCCGGTGTGCGGCTGTTGATGACGACCTTCATGCCCTCCCTGGCCAGCCGCAGGGCGATGCCCCGCCCGATGCCTTTCGTCGAGCCGGTGACGACAGCAACCTGGCCGGCCAGTTCGGGATAGCGCGCAGGAATCGAGGCGAATTGAGTTTTGAGATCCTCCATGTCCATGATGGAGGAGATTGTAGCTGCAAGACTTACAAACGCGGCGGCAATACACCGACGGGCAGATCGCTCTCGCCCAACAGGTATTGATCCACCCGCCGGGCCATGCGCCGGCCGGCAGCGATGGCGCCCACCACCAGCCACGCCCCCGTAGTGACGTCGCCGGCGGCAAACACACCCGGCACGCTGGTCATCATATTCTCGTCCGTCTTGACGTTGCCGCGCGGATCATAGGCCACGCCCAGACTGTCGAGCAAGCCCTCATGCACCGGCCCGACGAAACCCATCGCCAGCAAGACCAGATCAGCCTGCAATGTGAACTCGCTGCCGGGGATGGGGACCATCTTCATCTGGCCCTGCGGGGTTCTCTCCCACTCCAGCCTGACACACTCCAGACCGGTGACATGGCCGTTGTCACCCACGAATCGCACCGTGTTGATCGACCAGTCGCGCGCGCCGCCTTCTTCGTGGGATGTGCTGGTGCGCAGGATGAGCGGCCACTGTGGCCAGGGATTGTTCTCGGGCCGGCTGTCTGGCGGCTTGGGCAACAACTCGATCTGCTGCACGCTCAGCGCCCCTTGCCGCAGTGACGTGCCGACGCAGTCGCTGCCGGTGTCGCCGCCGCCGATCACCACCACACGCTTTCCTTCTGCCATGATCGGCAGGCCATCAAACGGCAGACCGTCCAGCCGGCGATTGTTCTGCTGCAAAAAGTCCAGCGCCAGATGCACGCCGTCCAGCTCACGGCCGGGAATGGCCAGGTCGCGCGGCTTGCCCGCGCCGATGGTGACGCACAACGCGTCAAACCGCCGCTGAATGTACGAGGCTGACACGTCCCGCCCCACTTCGACCTGGCACTTGAACGACACGCCCTCGGCCCGCATCTGCTCGATGCGCCGGTCGAGCACCCACTTCTCCAGCTTGAAGTCCGGGATGCCATAGCGCAGAATGCCGCCCGGCTTCTCGGCTTTCTCGAACACGACAACTTGATGGCCGGCCCGGCGCAACTGCCGGGCGGCGGCCAGCCCGGCCGGCCCCGAACCGATGATGGCGACCCGTTTGCCGGTCAGCATTGCCGGCGGTTGCGGCTCCACCCATCCCTGCTCGAACGCATTTTCGATGATCGCCAGCTCGATGTCCCGAATGGAAACGGCCTGGCCGTCGATGGCGTTGATGCACGCCGCTTCGCACAGCGCCGGGCACACGCGCCCGGTGACCTCAGGGAAGTTGTTGGTCAGGTGCAGGATGTCAGCGGCCTCGCGCCACCGGTTGTTGAACACCAGATCATTGAATTCGGGAATTGTGTTGTCCAGCGGACAGCCCAGACCGTGGCAGAAAGGCGTGCCGCAGTTCATACAGCGCGCCGCCTGCTCCTGCAAGTCTTCCGGCGACCGGCGGATCATAAACTCGCGATAGTGCCGCAGCCGCTCAGCCGGACTGAGCTTCGGCGCTGTCTTGCGTTCGATATCCAGAAATGCCGTCGTCCTTTCAGTCGCCATCGTCATCCTCCAACTACATCCGTTCGACCCGCTCGGCCTGGGTGCGCACGTTGCGCTCCAGCTTCTTCATCTGTCCCAGCGCGCGGCGGTACTCGATCGGGAACACCTTGACAAACAGCCGGCGAATCGTGTCCCAGTCGTCCAGCATCCAGCGCGCGCGCGGGCTGCCGGTGTGCTGCCAGTGAGCCTCGATCATGCTGCGCACTGTCTCGACATCCTCGGCATCGGTCAGTGGATCGAGGTCGATCATGTCATGGTTGCACGACACATCGAAGTCCTGCGTGGGGTCGTACACATAGGCGATGCCGCCGCTCATGCCGGCGGCGAAGTTCACGCCGGTCTGGCCCAGCACCACCACAATGCCGCCGGTCATGTACTCGCAACCATGATCGCCCACGCCTTCGACCACGGCGCGCGCGCCGCTGTTGCGCACGGCGAACCGCTCGCCGGCCAGGCCGTTCAGATACACCTCGCCGCCGGTGGCGCCGTACAACGCCACATTTCCGACGATGATGTTCTGCGCCGGGTCGAATGCGGCGCTGCGCGGCGGGTAGATCACCAGCTTGCCGCCCGACAAACCTTTGCCCACGTAGTCGTTGGCGTCGCCTTCGAGAATCAGCGTCATGCCGCGCGAGGCGAACGCGCCAAAGCTCTGGCCGGCTGATCCGGCAAAGCGCAGTGTGATCGAATCATCAGGCAACCCTTTGCTCCCATAGCGCCGCGCAATTTCATACGAGACCATCGCGCCGGTCGTCCGATCCGGGTTGCGAATGAGGTAGCACTTTTCGATCCGGCCGGCGCCAGCCTCGATGATCGGCAGCACATCCTTCAGAATGCGGCGATCGAGCACGTTGTCGATGCCGTGATCCTGCTCCCGCACTTTGTGGCGCGCAACGGTGGGCGGCGCCGCCGGCTGATGCAGAATGGCGCTGAAGTCGAGCGTCCTGGCCTTCCAGTGCTCGATGTTGTCGCGCACTTTCAGCCGGTCTACGCGCCCGATCATCTCGTTCACGGCGCGAAATCCCAGCGCCGCCATGATCTCACGCAACTCCTCGGCGACAAAATGGAAGTAGTTGACGATGTGCTCCGGCGCGCCCTTGAACCGCGCGCGCAGCCGGGGGTCCTGCGTCGCCACGCCCACCGGGCACGAGTTGAGATGGCACTTGCGCATCATGACGCAGCCGAGCGCCACGAGCGAGGCGGTGCCAAAGCCATACTCTTCCGCGCCCAGCAAAGCCGCGATGGCTACATCGCGGCCCGTGCGCATCTGGCCGTCGGTCTGCAAACGCACGCGCCCGCGCAGGTCATTCTTCACCAGCGTCTGGTGCGTCTCCGAGAGGCCCAGTTCCCAGGGCAGGCCGGCATGCTTGATGCTCGACAGCGGGCTGGCGCCGGTGCCGCCATCTCCGCCGCTGATGAGGATCATATCGGCGTGGCCCTTGGCCACGCCGGCGGCGATCGTGCCCACTCCCACCTCCGACACCAGCTTGACGCTGATGCGGGCGTTGGGGTTGGCGTTCTTCAGGTCAAAGATCAACTGCGCCAGATCTTCGATCGAATAGATGTCGTGATGCGGCGGCGGCGAGATCAGACTGACGCCGGGGGTCGAGTTGCGCGTCTGCGCAATCTCGACGTTCACCTTGTGGCCGGGCAAGTGTCCGCCCTCGCCCGGCTTGGCGCCCTGCGCAATCTTGATCTGCAATTCCCTGGCGTTGGCCAG
>DAOTYS010000431.1:0-4769 GCA_034434575.1 Thermoflexales bacterium
ATCGCGGTATTCGCCGATCATGGTGTTGGTGATCTCGATGCCGTCGTAGCCGGCCTCGGCAATCCAGTCCAGCAAATCGTCGATGCGGCCCTTCCAGCCGGCGCCAAGCATTTCCCAGGTGTAGGTCTGGCAGGCAATGCGAATGTGCGTCATTGAACTCCTTGCGGGCAGGCCCTCTGGCCTGCCCTACAGTTTCCGGCCCAGCATGCCACTCAGATAGATATACGCCTCTTCGGTGTAGCGCGGCAGATTGCGCGGATCTTCGACTTCCAACTCCACAGTCAGATCAGCCTGATAGCCAGCTTCGCGCAGCGCCGCAATCTCGGCGGGCAGGTCGATCTCGCCACGCCCAATGCCAACCGAAACAGCGCCGCGATGATCTTTCAAGTGCACGTTGACGATGCGCGGAGCAAACCGGCGAATGAACTCCACCGTATCCACGCCGGCGGCGTGAAAGTGCCCGGTGTCCACGCACACGCCCAGGCGCGGGTCGGGGATGGCATCGAGAATCCGCGCAAAATCATCGGGCTGTTCCAGCGCGTTGCCGAAGTGCGGTTCGAGCGCCAGCTTGACCGGACTGCCGGCCGGCATGCGTTGCAGAACGTTGCGGGCACAGGCGATGACGCGGTCCAGCGCGCCGGGGCTGTCACGACGCTCAGCGCCGGTAGAGGTCACGTGGCGCGCGCCCAGCGCATCGGCGAAGCCGACACAAGCGGCAATGGCGCCGGCATGAGCCGCGACCTGTTGCGCATCCTGGCCGCCCCACCCCGGCGAGTAGATGCCGGCGCAGCGCATGCCCGACCTCGCCAGGCCGGCCTTGATCGCCGGCAGATCGAAAACAGCAACGGCTTCGGGACTCCACACTTTCGGGCCATGAATCTCCATCAGCCGATAGCCGATGCCGGGCGCCATCTCAAACGTAGCGGCGATTTCGTCCGGCGCATAGCCGCGATAGCAGATCGACGCGCAGATGATTTCCATATTGACACCGCACCTCTTGTCGTTGCTCACAGGCCGTCGATGGCGCTCATCAACTCGTCGATATCGCACGCGCAGTTGAAATGCGCGGTGGAGATGCGGATGGCGTTGAAGTGGGGGATCACGCGCACCACAATGTGCCGCTCGCGCAGGCGCCGGCTCACATCACCCGCTGAATGCCCCCGCACAACGAAACTCACCAGGCCCGACGACGCATCCGGCGCTTGCGGTGTCAGCAGTTCCAAATGAGGCCGGCGCATAATCTGCGCCTTGAGATATTGATTGAGCGCCGCGACATGCCGGTATACGGCGTCCCACCCCAGCGATTCGAACCAGTCGAGGCTGCCATTCAGGCCGGCGTATAGCGCGTGGGCGCGCGTGCCGAACTCAAAGCGCGCCGCCGTCTGCCAGAGATCGGCCACGCCTGCGGCAATGTCGGCCCGCTCCAGCGACCCCGCGCCGACATGGGCCGGCGACAGCTCCACCAGCCGGTCTTTGCGCCCCCAGAAAATGCCCGTGCCTTTGGGGCCGCCGAACCACTTGTGGCCGTTGGTCGTGTAGAAGTCGCAGCCGAGGCTGGGCACATCCACGGCGAAGGCGCCGAACGCCTGGGCGCCATCGAACAACGACCATATGCCGCGATTGCGCGCCCAGTCGCAAATCTCGCGCGCGGGCAGTCGCGTTCCCGTCTCGCACGTCACATGGCTCATGGCGACCAGCCGCGTACGCGGCGACGCCACCGCTTCGATCCGCGCCAGCATGACGGCGGGATGCGGCGACACATCGATGAAGTGAACCTTAATGCCGCGCGCGCTGCAAGTGGAGCAACGGGTGCGCCATGGCTTCATGTTCTTCATCGGTCGTGATGACTTCATCGCCCGGCTGCCAGTCCATGCCGGCCAGCGTCAGATTGATGCCGTCGGTGGCGTTGCGGGTAAAGGCGATTTCTGCGGGCGCGACTTTCAGCAAAGCTGCAATGCGCTCGCGCGCCGCCTGGGCTTTTGCGCCGATGTTGACGCGCGACGCTACGCCGCGCTGCTCGAACTCGGCCTGCCATTCCTGAAACTGCCGCAAGGCCGGATCGGGCATCAGCCCATACGTGCCGACGTTGAGGTAAACCGTGTCCTGGAGCGCGGGAAAAGCGGGGCGAACCACATTGCATGGCAAATAGTCAGGAGTCGGGTCTGGCATAGGCTTTTCTTTGGGTCAGGTGAAGTGAATAGCCGGTCGGGTGTCGCATCCCGCGCCGGTCAGGATTCAGCCCAACCGTCGATATCGACCGGCGGCTTGCGGCGTCGCACAATCACATCGGTGCTCAAGAGCATGGAGGACACACTGGCCGCGGTGCGCAGCGCCTGCTCGAGCACTTCGACGCTGTCGAGAATGCCGTGCCGGCGCATCTCCACGATCTGTCCGGTTCGCGCATCGAGGCCGAAGCCGTCGCCGCAGGCTCTCGCCCGCGACACCGTCACTGTGGGATCGGCGCCGGCGTTGCCGGCGATGGCGCGCATTGGTTCCTCCAGAGCGCGCCGGACGCAGTCGATGCCGGCGGCCACATCGTCGTCTTCGCTTGCGAGACCCGTCAGGGCGCGCTGGCAGGCCAGGTAGGCTGCGCCGCCGCCGGGTGCCATGCCGCCGCCAACCACAGAGCGCAGATAACGCGCGCATCGCTCGGCCATGGCCTGACGCACTTTTCGCTCAGTCTCCGTTGGCGCGCCAACCTGCACAACCGCCGTGCCGCCCATCAAGCGGCCCAATCGCTTGCGCAGCCGCTCCTGCTCTTGTTTGTCGTTGGTCAACGCAAGCCACTTGCGCAATCTGCTGATGTGGGCGCGCAACGCCTTCGGGTCACCCTGGCCGCCAACGAATCCACACTGAGACGCCTCGGCCCAAACGCGGCGCGTCGCGCCGATCATATTCGGCGTGAACCCGTCCAGAATCGGCTCGAAGCTGCCGCCAAGCACCTGGGCGCCGGTCAGCACAGCGATGTCCTCCAGCATGTGCTCGCGATCGGTGGAATGGTAAGGGGTTTGAATGGGCAGGAAACGGTAGTTTCCTTTGTTGTGGTTGTGCGCCAGAATGCCCCGGTTCACCTCGGACATGCCCAGGCAGACCACACAGATGGAGCGATATCCCATTCCCAGGGCCTGATCGATGATGCGGCCAAGGCCGTCGGTCTTCATCACCCAGCCGTCGATCAGCGCCACTGCGGCATCCTGCAAGATGGCGTGGCGCGCGCCCGGCTCGACGAAAGCCGGCGATAACCAGCCGCTCGTGCGCCAGCACGCGCCTTCCACGTAGGATCGTTCTACAACGCGTCCGTTGGCGGCCTGGATGTCAACATCGCCCTCCGACCCCACGACGCTATAGACCTCGCCGAGGATGCGCGCCAGTTCATTGTCGCCGCAGAACGACTGCGCGGCCCGGGTCAAATCAGTCTTGCCGGCGACAGCAAACGACTGAGCGCGAAGCGCGCTGACAGCGGCAGCGGCAGCCAGATGGATGCCCTGTTGCATCCGCATTGGGCTGGCCCCGGCGGTCATCAGCCGATGGGCATGGTGCGCCATCGCTTGGGCGAGCACTGCTGTAGTTGCAGCCCCGTCGCCCACACGCTCTGCCATCTGACGCAGCGCGCTGCGCAACAGCATGGCGCCGGCGTCAGCCGGTCCATCGCCGATCGTGTCGATGCATCGCGCAATCCTCGCCCCCTCGCACAGCAACTCTGGCGCGCGATTTGGGGTTGGCTGCAAAGCCACACTGCGCGGCAGCGGCCCAAGCGTGGGGCGCAAAGCATTGGCAATCACGTCCAGGCCGCGCAGCAAATACCGGCCGGTATGGGGTTGAAGAATGACAGCGGGGCGCTTCATCGAGTCAACGTCAATGTCAACAGTGATTCAGGATCGGATGGACGGGTCGAGCGCCTTTTGCAACCCTTCGCCCAACGCCACCCAGGCCAGCATGGTCACTGCCAGCGTTAGCGCAGGGAAGACCGTCAGGTGCCAGAAGGTCTGGATAAACTGCTGGTACAGGCCGATCATCTGGCCCCACGACGGGTCGGGCGGCGCAATGCCCAGACCAAAGAAACTCAATCCTGCCTCGGCAAACATGGCGCCCGGCACACCCAGCGCCATCGACACGATCACCGGCGTTAGCGAATTGCGCACCAGGTGCGTGGTGATGATGTGCCGGGTATTGCCGCCCATAGCCCGGGCGGCGCGCACGTAATCGGCCTGCTTGAGAGACAACACCTGGCCGCGCACTAGGCGCGCCACCCCGATCCAGCCGGTGAGCGCCATCGCCAGAATCATGTTGCCAAAGCCGGGGCCAATCGCGATCAGCAGAAGAATGTAGATCATGATCATCGGCAAAGACGACAGCACGTCGATAATGCGCATGATCAGATAGTCGAACCAGCCGCCGATCAGGCCGGCCAGCGCCCCGATGGGCAGACCGATGACGACGATCACGATCTGGCTCAGAATGCCGATGCCATACGAAATGCGCGCCCCGTAAATGATCCGGCTGAGCACGTCGCGCCCCAGGTCGTCGGTGCCCAATAGGTGCCTGGGATTTGGAAACTGCCAAACATCCTCGTAAATGCCTTTGACTGGATCGTAGGGCGCGATCAGCGGCGCACCGATGGCGACAGCGATCTGAAACAGGATGAAAGCCAGCGCGATCATCGCCGATCGATTGCGCCGCAGCCGGCGCCATACGATAGACACCGTGGACGGCCTGCGCGCAACAGCTCTCGTTGCAACAGAGGACACTGCCGCCATGCTAGCTCTCCA
>DAOTYS010000432.1:0-2855 GCA_034434575.1 Thermoflexales bacterium
ACACCTGTGTGCGCACCTGTGTGCGCTCGACACCCGAGTGGGCTGTCACGCAGCCGGCTTCTGCTTGACCAGCAGGCTCCACGTGCCGCGCTGAACCACTTCGTCGCGCTGGTTTTTGACCGCCACTTTGAACACCACGCGGCCATTGCGCAGGCGCGGGAAGGCTTTCGTTTCAATCACTTCGGCCTCGACGCGAATCGTGTCGCCGGCGAAGATGGGCGCGGTGAACTCCCACTCCAGGCTGCGGAACACATCCACCGTGCCGATCAGAAAACCCATTTGAAAGGCCAGCCCGCTGGCCACGCTGAGGCCCAGCAGACCGTGCGCGATGCGCTGGCCAAAGTGCTGCGCGCTGGCGTAGGTCTCGCTGGTGTGAATCTCGTTGTAGTCGCCCGACAGGCCGGCGAACATCACGATGTCCGTCTCGGTAATGGTGCGCGTCGGCGAGACGGCCACGTCGCCAACCCCGAACTCCTCGAAGTACAGACCATGCAGTGAGGTAAGTGCCATGGCTCGATTGTACCGGCTTGCTGCCTGAGCTGGTCGCCGTTGCCTTCGACAAGCTCCACTTCGACGAGCTCAGCAACCGGCAACGGCGTAAGCGCCATGGCGCGATTGCACCGGCTCGCCTGCCGGATCACGCAGACGGCTTGCGCAACACCACGATCATCTGATCGGTCGCCTCGCCGCTGTCCAGCGGGGTCGGCGGAATGCGCATGTCGCCGTACCACCACACGGCTTCATACACGCCGGCCAGATCAATCAGGGCGCGAAACTCCTGCGCCAGATACCAGCGGTGCGGGAAATGGGTCTCGATGGTGTGCTCCGGCCGGCCCGGCTGGCGCACGGTCAGCCGGCTGGTCACCTGCCAGATCTGCGTGAACCAGTCATAGGGATCGTCGGCTGCCCCAAACAGCACATCGACCTCCAGATCGCCGTCGCGGGCGGTCCAGGTGTTGGGCAAGGTGTCGCGGCCCAGCCAGGCCGGGTGCGCCATCTCCAGCACAAAGATGCCGCCAGGCAACAAGTTGCGCGCCACGGCCCGCAGATGGGCCACCACCTGTTCATTGGTGACCAGATGTGTGACGCTCTCCATCAGATTTGCAGCCAGCGCCACCGGCGCCGGCAACTCGAAATCGCACATATCGGCCGCCACCGTGCGCAATGCGAGACCGTCCCGGCAGGCGGCGTCAGCCGCATAGGCCAGCATGTCGCCGGACAGGTCGAGGCCGGTGGCCGACCAGCCGCGCCGCGCAAACTCCCGCGCATGACGGGCCGGGCCACATCCCAGTTCCAGAAATGAGCGGGGGCCGCAAGCGGGTGACGCGCTGTGTTGCGCGTCGGGCACAGGCGCGCAGGCCAGCGCGTCGCCATGCGCGCGCAAACACCACTCCAGAAAATCGCATTCAGCGGCAAAATCACGGTCGCCAAACGCGACATCGTATGCGCGCGCATGGCGGTAAAAATCGGGAGAACTCATGGCGGGATGCAGGATTCGACCGGCGCAATGAAATCGGGCCGTATTATAGAATACCGCCCTGACTGGCCCATCTGAGCGAGACGGAAGACATCTGTGGCTGTGAGCAAACTTGTTGTCAAAGTCGGCACCAGCACCCTCACCGCCGGCACACCGCGACTGAACCGGCGGCGCATGTTGTCTATCGCGCAGCAAATCGTCGAAGTGCGCGAAAAAGGCACAGAGGTGATCCTGGTCACGTCGGGCGCCATCGCTGCCGGTCGGGAGCGCATGGGCCGGGAACAGGTTGGGCGCGTCAACGGCGCCAAATCGCTGCCTGCCAAACAGATGCTGGCGGCCGTCGGGCAGGCGCACCTGATGCTGGCCTGGGAGCAAGTTTTCGGCATGTTTGACGTGCAGGTCGGCCAGCTCCTGCTGACGCGCGCCGACCTGAGCGACCGCCGGCGATACCTGAACGCGCGCGACGCGCTGAACGCCATTCTGGCCCATCATGTCGTGCCGGTCATCAACGAGAACGACGCCGTGGCCACCGAGGAGATCCGCGTGGGCGACAATGACACGCTGTCGGCGCTGGTCGCCAACGTCGTCAACGCCGACCTGCTGCTGATCCTCAGCGACATCGCCGGCCTCTACACCGCCGACCCCCGTCAGGACCCCTCCGCCACCCTGATCCGCGAAGTGCCACAGATCGACGACGCGGTCTGGGCAATGGCCGGGGCGTCTCGAAGCGGGCTGGGTGTGGGGGGCATGAGCACCAAACTGCGGGCGGCGGAACTGGCCACGCGGTCGGGCACGGTCATGGTCATCGCTGATGGCGCCCGGCCAAACGTGATCGTCGATGCAGCGGCGGGAGTGTCCGTGGGCACGCGCTTCGCAGCCACCAGCACCAAAATCGAAAGCCGCAAACGCTGGATTTTGTCTGAGCGCGCGTCGGGCAGCGTCATTGTGGACGAGGGGGCGGCCGGCGCTGTGCGCAGCGGGCGCAGCCTGCTGCCGGTTGGCGTCCGCGAGGTGCAGGGCGAATTCGATCGCGGCGAGGCCGTGCTGGTGAAAGACCCGCGCGGACACACCATTGCCCAGGGCATTTCCCGCTACAGCGCCGCTGAGGCTGCGCTGCTGATTGGCCGGCAATCTTCAGAGATCGAAACCATCCTCGGCTATGAATCTGCGCCAATGCTGATTCATGCCGATGACATGGTTGTGGTCGCAGGCAAAGCATAGAACATCTCGGACAACATCACACATTCCCGGAATCTTGAAGATTCCGGGAATGTGGGCGAAGCTGGCGTACAATCGGCCCCATGCGCACGCCAGCCGGCAAAGAGTGCAAATACTACTTCGAAGATCATTTTCGCGGCCGCGAAAAACAGGAATGCCG
>DAOTYS010000433.1:0-19139 GCA_034434575.1 Thermoflexales bacterium
TCGATGGCCGAGATGGCGGACATCAGGATGCGTTGGGCGGGGAAGAAGCCGCCGCGCGACAACATCTGCCACAGGTGTTCGATGCGGAAAGGGTCCTGGCCGACAAGCAGAGGCTTGAAATGCTCGATGGCCCCGGCGATGGCGAGTTCGCGGCCGGTGATGCCGGCCTCGCCCACGCCGGAGACGCCCTCATCCGTGTCAACGACGACAAACAGATAGTTGCGGAAACCGCCCCAGACGGGAAAGGTTTCAATGTTGGTGATCTTCATGGGTAAGTTGCCTGCTACTTGCGCGAGCGCGTCAGTAGCTTGAGCGCGGCGAGCACCACGCCGATCGCCAGTCCGGCCACCAGGCCGGCGCGCATATCCACCATGATTTTCGCGGCGCCGCTGATGTTGCCGGCCAGCGCAATGGCGATGGTCGTCTCGTTGGCCGTCACCTCCTGCGCCATCACCGCGCCGATGCCGCCATCCTGCACTTTGGCTTCGACCTTCTGCGCCATCACCGCGCCGATGCCGCCATCCTTGAGCGTGATGGTGACCTGCTGGCCTTTCACCACGCCGGCGCCGCCGCCGGTGATATTGACCGACTCGGCCGTCAGTTCCTGAATGGTCTTTTCCTGCACGTCGATCGGGGTCGTGGGCGTCGAACCCACATGGTCATTCGTTGCGTCCATTTTGCTGTCTCCTTTTATGAAAGCGCCGTCATCAACCGCCAGGAAGCGAAGAACACGAAGGCGGCTGTATCCAGGTTCCTCTTTGTGCGCCTCGTTCCTTTGTGGTTCAAACCGACTTACCCAGGAAGCGCCAGAAATTGTTGCTCAGAAGATCGGCCACATCCCGCTCGATCTCCGCGCGCTCCAGCCGCCACCCGGTTTGCATCAGCGCCGCGTACTTGTCGACCAGCACTTTGCCGACGATGGCCCTGGAATGCGCCCATTTGTAGATCACCTGGTCGAGAATGCGCGCGTCGGAATGCTGCGGGATGAAACTGAGACCCAGCATCTCTACGCGCATGCGGGTGATGTCCTCGATGATGACCGGGTTGTTGACGAACCACCAGCATCCGAAAATCATCAGATTGCTGAACTTGCGCGCCAGGACGATCAACTCGTGCTGGTTCTCGCGCGACAGCACGGTGACGAGGAACTTGTTGTCCGGATACTCGCGGGCCAGATAAGCCACCGATGAGAGATCGGCGCGGCCCAGCCCATCGCCGGCCAGCCCCAGGGCCGGGTTGATGAGCCGCTCGGAGCCGATCATCATGGCAAAGGGGATGCCGGCCTCGCGGCACACGGGCAGCACACACTCGCGCAGGATGGCGGCGTTGGCCGATGTCTCCGGAAATCGGAATGTCGGCGGCAGCGATGCAGCCATGTAGAGCGGGTTCATCCACTCGATCCAGTCTCGCAGGAACCGGCGCACTCCCTCGAAGGAACGCTCGGTCGCGGCATCGTCCACGTCGTAGCCCTGATCGCGCAGTTGTGGCGCGGCCTGGTTGTACCCGCGCACGAGAGGATCGATGCGCAGCACGGGGTGAAAGCGGGGATCGGGCTTGTGGCCGGCCTGCCAGAACGCCCGCTCAACCGGATCGAACGGGTCGTTGGTCATCACCACATGGCTGATGTTGGCCAGCGCCAAAACCCGATCGACGTGCTGCTCAGCATTGGCGTGCGCGAACGCTGCGCGATAGGCGTTCAGGTCGCGGCTGGCCAGGTCCAGGCCAAACGCCTGAAGCGTCGTCAGGACGCCGCGCTGCGCCTCGCTGATCGGCGAATGATCCACAAACAGCGTCTGCCAGATATGATCGGCCTGCTGTTGTTTCGGCCAGCGGTAGAAATCGTCAGGCGACGCGTCGCTCCAGCGCATCACCTCGGCCACCAGATAGTGATAGGTGAGCAGTTCGTCAATGCCCCACAGCAACAGATTGCCCATGTTCGGGGAGTACAGATGGGTGTGGATATCGGTGATCGGCTGGCGCCGGAGGGCGTCGTGAACAACTTCTTCCAGAGCAGCCACGCTATTGATCGGCATGAAAGACCTCCGGCAGGCATCATACACTGGCGCGTGAAACATGGAATACTCTGCGCGCGCCGACAGGTTCAGCGCGCCCACAGGATCATGGGGCATCAGCAATCCTCCCGCATTGCTCGCCGGCTGTCATCCGTCTTTCGGCATACGCGCGCCGATCCAGCGCCCGAAATCCAAAGTTCAAAATGTACAATACGCGACATGACAGATCGAGGAGACCGGAAGCCGGAGCAACTGACCCATGACACAGTCTGATTTTCGCCGTTGGCTCGAGGGCATTCTGGGCGACATGCCGTTCGAGGAAATTGTGTCGAAGGAAGTGCTCGAGCACATCAACCGCCTGCAACTGATGACCGAAGAAAACGCGTGGCGATTTGCGCGCGAGGAGTCCCGCGAGTCGTTCCAGTTGACAATCCGCGCCATGTGCAAGACCATGTTCGCCATCGGCTACGACGCCGGCCGGGAGCAGGCCGGCATCGACGCGCTGTTCGGCGAGGGCAGCGGATTGACCAGCCTGGACGAGGACGACAACGACAACTCCCACAACGGCATTGCCCCTGCGCAGGGCTGACCCGATGAATCAGATTCGCAATTTCTGCATCATTGCGCACGTCGATCACGGCAAATCGACGCTGGCCGACCGGCTGCTCGAAGCCACCGGCACCGTCACTGTGCGCGAGATGCAGGCGCAGTTGCTCGACTCGATGGACATCGAGCGCGAGAAGGGCGTGACCATCAAGGCGTCGGCCGTGCGCATGGTGTACAAGGCGAACGACGGCCAGACTTACGAGATGAACCTGATCGACACGCCCGGCCACGTGGACTTTGGCTACGAAGTGTCGCGCGCGCTGGCGGCCTGCGAAGGCGCGCTGCTGGTCGTGGACGCCTCGCAAGGCATCGAAGCGCAGACGCTGGCAAATCTCTACCTCGCGCTGGACGCCAACCTGCACATCATCCCGGTCATCAACAAGATCGACCTGCCCCACGCCCAGCCGGATCTGGTGGCGAAGGAAGTGGCCGAGCTGCTGGGCGATGACCCGGACAGCGTGTTGCGCATCTCAGCCAAAGAGGGAATCGGCATCCAGGAGGTGCTGGAACGCATCGTCAGCGATGTGCCGCCGCCCAAAGGCGATCCAGAAGCGCCGCTGCAAGCGTTGATCTTCGACTCGCATTACGACGCCTATAAGGGCGTGGTGGCCTACGTCCGGTTGTTCAACGGCCGCATCGGCATGAAAACGAGGCTGCGCCTGGCTGCCAGCGGCGCGACCTTTGAACCGATCGAAATCGGCACGTTCACGCCGCGCATGACGATCACCGGCGCTCTGGAGGCCGGCGAGGTCGGGTACATCGCCACCGGCTTCAAGAGCGTGCGCGAGTGCCGCGTCGGCGACACGCTGCTCGATCACAACCGGCCGGCAGAGCCGCTGCACGGCTACAACCCGGCCAAGCCGATGGTGTTCGCCGGCATCTACCCCACCGTCACCGAGGATTACCCGGCCTTGCGCGACGCCCTGGAGAAGCTGCAACTCAACGACGCCTCGCTGTCGTTCGCGCCGGAAACCTCCACCGCGCTGGGCTTCGGCTTTCGCGTGGGGTTTCTGGGCATGTTCCACATGGAGATCGTGAAAGAGCGGCTGGAACGCGAATACGACATGGACATCGTCGTCACGGCGCCGAGCGTGGAATACGAAGCCGTCCTGACAGACGGCACAGTCATCAAAGTCGATCGCCCGTCGGACATGCCGGACGGCAGCCGGCTGCTGGAAATGCGCGAGCCGTGGATGAAGATCCAGATCTTCACGCCGAAGGAGTTCGTCGGGCCGATCATGGACCTGGTGACCAAGCGGCGCGGCGAGACGCTGGGCATGGAATACCTCGATGAGCAACGCCTGGTGATGACCTACCGCCTGCCGCTGTCAGAGATGATCGTTGATTTCTATGACCGGCTGAAGAGCGTGACGCGCGGTTACGCCTCGCTGGACTACAGCTTCGACAGCTATCGCGCCGGCGACCTGGTGAAAATGGATGTGCTCATCAATGGCGACCCGCTCGACTCGATGGCGCTGATCACCCATCGAGACGAAGCCCAGCATAAGGGCATCGCGCTGACCCGCAAGCTGAAGGAAGTCATTCCGCGCCAGATGTTTGAGGTGCCCATCCAGGCCGCCATCGGCTCCAAAATCATCGCCCGCACAACGGTGAGCGCGCTGCGCAAGGACGTGCTGGCCAAGTGCTACGGCGGCGACATCACGCGCAAGCGCAAACTGCTGGAGAAACAAAAAGAAGGCAAGAAACGCATGAAGATGCTGGGCAGCGTCGAGATTCCGCAGGAAGCGTTTATGGTGATGTTGAAGCTGGAGGAGTGAGCGCCCCAGCCAATTACTGCTCAACGGGCGCTGCGGCCGGATCAATCCAACATGCCGGCATCGTCCAGGGCCTCGCCGGCCAGCAGCGTTGGGTCGGCTTCATCGGCCTCCAGGATTTCTGCCGGCGCGCCGGCCAACACGCTGTCCCGCCGGCACAGGACGCGATACGCGCACCACGCGCAATGGCGCTCGTCGTCTGTCCTGGGAAATTGCTCCTCCCCAGAGCGTCGAGCAGCGTCGCCGGCCAGATCGAGCAAACGTTCGCGGTCGGCCTGATAGTCAGCCGCAGTGTAGTCGATCTCAATCCAGGGCTGCGCGGGGAAACTGGCCAGCCAGTAACGCAATTGACACTGGGCCGGCTCGATTGGCGCGCCGCCATAGTAGGCTGCGCCTGCTGTTGCGAGGGTGTACAGATACGCGCGCGTTTGCAGGCGCTGGCGCATGGCTGCTGCGTCCAGCAGCGCCCGGCTGCCGCTGGTTTTCCAATCGACAACGACGGCGCGACCACCGGCCTCGATGGCTAGCAGATCGAAGCGCGCCGCGAGGCGAAAGTGGCCCAGCGCAGCGACCAGCGACAGTTCGGGCAGGCGTTGAGGCGGCAGGCCGGAGAAGTCTGTGTCCAGAAAACGCCGCCACCATGTCAGCAGTTCGGCTTGTTCCTCTGGAGCTGGGGGCGGCTGAACCGGCGCCGGTGACTGAGCGGGGATCCCCAGCCAATAACGTTCGATCCAACGATGCAACAAAGCGCCGCGCCGCGCCCGCGATTCGTATTGCCGGGCGTCTGCGCCGGGCGGGAGACGAAGCGGCATGGGCCAGACCAGCCGGGCCACGTAGCGCAGGTAGAAACGCCGGGGGCAATCCTGAAAGTCGCTCAGGCTCTGCTGGCTGAACACAAAGACCGGGTCAAGCATGCCGGCAGTGTAACTCAACCAAAAGGCCATTTCTGCAACCGACTGCCAGGAGTATCATCGCGCGCAGGAGCCATATACACCATGTTGAAACTGGACCTCAAGCGCAAGTTGCGCCACCTGTACAACCCATCCCCCAGGCAACCGGAGATCGTCGAGGCGCCGGCCATGAACTATCTGATGATCGACGGCGCCGGCGATCCGAACATCTCTCCAGCATATCAGGAGGCCGTCAGCGCCCTCTACAGCCTGGCCTACACGATCAAGTTCATGCTCAAGAAATCGGCGGACGGCCTGGACTACACGGTCATGGGGCTGGAAGGTCTGTGGTGGGCCGGCAACATGGATCAGTTCAGCCTCAACCGCAAGGACGACTGGCTCTGGACGATGATGATCTTGCAGCCGGAATTCGTCACAGCCGAGCACGTCAGCCGGGGCAGGGACGAAGCCGCGCGTAAGAGGGACTTGCCGGCGCTGGATCGCGTCCGCTTGGAAAGCTTTCACGAAGGGCTATGCGCGCAAATCATGCACATCGGCCCCTATGCCGCCGAAGCGCCCACGATCGAAAAGCTGCACGAGTTCATCGCCGCCGGCGGCTACATCCGACGTGGCAAACACCACGAGATTTATCTGAGCGACCCCAATCGGGTTGCGCCAGAGCGGCTGAAGACCATCATTCGCCAGCCGGTCGATGCGGCTCATGCAGGGTAGACGCCATACATCTCATGTGGCGCAAGCACTTCTGGGAAAACCATCCGCAACGTGCGGCGCACTTCGTAGCAGGCATGGCACGCATCCACATAGCTGCCGTCGTGTGGCGCATAGCGCCGGGCCAGTTCCGCCGGCCCGCCGCGAACCAGCGGCCCGACAATTGGGTGTTTGTCCGCGTCGTAGCCGTCGCAGATCTCGACCAGGCTGGCGTGAAACAGGTTGCCGATCGACAGACCCTGGCACACCAGCAGGTTGCCGTAGGAGTCCACATGCACGCGCGAGGGCGAGCGCAGATTTTCGTGAGGGCACGCGGCAAACTGCGCCAGAGGCTGCCGAATCGCCCAGTTTGCCAGGCGGACCGCCGCCCGGCCACGATACATGATGCTCGGCTCGGCCGGAGGCAGCCCGGCAGCGCCCCGAGCTGTTGGCGGTTTCACCACGCGCAGTTGGCTAACGGCAATATCCAGTTCCTGCGCAGCAGCAATGGCCGCCTGCGCCCGGCGAAGATATTGATCGTTCCAGTGCATCGGGTCGCAACTGATGGACAGCCTGTCCAGCATCCCTGCAAACGGGCGCAGCGTATTCAAGGCCGCCTGCGCGTTGTCCGCCCAGAAGCAGTTCGTGACGATGCCGGCTTTGAGCCCATGGCGCGCGACCTCGCGCACACCGTTCAGCAGCAAATCGGGAAATAGAAACGGCTCGCCGCCCTCAAAATGGATCCACTCGATGCCGCCAGGCTGAATCGCGTCGCGGAGGATGTGACGGACATCGGCCAGTGTCATGGTAGCCGTCTGGCGCGGGCTGCTCCAGACGAAACAGTGATCGCACTCAAGCGGGCACTTCAGCGTCAATAGCAGATGCAGGCCGGTCAGATTCATAGCGTCTCCGATGGGTGGGGCTTATAGAGATGTCCGACACCTCAGAGGTGTCGGACATCTGACTCTGACATCTGTGGATCATGTGAACAGCGCGTCGATCGCCAGCGCCAGTTGATTGGGCCGGCCCAGGCGCTGCCGGCTGTAGCTGACGATCAGGTCCCGGCGCGCGCGCGTGATGCCGACATAGAGCAGCCGCAATCGCTCGGCGATGTACTCCAGACGCGCCTGTCGGATCAGTTCGCGCTCGTCAGGCATCGGCGTCCCGCGCATGGCCCAATCATGGAGCGCGCGCAGTTGCATGCGCGCTTCGGTCGCCGGATCGCGTCCTTCGAGATACCACTGTTCGCCGCGAAAAGCGCCGTCCACGTCATGAGGGAACTCGATCTGATCGACACTGGTCAGGTAGACTCGGTCCCACTCCAGACCTTTGGCCTTGTGCATGGTGGTCACAGTAATAACGCCCGGCGCCGGCTCGAATCCCGCCTCGACCAGCGAGTCACTCATGTACTTCTGCCGATTACTGGCGATGTCGTCCAACTGCTCAGCCAGGTCGCCGAGTTGCGCCTGCGGATTGACAACCAGATAGCGCCGCAGGCTGACCGCCAGCCCATGCGCGACGGCCAGGTCTTCATCCCGGCGGAACACATCGTGGGCCACGCTGAGCACAAGCTGATCGGCCGGCAGCACGCTGGCCCGCAGCCACTTTGCCGCCAGCGCCGCCAGGCGATTCAGCTCGATCTTTTCCGGCCCGCTCACGACCACCCGTTCGGGCAATGCCGGCTGGCCGGCCGGCTCCGGGAACAACAAGCGTTCGAGCCGGGCGCTGCGCAACAAGGTGTTCACGCGCGCGTCGTTCGCCGGCGCGCCATAGGCCGGCCGCGCTTCCGCCACGCCGCGCGATTCGTCCCTGCCCGCCCGCCGATCCCAGATCGCCAGATCGGCCAGCGCCTGCCGCAGCCCGACCAGGGCCGCCGAGTTGACCGGCTGACTGCAAAAGCGCAGCGCCTGACCCAGCACGCGCGCGACGTTGCGCACGCCGGCCGGATTGCGCAACTGATCCTCAAACAGCACCTGGTCCTGATGGCGCTCCTGAATGGACTGCAACGCGCCGACAATGAGCCGGCCAAATGCATTGGTCGGAACCAGTACGCCGCAGGTGCGCGTCGGGTTTTGAAGCACATAGCGGACGGCGCTTTCGGCCACCTGCTGCTTCTCCGCCTCGCCATCGCCAAACGCTTGCACATGAATGATGCACTCGTCCGCCGGCGGGTTCGCCTGCGGATCATCCGGCCCCACCGGCTCGATGGGCGTCTCATTCGACAGACCCATGCGACGCGCTTCCGGCTCTGGATGCCGCAACACAGCCCAATCGGCCAGACGGTTTGCCAGATCGATGATGGGTTGGGCGCTGCGCCCGCTGGCAGACAGCGACGCTTTGCGCACGCCGGGCCGGCGGGGAAACTCATCTCGAAAGAAACGCACATCCGACGCGGTGAACGTGGTCATGATGGCCTGATTCGGATCGCCCACCCGCACCCAGTTGCCATGCTCCTGCGACAACGCCCCCAGGATTTCCTCCTGCAGGGGCGTGCTGTCCTGCGCCTCGTCTTCCAGAATGTAAAGCCAGCGTTGGCCGAGCCGGCGTCGAAAGGCGTCATCGTTATTCAGGGCGATGATGGCGCGCCAGATCAGATCATCGAAGTCCAGCCGGCCGCCGGCGCTCAGAATGCGCTCGTAGCGTTCGTAGATCGCCGCGCCGATGCGCAGGAACGGGGAAATGGGCAGTTGCCCGCCTGCGCCGGCCTGGCTGCCCTCGATCAGACGGCGCAGGTCGGCCGGCGTCAGGCGCAGGTTCTTGGCCAGCCGGATGACCTCGTTGCCCACGCGCTGAGTGGTCTCGCGCCACTGCGCTTCCACGTCGGCGGCCTGGCGGTTGGACAGGTCGGGCGGCAGAAAACTGCGCCAGTAATCGTATTCGGTTTCGATGAAGCTGCGCGCCGCTTCGGGCAGGGTCTGCCGGCCGCTCAACTCATCGTCGATGCGGAAGTCCTGAGCCGTGCCGGCCAGATCGGGCCGCTCGCGCACAATCTGATTCGCCAGACCGTGCAGCGTCACGACGCGGAATCCTTCTGCCGGCAGGCGCTCGGCCTCCAGCGCGCGCCGAATGCGGGCCTGGATGGTATCGACTGCTGAATGGGTGAACGTGACAACCAGGACTTCGGATTCAGGCGGCACGCTGCCGTCTTGGATGAGGCGGGCCGCCAGCGCCGCCAGCGTGTGCGTCTTGCCGCTGCCCGGCGCTGCCGAGACGGCCATCAGACCGCCACGGTAAGCCGCAATGGCTGCCTGTTGCTGTCGGAGTTCCATGTGTGTCAATCGCCTTTCAGCAGATGCCGTGGCGCCGCGCATCACGCCGCATCACGCCGCATCACGCCGCATCACGCTGCGTCTATCACACGCCAGATAGCGCGTTCCAGCGGGCCGGCTTCCTCCTGACCGCTCATGCTCAGCCGGCTGGATGCGACGAACACCTGCCCCGAGCAACGATACAACAAGCCGCCGACCAGCCGGCGCAGCATCGCCTGGCGCTCGCGATGCTCATCGGCTTCGGTCCATGCCATACCGGGCGCGCCCGGCTTCCAGCGGCGCGAGAGCACATAGGGATGCGTCAATGGCTGATAGATGCGCTCGTACCAGCCCAGCGAATTGGCGTCGAGCCAGAATTGATAGCGCGATCGGAAGTCGCTGGTGAGATAGGCATATACCGGCGCGAGCAGAATATCGCCGGCGCCGGGCGCCTGCGCATCCACAGGGCCGGCCGCAGGCTGTTCGCGCTCGAGCGTATATTGCGCGCCCAGCAATCCCTGCGACAGAATCGTGATGTACTCCAGACCGAAGTCAGGCGCGGTCACGCTGAGCGGCCTGGGCGCAATTCCCGGCAGGCCGGCGCCTTCGTGATGGGGCGCCGTGTCGATCGGGCCGGCGCGTTCCATCACTTCATGGAACGCGCGCGCGCTGCGAATCAGCCGGTCACAGATCATGGCGCTGGCCGGCGCAACGTGCGGCATGAATCCCGGATGTGAGAGCACGTCTGAGAACATCTGTTGCCAGAAATGGTCGAGCGGCGCCGATTCCGCCCCTGCGCCGGAGCGGGTTGTCGCCGCCTGCCAGTCCGCCAGCCATTGACACAACGCAGCATACGGCGCGCGGAAGCGATCGCCCACGCGCAGCCACACAGCCGGGTCTTCGATCGGCGGCAGGCCGGGCGCGGCGGCGCGCAGGGCGGCGCGCAGTGCAGCGTCGGCGATGAGTTGCGCCCGCGCCACGTCCAGGTCTGTGATGAGTGAGGCCAGCGCCCGGGCCAGATCGCCGGCTGGCACAGGTTGTTGCCAGTGGGGATGGGCCAGCCGGGCCAGCGCAACCAGCGCGCGAACCAGGGGATGGTCATACAGCGGGCGCGAGGGCCGCACAGACCATACCCCAACCCCATCCGCGCGCAGGCGCTCTTCCAGTTCAAAGCGCAGCACGTCTTCGACAAAGGGGGCAAGCACGGCCATATCGGAAGGCAGCGCGCCGCCGGCCAACAGACGCCGGATGCGTTCGACGACCCAATCGACCATCTCTGCCCAGTAACGCGCGGCGCCGGGGTAATCGCCCAGCGCCGGCGGCAACGGATGAGCGGACGCCGGGCGCGCCCTGCCCTGCCTGTTGCTCCCGTTATCGAGTTGAGCCATCAGGGCGAGACCGAACGAGACAACTGCCGGCGGGGCGACGAAGACCTCATCCAGATGCGCAACCGCGTCACAGTGCGCGCGCAGGCTGCGCGCCGACTCCACATCTGCGCCCAGAAACAAGCGATAGCCGCCGGGGTCGTCCTCGGCCAACAGCGCCGAATCGCACGTGCGCAACACCAGGCGCAGAAAGTCGTGCGTGACCGGCGGATTTTCCTCCAGGTTGTCGGCCAGCACATGGCGATAGCGCGCGGCGATGTAATCCTGATAGGAGCGGGTGGGAAGCAGATGCCGGGCGAACAGCTCCACGAGCAGGGAGAAGTCGAGCAGCGAGTGCGCCAGACAGAACCGGCGAAAGTCAAGCGCCACTTGCTCCGCTCGCCGGTAGCTGACCAGGCGTTGCGAGTCGCCCGTCCATGCCGCGCCCAGCCTCTCGGCGATCTGATTGAGCGGAAAACCGCACACTGCCGCCTTGTTCATGTTGTCGATGATCTGACGGACCAGACGAGGCCGGGGCACCTTGAGATCGGCGAAGTCCCCAAGACGCGGCTGGACCAGACGATCGACAATGTACTGGACTGCCTCGACGTTGATGACCATTGGCTCCTGGGCCGGGTTTCCGAACCCGGCAACGGGAGCAATCAGCGGAAAGAACAGGCTGACATGCTGCTGGGCCAGACTGTAGATTGTATGGATGTCCGGCTCGCCGCGCGGACGATGAGCGCCCTGAACACGCGCCAACGCCCCGCGAAACCCCCGCGCCTGAGATTGTTGGGGCGCCAGAACCAGGATGCGATCGGGGCGCACGTTTTGTTCGAGGAGCGACACCAGCCGGTCGATCAGGCGACTGGTCTTGCCTGCTCCGGGCGGGCCGACAAGGTACTGCCTGCTCATCACACCACACCCAGGCCCATCCTGTGGCCCATTGGCAAGCTGGCTTTCTGGAAAGAATAAGGGCGTTCAACCGAACGCCCTCGTGTGTGTTTCTAGCGACGCCACCCTGTAGAGACGCACTGTCGTGCGTCTCTACGGTTGTGTGTCTCTACTTGTTGGACACACTGACGATACGGTACTTGATCGGCCCATCGGGCGTCTGAACCATCACTTCGTCGTGCGCCTTGCGCCCCAGCAGCGCCTTGCCGAGAGGAGATTCGTTGCTGATCTTGCCGGCGGCAGGGTCGGCCTCAGCCGATCCGACGATCACATAGTGCTCTTTGGTGTTAGAGCCTTCTTCAGAGATGGTGACTTTGCTCCCCAACCGCACCTCATGGGTCGGCCCTTTATGCTCGATCAGCACGGCATTGCTGAGAATCGTTTCGATCGTCAGGATGCGGCCCTCCACAAACGCCTGTTCGTTCTTGGCGTCCTCGTACTCAGGGTTTTCCTCAACCTCACCCTCTTCCATGGCGTCGTGCAGGCGCTGGGCCACCTCGGCCCGCCGCACCGACTTGAGGTACTCAAGTTCCTCTTCGAGCTTCTTCAAACCCTCTGGTGTGAGGAATTCCTGTTCCTGCATGATGAACCCCGCTTTAACAGAAGTGACTGAGGCCGCCTTCGTCGGGAAACCGGCTCAGTCACAAGCAGAGAGAGTATAGCCGCGTTAACTCAACTTGACAAGACAGACAGAATGCTTAGCATTGCCGCCCAGTTATGATAAACCTCTCAGCCATTCGCCACCTCATCATTGACATGGACGGTGTGTTGTGGCACGGCGACCATCCTTTGCCGCCAACCTCCCGCTTCTTCGCTACCCTGCGGGAGTTGGGGCTTCGCTTTGTGCTGGCAACCAACAATGCCAGCAAAACAGTGGAAGATTATCAGAAAAAGCTGGCCGGCTTTGGTGTGCGCGTTGACCTGGAAGAGATTATGACATCGCCGCAAGCAACGGCCGCCTATCTGAAGCTGCACGCACCCACAGCGCGAATTTATGCCATAGGCGAACCGGGCCTGGTCAAAGAGTTGCAGCATGCCGGCCTGACAGTCGTCCCGCCAGATCAGCCAGACGGCGCCACTCACGTGGTGGTCGGCTGGGATCGCAACCTGACCTACGCCAAGCTGGCCGAAGCCTGTCTGCTCATCCGCGCCGGCGCTGTGTTCATCGGCACGAACCCTGACGTGACCTACCCTGACGCGCGCGGCATCGTGCCCGGAAACGGCGCAACCCTGGCCTTGTTGCGCGCCGCCACAGACGTTGACCCCATCATCATCGGCAAACCACAGCCAGACATGATCTTGCAAGCCATGACGCGCATGGGCGGCTCCCCGGCCAACACAGCCGTGATCGGCGACCGGCTCGACACGGACATCGTGGGTGGCCAACGCGCCGGCCTGCCCACCATCCTGGTTCTGAGCGGCGTCACCGATCGGCGATTGGCCGAAGCCAGCCCCATCCAGGCCGATGCCGTGTTCGAGGATGTCGGGGCGCTGGCGGATGCGCTGAACAAAGCAAGAAGGATGAAGAATCAAGGATGAAAGCCATGGGCCAGCCGGCGAACCGGCGCGTGTTCTGCGCGTCGCGCGCCGACCGGCTTGATAAGATCGTTGTGGCCCTGCTGCCGGAGCTCACCCGCAGCGCAGCGCAACGGCTGATCGAGCAGGGCCGTGTCACTGTCAACGGCGTCCTCCGCGGCGCCAGCTTTCGCGCCCGCGCCGGCGATGCCATTGAGATCGACCTGCCTGCTGAGCCGGCCTCGGATGACCTTGTTGCGGAAGCGATCCCGCTGGACATTTTGTACGAAGACGACGACGTGTTGGCCATCAACAAGCCGGCCGGGCTGGTGGCGCATCCGGGCGCAGGCAATCCCAGTGGCACACTGGCCAATGCACTGCTCAGCCATGCGCCAGAGATCGCCGGCGTCGGTGACAGGGACCGGCCAGGCATCGTGCACCGGCTGGACAAGGAAACCAGCGGTGTCGTTCTCATCGCCAAAACGGCCGAGGCGCACCGCGCACTGCAAGCGCAGTTCAAGGCGCGCACGGTGAAAAAGCGCTACCTGGCGCTCTGCGTCGGCGCAGTGCAGCCGGCGCGCGGCATGATCAACAAGCCCATCGGCAGGGACCCCTCAAACCGTAAGCGCATGGCGGTTGTCGTGGATGGGCGCGCGGCAATCACGGAGTACACCGTGGCAGAGGTTTTCGAGGCGGCGGGGCGGGTCATCGAGGCGCCGGCCGGCCGTTCGACAGGCTCAGCGGGCGATGCCACGGTGGCCACCGTCAGGTTAGGCCAGGGAGCAGCGTATTCCTTTGTGCGCGCCCAGCCGGCCACCGGCCGCACACACCAACTGCGCGTTCATTTTGCCTCGCTCGGTTATCCGATCGTCGGCGACGCGCTGTATGGCGCCACGCGACGCGACCCGCTCAGCCGGGCGCTGGCGCCGCGCCACCTGCTTCACGCGAGCGAACTGGCGTTCGAATTGCCGGCCACAGGGCAGACAAAGCAGCTTTACGCGCCCATGCCGGCCGATATGCGCCGCATCATCGATCAATTGTCGTAAGAGTCTGTGTCCGAATCTGCGCTCTGGGTCCGCGTCGCCGCGCAGGTGGAGCGCAGATCGAGGTTCGGACACAAGACCGGCATCGATCAGGCGGCAGCCGGCGCAGCATCCTTCTGCCGGTCGATGATCTCCTGGGCAATCGTGCTCATCGTCGTCCGGCGCGAGCGCGCCCGGATCTGAATGGTGTGATACGCCTCTTCTTCAGTCATGCCCGATTGCATCAGGAAACCCTTGGCCCGGTCGATCAGTTTGCGGGCGGTCAGTTTCTCCTGAAGCTCGTCCACTTTCTCGCTCAGTTGGGCGCGATCGGCAAAGCTGGCCATGGCCACGCGCATGGTGGCGATGAGGTCGTCGCGCTTGACGGGCTTGATCAGATACCCCTGCACAGGAATAGAGGTGGCTCGCTCCAGCAGGGCGCTGTCGTTATAGGCGGTCAGAATGATGATCGGAATGGGGCGCTGCTTGACAATCTCTTCCGCCGCTTCAAGCCCGTCGCGGAATGGCATGCGCACGTCGAGCAGTGCGATGTCCGGTTGCTCACGATAGGCCAGGGTGACCGCTTCGACACCGTCCGACGCGCTGTAGACCGTATGGCCCAGTTCAGTCAGAATCGCGCGCAGACCCATTCGGATGATGGACTCATCATCCGCAATCAGCACGCGCAAAGTTTTGTTCACGTCAATAACTCCTCTCACATCAACAACCTTGAGACCCGACGCCAGTTGCACGCAACCGATGGCGCGCACAACACGGCCGGGCAGCGGCAATTCACCGCGAAAGAATAGCCAAAAATTATACTCGTGACTCATGACCGCGTTTATTGTGATTGTGACTACAGCGCTGATCCTGTTGCTGATCGGCCGGGATGCTCGCTGGCTGCGGCGCTGGCTGAGCAATCGACTCGGACACTGGCAAGGGGATGCTGGCTGTGGGCAAGATGAGGCGCGCAGACCGCAGGCCATCAGCGCGCGCGCCGATGCGCCTTCGCAGGTTGCGATGTCCTGCCCGCAGGTGTCGGTGATCGTGCCGGCGCGCAACGAAGCCGGCAGCATTGCCCGCTGTCTGGACGGCCTGGTGTGTCAGACGCTGCAACCGCGCGAGATCATCGTGGTCGATGACGAATCGACAGACGCAACGCCCGAAATTCTGGCCGGCTATGCCGCGCGTTATCCAGACCTCATCCGCATCACGTCGGCGCCGCCGTTGCCGCCGGGCTGGGTGGGCAAGTGCAATGCCTGCCAGCACGGCGCGAGCCTGGCCGGCGGCGAGTGGCTGTTGTTTGTGGACGCCGACACAACGGCCCGGCCCGGCCTGACGGAGGCCATGCTGCGCGACGCCCAGCAACGCCGGCTCGACGCGCTCAGTGTTTTTCCCTTCAACGAACTGGGGACGCTGGCAGAACGCCTGATCCTGCCTGTTTTCTTCCAGTTCGCCTGGACGGTGTTTCCGGCCGGCAAGACTCAGGACCCAGAGGCGCCCTGGCGGCAAGCCATTGCCAATGGTCAGTGTTTCATGTTCCGCGCCGAAATCTACCGGGCTGTGGGAGGACATGCGTGCGTCAAGGACAAGGTCCTGGAGGATGTGGAGTTTGCCCAGGTTCTGCGCCGGGCCGGTTACCGGCTGGGTCTGGCGTGGGGGGGCGAACACATTCGGGTGCGGATGTACCACAGCGCCGGCGAAGTTGCGCAAGGACTTGCCAAGCACGCCTGGGCTGGGCGCAAGGCTGGCGGCTGGCGATCCTATTGGGGCGTCGCGCGTTTGGGGCTGACCACACTGGCGCCGCCGGTGATGGCGCTGGCGGCGCTCGCCGGATTGGTGACCAGGCCCGGCGCTGCTGAGGCCATTTCGGCTGCTCTGGCCGTAGCCGGCTATGGCGCATCCTGGCTGTTCTGGCGCGATGCGCTCACGCGCCTGTATGCGCTGCCGGGACGGCTGGCATGGGCCATGCCGGCGGGGCTGCTGGCCTATCTGATGATCGCGCTGCGGGGAACTGCCGCGATGATGAGCAGACGGGGCGTGCAGTGGAAAGGGCGGTCCTACTCGTAGGGCGCGGCGTGCTTCAGGCGAAGCCGTCTTCATCCAGCAAGCTGAGGAATTGTTTGACGACAACGGGGTCGAACGAGCGGCCGGCTTCGGAGAGCAGGTACTGCCTCACGGCCTCGGCCGGCCACGCCTGATGATAGGGCCGATCAGAGCGCAGCGCATCCCACACATCAACTCCAGCGCGCGCGCCCACCCTTCCAACGTCGTGTCGTAGGCCAGCATCAATTCGATGTTGAGCCGCCTGAGACGATCCACCAGTTCGGCGTGATCGATAGCGATGGCAGCCTGGACTGCCATCGCGTCGAGGAATGACTGCCATTCATCGTCTGGGTTGAGGGAGCTGCGATGGTACAACTCAAGCACGCCTTTGACCTGCCCTTTGGCAATCAGCGGAACCGAATAGCACACGCACAGCCCCTCGACCCATAACAGGACCGCCCGCCAGCACGCCCTCCGATGCTCATGCGAAGAAATGGCTGCGTTACGGGTCTTTTTGGACACTCGCAGATGACACAGCATCTGGTAAAGTTTGGGCAGGACAGACAGCCGTGAATAAAGGGTTGAAGGAAGCGCGCACAAGCGCATTGCGCCAGCTCATGTTTGAGCAGGCCGGCATCAGCATTGCGCTCACGGATCAACACGGCAGGATCCGGCTCGCCAATCGCGCCCTGTGGGCGCTGCTCGGATACGGCGACGGCGATTTGGAGAGCAAGTCCTTTGACGAATTGAGCCATCCCGATCATGGCGCAGCAGGCGAACCGTCATTCCGGGAGATTGTCCGCTGCCTGTGCGCAGACGAAATCAGTCAGGATCAACTGGAGCGACAGCTGATCTGCAAAGATGGCCGGGCCATTTGGGCGCGGCTGACCCTGACAACACTGTCGAAGCCCGATGAGCCTGCGGGCGTTGTGTGCGTGGTCGAAGATATCACGCACCATCGGCAGGTTGAGCTGGCCCTGCAACAAGAGGCGAGCTATCTGAACTTGCTGATCGAAAGCTCGGATCATGCCATCGTCACCATCAGCACAAGCGGCGACATCCAATCCTGGAACGCCGGCGCGGAAAAGTTATTCGGCTGGCGCCGTGAGGAACTGATCGGCAGAGCATACAGCGCGGCATGCGGCAGCCCGAATGAGCGCGCCAACCAGGCCATCGCGCAAGTGATCGAGACCGCGCAGCCGGTGCACAACTATGAGTCGGAATGCCGGCGCCGCAACGGCGAGCCGGTGTCGCTCATGACGACATTCTCGCCAATCCTCGATCAGAATGGGGCAGTCACCGGCATCGTCAGCATCGCCACCGACATTAGCGAACGAAACCACCTGGAGAACGAACAGATTGGCCGCCAGCGTGCCGAGGCGATCCTGCACGAGCGCGAGATGCTGGCGCGAGAGCTGCACGACAACCTGAGCCAGGATTTGTCCTACGTGCAAATGCAGGTGGCTACGATCCGCGAGTTGCTGGCGCAAAATTGCCTGGCCGAGGCCGACGACATGCTCAGCCGGCTGGCGGATGTCGCTCAAGCCACCCAAAATGATGTGCGCGAGCAGATCCGCAATCTATACACCCGCCCGGCCCCGCAAGGCTTCATGGCTGCTTTGCGCAAGTACCTGGCCGAGTTCGAGGAACTCACCAATATCCAGGTGGAGTTTCGGGCGCCTCAGCCTGTGTCCGGCTTCGATCTGGCTTCAGAGGTCGAGTTGCAGTTCATGCGCATCATTCAAGAGGCGCTGAGCAATGTCCGCAAGCACGCTCGCGCCAACAAGGTGACAGTGGATCTCACCTCAGAGCACAACCAGTTGATCGCCGCAATCTCCGACGATGGCCAGGGTTTCACGCAGGATGCGCTTGAAGACGCGTCTGCCGATGGCAAACACTTCGGCCTGCGCATCATGCAGGAACGCGCCCGGGAAGTGGGCGGCAGCGTTGCAATCCAGTCGACGCCTGGGCGCGGCAGCCAGGTCATCATCCGAATGCCCTATAATCGCTAGCGCAGCGCGCACCCGCCCAGAACAGATCGCTCAAACCTCCAGGCCGGGCACGCGATGTCGAATTCGCGCCAATGAGGTCTGATGGCTGCGCCATTTGCCGTGCGTCCATTCAGGCAACCCTATCCAGCAAATGCGATGGCCGAGAAACTTAAAATCCTGTTGGTCGATGACCACCTTCTGTTCCTGGAAGCGCTGCGCAATCTGCTCACTGTCAAGGGATTCGAGATTGTCGGCACAGCGCACGATGGGAGGGATGCCGTCGAGCGCGCCCGGGAACTGCGACCCGATGTCGTGTTGATGGACATCCGCATGCCGCGCTGCGATGGCCTGGAGGCAACCCGGATTTTCCGCCGCGAGTTGCCCGACGTGAAAGTCGTCATCCTGACATCCTCGGAGGACGACGACACCCTGCTCGAAGCCATCAAGAGCGGCGCTTCCGGCTATCTGGTGAAGAGCCTGAAACCAGACCTGTTTGTCGCGCTGCTCTCCGGCGTTCTGCGCGGCGAAGCCCCGATCCTGCGGGAAATGGCCTCCAAAGTCATGGAGGCTTTTGCCCGGCAATCCCAGATGCCCCCACCGGCCGAGACCGAAGCCATACCGACGACCGAAGCATCCGGTGGCAAAGAAGCGTGGCATGGCGTCTCTAGCTTGACCCAACGCCAGTTGGATATTGTCAAACGTGTCGCCCAGGGGCAGAGCTACAAAGAGATCGCCGTTGATCTCGGTATCACCAAGCGCACGGTCCAATACCACGTGCTGGAGATCATGCAAAAGCTGCGTCTCGAGAATCGGACCCAGATGATTATGTACGCAGCAAAAGCCCAACTTATCGACACGGAAAAGAGCTAGGCAAATTTCGTTCGCCCAACTGAGTGCCTGAATCGCAACTCAGATACCACCTTTCTCCTAAGTACAGTCAAAGGACTGTACTTTTTCGTTGAGCGGCCCTGTGCCTGACGCCATTGCAGTAATCACTCGGAAAAGGCT
>DAOTYS010000434.1:0-7792 GCA_034434575.1 Thermoflexales bacterium
TGCCCTCAACCTGCTCAAGTCTGACCGGACGAAGAAACTCGGCGTCAAGTCCAAGCGTCTGCTGGCTGGTTGGGACGAGCACTACCTGCTGCACCTGGTCGCCAGCAACCTTAAACTTTAGATGCGTTTGCCCTGCATGCTCATCGTCACCCCCCCACATGCCGCCGACGCAGGGCCAAAAAGTCTTTCCCCCTTTACGCGAGGCCGGACTTTGCCAAGAGTTTGCACAACTCATTCGCCAAATCCATCGAGACGTTGTATGATCTCCGGTGCTGTCGTTATCACTCAGGGTCAGGGCCGCCTGCTGACCGAATTCTGGCATCACGGAGGACTGGCATGTTCAAAGACGCCGGCTTGTTGGCATCACGCTCGACCAGCGCCAGGGCGGCGCTGCGCAAGAGCCTGACGCTGATGAAGCCGCACACCTGGTTTGCCCCGGCCTGGGCGTTCATGGTTGGGGCTGTCGCCAGCCACAACATCTACTTCAACCTGTCTGCGGAGGGCGATTTCTGGCTCAGTGTGCTGAGCATCGGCAAGATTGCCATCGGCGTTGGGATGGCCGGCCCGCTGCTCACCGGCTTCTCGCAGGTGCTCAACGATTACTGCGACCGCGACGTGGACGCCATCAACCAGCCTGACCGGCTGATTCCCTCCGGCAAAGTCAGTGAACTGCAAGTCTATGTGACGATCTTTGCCCTGGCCATCGCCGCCCTGCTGGTTGGCTTGTTCCTCGGCCCTTCGGTCATGCTGATGTGCGCCATCGGTCTGGGACTGGCCATCTCCTACTCTGTGCATCCGCTGCGTTTTAAGCGCAATGGCTGGGTAGGCAACTTCACCGTTGCCGTTGCCTATGAAGGGCTGGCCTGGATCGCAGGCCACCTGACCTTTCAGGTCCCGATCACCCTGCCCAGCCTGGCGCTGGCCATCATCTACTCGCTTGGCGCGCACGGCATCATGACCATCAACGACTTCAAGAGCGTGGCCGGCGACCGGCAGATGGGCATTCTCTCCATTCCTGTGCTGTACGGCGAGCAAATGGCCGCCTGGCTGGCCGTCATCACCATCAATGCCGCTCAGATCATCGTCATCGTTTTGCTGCTGATTTGGGGCAGCCCGATCGCCGCAGGCGTCGTGGCATTGTTCACCCTGGGCCAGTGGCCGTCTCAGATGAAGCTGGTCAGGAATCCCGTGAATGAGATGGCCGTGAAGTACAACATCGTCGCTATTCCACTCTATGTGTGGGGCATGTTGGCGGCGGCGATTGGATTGGGCGTGTTGTGACTTGAAGCAAGGCAGGATGGACAGGAGATGAAGCCGGTATTAGTCGTGGGAGCGTCGGTGGGCGGCAGCATCGCCGCGTGCGCCTTGCGGGCGCTGGGCGTCGATGTGGCGCTGCTCGAGCGCGACTTGAGCTACGTCAAACCGTGCGGCGGCGCCGTGCCGCCGCTGGTCTTCAGCGAATACGATCTGCCGGAAGACCTCATTGATCGCAAGGTGACGAAGGCTGTGGTGGCATCTCCGCGTCAGATCGCCGAGTTTCCTGTTGCCAGCAGCCATCCCTCCGACCGCGACTTCATCGCCATGGTGCGGCGCGAGAAGTTCGACCGCTATATCCGTCAGCGCGCGGTCGAGCGCGGGGCCGCGCTGATTGAAGGCAAGTTGACCGGCCTGGAGATCGGCTCCAGCGGCGCGCGCGCCTTCTATGAAGACAAACAGCGCCGCGCCCACACGCTGGAGATCGAAGCCGTCATCGGCGCGGACGGGGCCTACTCCACCGTCGCCAAAACGCTGGGCCTGGAGCGGCTGCCAATGGCAGTCGCCTATCAGGAGCGCATCCATTTGCCCGATCACGCCATGCGCTACTGGGAGGAGCGCGCGGCGCTGTACCTGGGCGACGATGTCAGCCCCGACCTGTACGCCTGGGTGTTTCCCAAATACGATCACGTCGCCGCCGGCATTGGCGCCGGCGCCGGCAAGACCCAGCGCGCCCGCGAGCTGCTCAACAATCTGAAAAGCCGGCTGAAGGATCAACTGGGCGAAGGCGAATCCATCCTGTTCGAGGCGCACCATTTGCCCATGCATCCGCGCAAACATCTGTCCTATGACCGCGTCGCGCTGGTTGGGGATGCAGCCGGCCTGGTGCAGGCCACGTCTGGCGAGGGCATTTACTGGGCGATGAAATCCGGCGAGATGGCCGCGCGCGCCATTGCCGCGAACATCGCTCATCCTTCCGCCGATCATCTGCGCCGCGATTACGACGCAGAATGGTGGAAACGCTATCGCGCCACCTACAGCTTCCTGCAAATCCTGCAGCGCATCTCGTACAACGGGGACATTCAGCGCGAGATATTCGCCGCCATGTGCCAGGACCCCGATGTGCAGCGGCTCACCTTCGACAGCTATCTGGCCAAACACATCGAGCCGGCCCCCTGGAGCGTGCAAATGAAGATCACCGGCCACTGGCTGGCGACCGCTGTCCGCGAACTGGTGGTCAACCGTTTCGGCTTGCCGCGGCGCGGCGCGCCGCCGGTCGCCTCGCAGCCAGAGTGACTACGAGCTGGCGCTGCTGTAACTGCGCACCGCCCGCCGCCAGAACAGCGCGCTGGCCGTGAACAGCCCCATTCCCATTGCCACAGCCGCCAGCAGGGTGATTGCGTCGAGCCGGCCCAGCACGCTTTGAGCCGGAAACGTGGTGATAAAGGCAATGGGAACGATGAAGGTCAACGCCAACCGGATCAGACCCTGATACGTCGTCACCGGGAAACGGCCGGCATCGTAGACGGAATTGAACAGCTCCGCCATGTTGTTGACCTTCACCAGCCAGAACGCCAGCGTGGCAATCACCATCCAGATGCTGTAAACGATCAGCACAGCCATGCCGAGCATGACGGCAAACCCGGCGAACGCCGCGAGCGCCGGCGCGTAGCCCAGCCGAACGAAGGCCCACACGATGATCCCGGCCCCCAGCAGCATATCCACCATGCTGAACATCTGGGAGTAGCGCAACGACGCCATGAACTGGCTGTTGACCGGCTTTGTCAGCACGAAGTCGAGCGTGCCAAGCCGGATCATCTCAATGATGCGCTGCACGTTGGGCTGAAGAAACGTCTGGATCAAGCCACCCATGAACGTGAACAGACCGATAATGACCAGAGCCTCATTGAACGTCCAGCCGCCGATCGTCTCGGTGTGCGAATAGAATACGCCGGCGCCTGCCAGCGTGACGCCGGCCCAGAACACCGACACCATCGCCCGCGCGGCAAAGTTGGCGCGATACTCCAACTCCACCAGAAAGCTGGCCTTGAGAAACAGCGCAAACAACCTCACATATCGCATTCTGCCCCTCCGCTCTGGCGGCTGAGCCTGTCGAAGCCGCCGAAGCCACTCAACCGCCGGCCGCTACGCTCCCACCGCGCCATAGCTGCGAATGCCCAGCCGCCATAGCACCTGCATCAACAGCCAGAGCGCCAGCACCCACGCCCACTGCACGGCCAGGCCAAACAGCAGCCTTTCGCCGGACGCCTGGCCGAGCGCGATTTCGCTGCTGAAGGCCAGCATGTACTTGAACGGCAGCCACTCAAGAAGCGCCTGGACCGCCGGCGGAAACATCTGGATCGGCGCCAGAATGCCGCCCAGCACAATCTTCAGGCCATACAGCACATTGCTGAACGCGGTGGCCTGCGTCGTCCAGAACGCCAGGATGCCGACGCAGTAATCGGCCAGAAAGTAGATCGTCCACGCCCCGGCCACCGACACTGCAAACGTCAGCAACGACGCCGGCGTGACATGCAGACTGACGCCCGGCGTCAGGATGAGCACTGCCGCCACGATCGGCAGCAGGAGAGTCATGCGCAACACCTTTTCCGACCAGTTGGCCGTAATTTCCTGGTGGATGGGATGGATGGGCCGCAGCAGTTGTGGCGACAGCCGGCCTTCGCTGATGGCGAACGACAACTCCCACGACGACCACGCAGCAGTCAATTGACGCACGATGAGGCCGATCATGTAATAGGCCACAAAGTCGGCGGAAGAAAAGCCGTTCACCGGGCCGGCCCGGCTGATGCTCAGCCACACCAGCAGCATGATGACATTGAACATGTTCGTCATCAGCCAGATGAAGCCCTCAGCGCGATACTCCAGCGAAAGCCCCCAGTTCAGCCGCATCAGCGACAGATACTTCGACAGCATGCCCACACTCCACCCAATACGCAATACGCGATACGCCACGCGCAGCGCCTACAACGGCAGCGCTGTGTTTGCTTCGGGCAACAGGCCGTCGGCCTTGCCGGCGAACACCTGGCGAATGATGTCCTCGACCGCCGGCTCCTCGAAGTTGATGTCGTCCACCTCGATCTGCGCAAGCAGGCTGGCGGCTGTCTCGGCAGCATGCGCGCGCGGGACATGCAGCACGGCTGTCAGGCCGTCGGCGCGGGCCACTGCGCCAAATCGAGCCAGCGCTGCCAGATCGGGCTGCTGCTCGAACTGCAACTTCAGCACTTTGTAAGGCGCAACCCGTTCGATCAGCGCGCGGAAGTTGCCGTCGTAGAGCAGGCGCCCTTTGTCGATGACGATGATGCGATCGCACAGGGCTGTCACATCGGCCATATAGTGGCTGGTGAGAATGACAGTCGCGCCATGCCGGCGGTTGTACTCGGCGATAAATTCGCGGATGCGCGCCTGCATCGTCACATCCAGGCCAATGGTTGGCTCGTCGAGGAAGAGCACTTTGGGCCGGTGCAACAGCGCCGCGGCCAGTTCGCATTTCATGCGCTCGCCCAGCGACAACTTGCGCACCTGCTTCTTTAGCAGAGGCCCCAACTCCAGCAGGTCATCCAGCTCTTTCAGAATCGCCTGAAAGTCCACCCTGGGCACTTCATAGATGGCCTGATTGACCAGAAACGTCTCCATGGGCGGGAGGTCCCACATCAGTTGCTGCTTCTGACCCATCACCAGCGTGAACTGCTTGAGGTAGTCGTTCTGGCGTTTGTGAGGGGTGAACCCCATCACGGTGACCCGGCCGCTGGTGGGATAGAGCAGGCCGGAGAGCACCTTGAGCGTGGTCGTCTTCCCGGCCCCGTTCGGGCCAAGGAATCCCACCATCTCGCCGGCGTCGATGCTGAAGGACACCTCTTCCACAGCCTTCACCACACGATACTTGCGGGCGAAAAACGCGCGCAGGCTGCCGGCCAGGCCAGGCTCTTTCTCATGCACCTGATAGTGTTTGGACAGTCGGTCAACTTCGATTTGATGCGCCATGGTTGAAAACGATCAAAGGCCGAAGCGATAAGGACGAATCACTTCATCCTTCATCCTTCGACCTTCGGAAATGCCCCAAGAGAGACTCGAACTCCCGACCTTTTGGTCCGCAACCAAACGCGCTATCCACTGCGCCATTGGGGCAACGCCGCCAGTATACCACCATTTGCGCATAGGACTTTTGAAAAATGCGGGGGCTTGCGCAAAGGTGTCAGACTCCACATCCGACACCCGCCTCATGCCACACGGCGCCGCAATTCACTCGCATGGCAATTCGCCACAGCTTACCATCGCCTGCTCCCTGACTCACCAGGCAGCGCTGAAGCGTCCATATTTTGCCCAGGCTCCGGAGAGCCACATGCACCGCAGAGCGTCAAAACCAGGAGAAATGTCATGCATCGAATCTGACAAAAGTCACATCCCAAAACCCAGTTCGACGCTAGAATGCCCTCGCTTAGTGGCAACATAACCCGTGGAGCCGATGTGTGAAGCGGTAATGCTGCCAGGTTGTTTTCTGGGTTGTTTGAAATCTGGGATGTGAGGTGACAGGGCATGCTGGTGCCGCCGGCGTCTCATGACGCCAGACTCATCGACGATCTTTTTCGGATCGTCTATTTTCTCTCGTTCGCCGTTTTCATCCTCGTTGAAGGGCTGATCGTCTATTCGGTGATCCGGTTTCGCCGGCGCCGCGCCGACGAAATGCCCAGCCAGGTGTATGGCCACACAGCCGCTGAGATCACCTGGACTGTTGTGCCCGCCCTGGTAGTCGGTGTCGTCTTCGGCTTCGCAGTAGACACGCTCGGGCGCATGACGGCGCGCGGCTCGCCCGCCATGCCGCTCGCGCATGTTCACAACATCAATGACAAGGAAGCGTTGCGGCGCATCGAAGAAGCCAAACAGGTTGACCTCGTCATCAAAGTTGTCGGCCGGCAGTGGGTGTGGCAATACCAGTACCCCGGCGGCAATGTGACGGCAAATGAGACGCTGGTCGTGCCGGCCAACAAAACCATCCGCCTGGATATGACCACCGCCGATGTGATTCACGCCTGGTGGATGCCGGCCTTCGGACCAATGCTGTACGTCAACCCCGGCGAGGTGTCCTACGTGTGGTTCAACGTCCCGCCGGGCGAATACATCGGGCAGTGCAATGTCTTCTGCGGGGTCGCGCACGCTCAGATGATCTCCAAAGTGCGCGCGCTGCCCGAAGACGAGTACAACCAGTGGTATCAGGAACAGACGGCGGGTGTATCCGGCCCGGTGGCCGCCGGCAATCCGCAGCGCGGCAAGGACATCTTCCTGAACCAGAACATCTGCTGGTCGTGCCATTCGATTGATGGCACCAGGGCGCAGGCCAAAGTTGCGCCGCGCAGCCTGACCCGTTTCGCCACCTATGACACCATTGCAGAGGTCATCCCCAATACACCTGAGAATCTGCGCGCCTGGCTGCATGATCCGCAAGCCATCAAACCCGGCACAGCCATGCCCAACCTGAACCTCAAACCTCAAGACATCGAGGACCTGGTCGCGTATTTGGAAACCCTGAACTGATTTTGGATTTTGGATTTTGGATTTTGGATTTTGGACTTGGGATTTGGGATTGTGCATTCTGACTCCTGACTCCTGACTCCTGACTCCTAACCTTCTGGATTCTGGACTATGGCAACTGTCAGTATTCCCGCCCGCACAGACTACATGAAGCGCGGCATCGCCGGCTGGCTCGCGACGGTCGACCACAAGCGCATCGGCATCATGTATCTGGCCTCGACCTTCGTGTTCTTCCTGCTGTCCGGCCTGATGGCTCTGGTCATCCGGCTGCAACTCGCGGCGCCTGGCTTGCAGATCGTCAACCAGGACCTCTACAACCAGCTCTTCACCATGCACGGGACCGGCATGATTTTCCTTTTCACCATCCCCTGCCTGGTCGGCTTTGCCAACTACTTCCTGCCCTTGCAGATCGGCGCGCGCGACGTGGCGTTCCCCCGTCTGAACGCGCTGAGCCTGTGGCTGCTCATCTTTGCCGGCGTGGTCATGGAAGGCGGATTCGTTCTGGGCATCCTGGGCCTGCTGCCCGGCGGCGCGTCCAATGCCGCATGGACCGCCTATGTGCCGCTCTCCAACAAGCAGTTCTCGCCCCAGATCGGAATGGACATCTGGCTGCTCGGCGTCGTTCTGCTGGGCATCTCCTCCACTCTGGGCGCAGTCAACTTTCTGGTGACGGCCTACACCATGCGCGCGCAGGGCATGACCGTCTGGCGCATTCCCATGTTCGTCTGGGCGATGATCGTCACAGCCGCCATGGTGCTGCTGGCAACGCCGGTGCTGACAGCTGCCCTGGCCATGCTCATCGCAGACCGCAACTTCGCAACCCAATTCTTCAACACAGCCAATGCCCGCCTGTGGCAGCACATGTTCTGGTTCTACTCGCACCCGGCGGTGTACATCATGATCCTGCCGGCCATGGGCATCGTGTCCGAAATCCTGCCGGTGTTCTCGCGCAAGCCGTTGTTCGGCCTCAAGGCAGTCGTCGTCTCCACAA
>DAOTYS010000435.1:0-1638 GCA_034434575.1 Thermoflexales bacterium
TTGTGGATTGTGGGCTGTCGATTGCAGATCTCTCCGCCGAAGAAGCCCAACACATACTGCGCAATACGCAACACGCAATACGCAGTACGCAATACGTTCTACGTCTGGTCTGTCTCGAACAGGAATCGGCGCTTGAACCGTTGCAGCGCCTTGAGCGTGGGGATGCCGAACAAAGCCAGCAGAATGGCGTTGCCGGCTGCGGCAAAGAAATCCCACCAGAGCGAGGTGGCCACGTAAAAGACTGCGTATCGCTGTATTGTGTCGCCTGCGCTGAGGCCGGCCTGCCAGCTTTGTTCCGGTGAACCGGCCTGGAACGGCCAGAACCACAGGTTCATGATGGCGCCATACAGAAATCCCCACATCACGCCAAATCCAATCAGCGCCAGCAATTCCAGTTTGGACGACGGGTGTTGCGCATCGACCTGATCCAGGCGGCGCGCCCTGAGCAATCGCGCATGTCCCAGCCAGCCGGCGCTCATGCCCATCCAGCCGGCGGTGAACATCTGGTAGGGCAGCCACGGACCGACGCCGGCAGTGGCCAGCGCGGATACCAGCAAAGTCAGCGCTCCCGTCAAAAAGCCAAACCGCGCGCCAAAGACATAGCCGCTCAGGATGATGAGCAGAAAGACAGGCGTGAAGCCGCCAGGTCCGGGAAATGCCGTCTCAGCCACACGCAGCGCCGAGTTAATGGCAATCAGCACGCCCAGCAAGGCCACCAGTTTGGCGCTCATTGCCTGGCCCTGGGCCTCGACGGCCAGCGCAGCCAGGCACAACCCGATGGCCAGGGCGAATGCCAGCGGCGATGAAACGCTGCCGGCGCTCTGCATGCCGGCGTCGAACGGTTGTTGCGCCACGTTGCCCGCCAGGAACGGGTACAGAAAGATGAAAACGCCGATGAGCGCCGTCAAGGTGTAGATGCCGACGCTGAGCAACTTCTGCGCAGCGCTGCCTGTCAGCGCCAGCCTGCCGGCGCTCAACCATGCGGCGCGCCGGGAGATGAAGGGTCTGGATGCAATTTCACGCGCCGTCATGTTAGTTTCTGCTGCTTGTGTTTGTTTCGCGCCGCCTGGCCCCGGCGGTTGCAACAAGAATCGCGCTCAAGGCGACAACAATCATGCCAAACACGATCAGTCCGCTGCTGTTCGTATCTGCGCCGGCTTGCGGCGTCGCAGCCGGCGTCGCAGCCGGCGCGGTCGTGGGAGACAAACTGGCTGTCGGTGTGGTCGCTTCGCTTTGCGCGCTTGCCTGCGCGCTTGCCTGCGTCGCGGGGCATATCTGATCGAAGGTCATCGCCGGAGGCAATGGTGCGCTCGTTCCTTCACTGCTATCACCCCGGCTCGACCCCCACACCCATGCTTGCAGATCGCCCTCTTTCACCTTTGTGTTTGATGCGCCCAGGGTGGCATATTTCCATGCCCCGTTGACGTGCAGAAATGAAATCCAGTACACGCAACCGGCGTTCATGTTCTCGCACTGGCAGAAGCAGGACTGCCCTGGATAGTCGCAGCCCTGTGCGCCGATCTTGCACACTGCTGCGCCGAAGCTGCCCGGCGCAATCACGAGCGGCAGGCCGGAGCGTCGCAGCAGTTCGTAGCCGGTGATCTCCGGCTCCTCGAATTCCACGCAGCGCGTGTCGAT
>DAOTYS010000436.1:0-14072 GCA_034434575.1 Thermoflexales bacterium
CGAAGGTTCGCCACGAGCGCGACTGGCCGGCGTAATGGCGGTGATATTCGCCGCTGAGAATGATGAAGGCGATGCCGGCCAGCGCGAACACGATCAACAGCGCATTGGCGAGCACAGCGCCGGCGCGCACATCGGCGCCGGCGCCAATCGCCAGCCGGGCGTACAGCAGAACGGACAACTGCCACAGCGCATAGACATTCCACAGCGTCAACGCGGCTGTGACCAGCCACAACAGGAAGACCGCGACCGAAACGGCAGGGTGTCGAGAAGGTGTCGCGCTCATAATCTGTTCGCTCCGGCGTCTCTGCGGCAATGCCGAGGGCATCGCCGCCGCAGACGCGCTCAGATGCCCGCCAGTTGCAATTCCTCTGCGCGATGGCAGGACACCCAGTGATCCGGCTTCAGTTCGCGGAATTCCGGCGCTTTTTGCTTGCACAGGTCCACCGCATAGCGACAGCGCGGATGGAAGTAGCAGCCGCTGGGCGGATTGGACGGGTCGGCGACGTCGCCCTGCATGATGATGCGCGCAGACTTGTACTTGGGATCGGCCTTGGGCACCGAGGACAGCAGCGCCTCGGTATACGGGTGCAGCGGGTTTTGGTACAACACCTCGGAGGAAGCCATTTCGACCACTTTGCCCACGTACATGACGGCGACGCGATCGGAAATGTGCTGCACCACGCTGAGATCGTGCGCGACAAAGATGTAAGACAGGTTGAAGTCGCGCTGCAAGTCCTGGAGCAGGTTGAGGGTCTGGGCCTGGATCGACACGTCGAGGGCGGAGACCGGCTCGTCGCACAGCACCAGGCGCGGGTTGAGCGCCAGGGCGCGGGCAATGCCAATGCGCTGACGCTGGCCGCCGGAGAATTCGTGCGGGTAGCGGCGCAGGTGATCCGGCCTCAAACCGACGCGTTGCAGCAGGTTGACGATCACTTCCTCGCTGTGGCGCGGATCGTACTTGCCGTGGATGACCATCGGCTCGGCGATGATGTCAGACACGGACATGCGCGGGTTGAGCGAGTTGATGGGGTCCTGGAAGATCATGGCGATCTCTTCGCGGGTTTTGGTGATCTCCTCGCGGTTGAGGCTGACCAGGTTGACCCGCCTGGGCTGACCATTCTTCGACAACGCGCGCGACTTGAACCAGACCTCGCCGGCGGTCGGCTCGTACAGGCGGATGATACAGCGGCTGGCGGTGGTTTTGCCGCAACCGCTTTCACCCACCAATCCCAGTGTTTCGCCTTCGCGCAGGTACAGGCTGACGTCGTCCACCGCGCGGACATAGCCCACGGTGCGCCGCAGAAGCCCCTTCTGGATCGGGAAGTACTTCTTGAGGTTCTTGACTTCCAGCAGGATGTTATCGGTCTGTGCAGTCTGGGATGCCGGTGTCATCTCGATCACTCCTCATAAAGCAGACAGCGCGTCCAGTGGCCGGGGCTGGCTTCCACCCAACGCGGCACGGTCTGGTCGCATCTGCCGGGCATGAAGGCCGGGCAGCGCGGATGGAACACGCAACCGGTCGGGAGGCGCAGTGGATCGGGCACCATGCCTTCGATGGACGCCAGGCGCTGGCCGGTCTTGGGGCCCAGCTTGGGCACGGATTGCAGCAGCGCCTTTGTGTAGGGATGCCTGGGGTTATAGAACAGATCGACCACTTTGGCGCGCTCGACCTGTTTGCCCATGTACATCACCACGATCTCATCGGCCATGCTGGCGATCACGCCGAGGTTGTGGGTGATGAACATGATGGCCATGTTGGCGCTGGCCTGCAAATCGCGCATGATGTCGAGGATTTGGGCTTCGATGGACACGTCAAGCGCGGTGGTTGGCTCGTCGGCGATCAACATGGCCGGCTCGGTGGACAGGGCGATGGCGATCATCACACGCTGGCGCTGGCCGCCCGATAGTTGATGCGGATAGCTATCGACGCGCTGTTCGGGTTTGGGGATGCCGACGCGGCGCAACATCTGCACAGCAATCTCGCGCGCTTCCTCGCGCGTGACATGGCGATATTCCATGATCTTGTCGGCCATCTGATCGCCCAGTTTTTTGACCGGCAACAGACGATGCAGGGTGACGGCCTCGTTGATGTGCGTGCCGGCGGTGTACACCGGCGTGAGGGAACTCATCGGCTCCTGGAAGATCATGGCGATTTCGCCGCCGCGAATCTGGCGGATGGTCTCGCCGTCGGGGTCAAGGGTGGTCAGGTCGATGAGTTTGGTTTCGGCGGATGCGGCCTGCTGGCCGGGGCCGGCCAGCCGCCGCCGGCGGTGATACAGGATGTTGCCGCCGGTGATTTTGCCGGGTTTGGGAATCATCCGCAGAATGGCGCGGGCCGTGACTGACTTGCCGCAGCCGCTCTCGCCGATGATGCCCATGGTCTGGCCGCGCTTGATGTCGAAGGTCAGGCCATCGACAGCCTTGACGACGCCGCCGCGAATGTTGAATTCCACTTTGAGATCGCGGACTTCGATGAGCGGCTCGCGCGCATCGGCTTCGGCAACAGCCGGCGATGCGGAAGACGAAGAGGCGGTGGGAGATCGGGTTTCCATAGTCATCTCCTGATGCTAGCGCCCGCTGTAGGGGTCCAGCGCGTCGCGCAAACCGTCGCCCAGCATGTTGTAGGTGAGGACGGTGAGCAAAATGGGCGGCACGGTCCACAACAACCAGGGGGTGAAGCGAATGGCGCGCACGGTGGCGGCGTCCTGGAGCAGGGTGCCCCAACTGGTGAGCGGCGGGCGCAAGCCCAGACCCAACCAGCTCAGCGCTGTCTCCGCCAGAATCATGCCCGGAATGGAGAGGGTGGCGATGACGATGACGTGGCTCATCGCGCCGGGCAAGAGGTGCCGGAACATGATGCGCGAGTCTTTGGCGCCGAAACTCTTGGCGGCCAGGGCGTATTCACGCTCGCGCAACGACAGCACCAGCCCGCGCACCTGGCGGGCCAAGCCGCCCCATCCCAGGAACGCCAGGATCAGGGTCAACATGAAATAGACCGCTATGGGAGACCAGAATACCGGGATGGCCGCCGACAGCGCCATGAACAGCGGGATGTTGGGGAAGGCGGCCAGAAATTCGGTGAAGCGCTGCACGAACATGTCCGTCGCGCCGCCATAGTAGCCGGAGATGACGCCCAGCGACGCGCCCAGCGCCAGCGTCAGGAACTGGCCGATCAGGCCGATCATCAGAGACAGCCGGCCGCCATACATGATGCGTGTGAAGAAGTCGCGCCCCAGCGCGTCGGCCCCCATGATGAACAGGCGGGCTTCCTTTTGATCCGCCTCGAGCCCGAATAGATGCAGATTGGTGGGAATCAGCCCAAACAATTGATACGAATCGCCCTGCACAAACAAGCGAAGCGGATATTTGCGGTTGGGGTCTTCAACCCAGGTGCGCAGGCGTCTGACCTGGTCCACTCTGCGCTCCAGGCCGTAGATAAAAGGCGCCTGAAACTGACCATTGGCGTCCACAAATCGAATGGGGGTGGGCGGCGCCTCGACGAAATTGCTGCGATTCTCCAGAGCGTAGGGGGAGATGAACTCGGGCAGGGCGACAAAGGACACATACAGCGCGATCAATAAAACGCCGCCCACGACACCCAGTTTGTTCTTTTTGAAACGGTACCAGACCAGGCTCCAGTAGCTCTGGCTGAATTCTTTCTTTTTGCCCAGCGGCAAGGCCGAAGGTGCGGATGCAACAGCCATCGGTTACTCCTTCTCTCTCTCTGCCACATACGATGCGGATCGGGTGTGGGTTTGGGTGATGTGGCGCGTGTCACTCCAGTCGAATGCGGGGGTCCACCCAGGCCAGCAACAAGTCGGCGACCAGGTTGCCCACAAGCAACATGATGGTGAGAAAGACGATGCAGGTGCCGGCCAGATACATGTCCAGCTTGCGCAGCGAATCCACAAACACCGGCCCGATGGTCGGCAGGTTGAGCACGATGGCCACCAGCGACGAGCCGACGATGATGCTGGGGAACACGTCCGAACCGAGGATGGTGATGAGGGGGTTAATGGCAATGCGCACGGCGTGCTTCCAGGTCACGGTGCGATTTTTCAGGCCGCGGGCGCGGGCCGCCTCCACAAACGGTTGACCCAGGGTGTCGAGCAGATTGCCGCGCATGATGCGCACCAGCCCGCCGATGCCGGTCACCGCGCTGATCAAAGCCGGAATCCACAAATGGCTCAGCAAGTCCAGGACTTTCTCGATGCTCCACGGCGCATCCTGGTATTGCGGTGAAAACAGCCCGGTCACTTCCAGATTGAAAATGATGATGGCGAAGTACATGATGATTAACGCCAGCAGGAAGCCGGGCATGCCCAGGCCGATGAAGCTGATGACGGAAATCACCTGGTCGCCGGGCGAGTATTGCTTGACGGCTGAGTACACGCCGAGCGGAATGGCCAGCGCCCAGGTCAGCACGGTGGTGGCAATAGCCAGAATCACGGTGTAGCCCAGGCGGGCGCTCAGGATTTCGCTGACCGGGCGCTCGAACTCAAATGACTCTCCAAAGTCACCCCGCAAAAAAAAGTTGACGGCCCAATTAAAGTAGCGTTCGAGGAAGGGTTTGTCCAGGCCATAGCGCACACGCAGCATCTCTACTTGTTGCTCCGCGCTGCGGTCGCCGCGCGCGCGCAGTTGCTCGACTTTTTGAGTGAGGTAATCGCCGGGGGGCAGCTCAATGATTACGAAACTGACGAAGGAAACCAGCACGACCATGACGATCGCGTATCCCAGCCGGCGGATGAGATAGTTCACCATCTGCGCTTCTCCTCTTGAACAGGCAGGACGAACGGGAAGATAAAGCGGAAGTGGCGGATGGCTGGGAGGATCCAGGCCATCCGCCACTGGTCAGGCCGCGCGCCGTGAGCCGGCCCACAGCAGTGGAGCCAGATAGCGAGCCTTTGGACGCGGACCTCTCGTCATTGCATTGCGCGGGGGGTTACTTGTCCATCCACCACGTCGCGGCAATCTGGTTGCCCGGAGTCGCCGGCGCCCACGGGCCGACCACGCCATAATCCAGAATGTTGCGCATGTAATTCTTGACGATGATGGGCATGGGCTGGTCGCCGGCCACACCGATGACGAACGGGCCTTCGTTGACGATCACATCGATGGCTTCCCAGACCACTTTGTGGCGATCCTCGATAGTCCTGGTTTGCTGACCCTTCTCGTACAGGGCTTGCAGCTTGGCGGCCGGGCTGTCGGGCGCGGGCTGCACGCCGCACGAATAGGGCTGACCTTCAACTGGCTTGCAGGCCTCCTTGCCCTGCTCATACCAGCGCCCCTCCAGCGGAAACATGTAGCGGTTGACGATCGGGAAGATCCAGTCCGGATAGGTCCAGATGTCAATCTCCGAGATGTGCGCGCCCTTCAGCATGTAATAACCTTCGGAGACACGAGTGCCTTCCTCAGGTTGACCTTCCAGGTTGTTGACTCTCACCTTAATTCCAAGATTGCTCTCCCATTGCGCTTTGGCTTCGGCGGCAGCGTCCACCTGCACCTTCAGGCTGCCACCCCAAGCGCTGACATCGATCACCAGCTCAAATGGTTTGCCGCTGGGCAGGGTGCGGAACCCGTCGGCGCCTTTCTTCATGCCGACTTCATCGAGCAGTTTGTTGGCTGTCTCGGCGTCAAAATCGGCGTAGGCCGACGCCCACTTCTTGTACACTTCCTGCCCTTCGGGGCTGGCGAAGTGCCACGACTGCGGGCTGATGGTGGCGCCCTTGGCTTCGCCGATGCCGCCCCACACCACGTCGATCATGCGCTCGCGATCCAACCCCAGCGACAGCGCCTGGCGGAAGCGCTTGTCGCGCAGCAGCTCGCGGATCTCGGCGGCCATTTCCGGCGTGTCATCGGGATAGTTCTTGCCGCCTTCGACATAGTACTGGTTGACCATGTAGCCCGGCCACGCGCCGGCGCCGTTCATGTAGTTCTCCAGGAAGCGATAACCGCCGGCTTCGGCCTTTTCGCGCAGCAGCGGAATTTCGTTCGGGCCGCCGCAAACGCGGAACGCGGTGTCATAGCGCCCCTGAGCGCAGTTCAAAATGCGCACCTGTTCATCGGACACCAGTTCCACTGCAATGGCGTCGATGTAGGGCAACTGATTGCCCTGCTCGTCCACGCGCCAGTAATACGGGTTGCGGGTGAACCTGTAGTTCTGGCCGTCCTGCGACACATCGGTCAGGCACCAGGCGAACAGACAGGGATAACCGGGCGTCTGCCACCACTGGTCGGCTTTCTGCAAGTCATCGTAAGTCTTGTCCGGCGTGTACTTGGGGTGGAACTGCTTCAGATAGTGCGCCGGCTTCATCATCGAGTTGGCAAACTCCCAGTAGCCTTGCGCCATGTAAAACGGGTTGATCCACATCGGCTGATCCGACTTCCACACCACGGTGAAGTCATCGGGAAACTCCATATCGATGAATGATCCGTCCGACTTCCTCAGGTAGCTAGGTTTTGCGATGGCCTTGTAGTCCTCGTCCTTCAGCACGTCCTCATACCAGAACTGCCAGTCGGCGCTGGTGTAGGGCTGGCCATCCGACCACTTCAGGCCCTTGCGCAGCTTCAGCGTGAAGGTCTTGCCGTCCTCCGACCATTCGTAGCTCTCGGCCAGACCCGGCTCGTAGCCGGTCAGATCAGCCTTCCACTTGATGGGCGGCTCAGAAATGTACAGCAGCACGTTGCCGACGCCCGGCCACCAGCTCGCCGTCTGGATCGTGCCGCCATATTTGCCGATGGCTTCGCGCACCGGCGTGACGACTGGATCAGCCGGCAGGCGCTCGTCCACGGGGGGCAGCGCGCCACTTTTCACCAGCTCGGCCAGATCGGGCGCCTCGTTGTACTTGGATGGCGCTGCAGCGGGAGCGGGGGGTTCTGTTGGAGCAGCCATCGCGGCCGTGGGAGTGGGCTGTGCCGGCGGCGGGGCTGCGGTGGGAGATTCGGGCGCAGGGGCCGGGCCGCCGCAACTGGCAATCATCAATGCGGCGCTGGCCAGCAATCCGATTCGCATCTTGGCGTGTTTCATGGTTCTCTCGTCCTCCTTAACTTGAAAAAGACTCCTGAACTGGCGAACGCGGTCTGTGGTTTTTGCCGCGCCGCAACAAAGACGCGGCGCGATCAGCAAAAAAGGGGATTGGCTGCGGATATTTCTGGCTGATTCACCTCCTCATCGGAAGAAGCAGGCAGGCGCTCATGTTCCAATGGATGAGTTGCAGTCGAGCATTCGGCGCGCGCAACTGTGGTTTGCTGTCCAAAATGCACACCGAATTTGACGCGCTGAACACTGCGCTCTGCTTCGGCCCGGAAGAACATGGCATTGCGAATTATAGACCACGCGCTTCGCGCGAAACAGCTTCGCAGCGCAACCGTTTTCGCGCGCATTGCTGCCGCTGTTGCGAGAGAGGCGCTGTAATCGTTTACACGACAAGTGTAATCGTTTACACAAGGTCTGTCAACAAAGGCGGAAGATTCGGAGCGGCATGGCGCGGCCATCCTCGATGATAAGATTGCCTGCGGCAATCTGTGGCTGAATCTCTCGATCTCAATCTTCTGACCGGTCTGGTCGCCGATGCATTGCGCGTTGACGCGCCGGCTGTGCGGCTAGTCCCCATCCCCGCCGGCAAGCACAACCGCTCGTACTACGTCGAAAGCGCCGCCGGCTCGCATGTGCTGCGCGTCGCCCCGCCCGACGGCGCCGGCTATCTGTTCTACGAAACGCGCATGATGCGCCAGGAGCCGGCGCTGCACGCGCTCATCCGCGAGCGTCTGCCCATCCCCGTCGCCGACGTGATGCACTATGATTTCAGCCGCGCGCGCCTTGACCGCGACTATCTCATCATGACGGCGCTGTCCGGCATCCCGCTCAGCGCCGCCGCGAACCTCACCCAGGGCCGGCTTGATCGCGCGTTGCAGCAGACCGGCGAGTGTCTGCGCCAGCTTCACTCACTGACGGCTGAAAACTGCCTGGGCCGGCCCCTGCACGGCTATGTCGGCCCGCATCACCCGATGTCCCCGCAATCCACGTGGTGGGAGGCTTTTCGCATCATGTGGCACAAGCTATTGGACGATGTGGTCGCCTGCGAAGGATATTCGCCGGAAGAAGGCCAGGCCATGCGCGACCTGCTCGACTACTACCGGCGCTATTTCGACCGGCCTGTTGTCCCGCGCTTGTTGCACATGGATGTCTGGAGCCAGAACATTCTGGTGGACGACTCCGGTAACGTCACCGGTCTGGTGGACTTCGATCGCGCGCTATGGGGCGACCCGGAGATCGAGTTTGCCGTGCTCGACTACTGCGGCATCAGCAAGCCGGCGTTTTGGCAAGGATACGGCGCCGCCCGCGACACCTCAACCGCTGCCGCTGTGCGCCGGCAGTTCTATCTGCTCTACGAAGTGCAGAAATACATGCCCATCGAAGTGTGGCGGCGCAACAACCGCGCTGCCGCGCAACGCTACAAACGGCAGTGTCTGGCGCTGGCGGCGCAACTGTTGCCATCCAGGGCGCTATCCGCAAACTGACGCATTGGGCGATTGGGCCATTGAGTCATTGGGAGATTGAGTCATTGGGGGATTGAGTCATTGAGTCATTGAGTCATTGCGCCATTGCGCCATTGAGTCATTGGGCCGATCACCCAATCACCCAATCACTCAATCGCTCAATCACCCAATCACCCAATCGCTCAATCGCTCAATCGCTCAATCGCTCCCTTGACTTCAGCCAGGTATTTGTCCCGGTTGGCGGAGCGGGCGATCTTGCCGCTGCTGGTTTTCAGCAACCATTTTGCGCCCACGACGTATGCGTCGCGCAACACGACGTCCGAACCGCGACTGACAGCGGCGCGAATGGCGTCGCCAATGCGCAGCCGCTCGTCCTCATCCTCCGTGTCGGCCTCGGCCACGATCACCACATCCTCGGTGCCGGCCAGCTCGTTGTAGACGCCAAAGGCCACCACCCGGCCCGGATGCACGCCCGGCACGTCGCCGGCCACACGCTCCAGGTCCTGCGGCGCGATATTCTTGCCGCCCACAATGATCAAATCTTTCTTGCGCCCGGTCACAAACACTTCACCGTCGGCGATGTAGCCCAGATCGCCGGTGAGGAACCAGCCCTGGTGAAACGCCTGCTCTGTCAAGTCGTCGCGGTGGTAATAGCCGGTCAACATGCAATCGCTTTGAATGGCCAGCTCGCCCACCCGGCGATCCGGCAGTTCCCGGCGCTCCGCGTCGAGCGCGCGCACGCGGGTGTTGTCGATGGGCCGGCCTGATGACACCAGCCGCAGGCTGTCGCCGGCGGAGCGCGCCGGCGCCGCCACGCCTTCTGTGACAAACGCCCGCGCATCGATCTCATCCACCACCACCGGCGCGTCGATGCCGCCCTGGGTCACCCCAAACACATTCTCGGCCATGGCATATGACACGGCCAGCGCATCCGGCCGCAGGCCATACGGCGCAAACCTGTCCAGAAAAACCTGGTGGCTGCTCCAGTGAATCGGCTCGGAGCAATTCGTCACCGCGCGCAGGCTGGACAGATCGACGCCTTCCAGGTCGCGCGGGCGGATTTTCTGCGCGCAGAAGTTGTAGGCGAAGTTGGGCAGCCAGCACAGCGTGCCGCGATAGCGCGTGATGGCCTGCATGAGCCGCGCCGGCGCGCGCACCCAATCGAATGGCGACATCATCGCCACCGGCACACGGCTGAGAATAGGCATCACGAACGAGGCGATCAATCCCATATCGTGATAGAGCGGCAGCCAGCTCACGATCACATCGTCCTGCGTGAGGCGAATGGCGCGCGCGTAGGCGTCCAACTGGTTGAACACAGCGCGGTGCGAGAGCGCCACGCCCTTCTGCAAGCCGGTCGTGCCGCTGGAGTGCTGCAACAACACGATGTCATCGGGCTGGCGGGCCAGACCGCCCCATCCCGTCATATCCGGCTCAATCGGCGTCACGCTTTCACAACACACCACCCGCCGCACCGAGTTGCGCGCGCTGGCGCGCATCGCCTGTTCGACCTCCGGCGCGAAGACCTGATCGGTGATCACCGCCGCCGGCGCCGTCACGTCGATCAACGCCGCCAGATCGCGCCGGTACTTGTCCGGCGCCAGTTTCTCGGTCAGAAAAGGCAGGATGGACGGAATCGCGCCGTGCAGCACAGCGCCCCAGAAAGCGTGAATCAGCGCCTCGCCGTGTTGCAGAATCGTGACCACCACTTCGCCCGGCCCAATGCCAGCCTGCGCCAGCGCCCTCGCGTAGCCGGCGGCCCCACGCGCCAGCGCGCCATATGTCATCGGAATGTCTGGCTGGCGCGCCAGCATCACCTGCGCGGCAACGCGATCGGGACATTCCTGGAAGGTCTGGCGTAGGACGTGAGCAAATGTGCGCATGGCAGAGGGTGCGGTCGGACAAAAGTTCTCATCGATCGGCAGTCGGCACATTGTACCGGGCATGACGGAGTATGATCGACGCATCTGCATGGATCACATTCTGAACGCGCTGCCGGCGCGGCATGGCCATTTCCGGCTCGAATCGGGCTATCACACAGACCTATGGCTCAACCTCGACGCGCTCTTCTTGTCTCCGCGCGACATCGCGCCACAGGTCGCAGCGCTGGCCGGGTTGCTGCAAGCCTATGAGCCTACTGCCATCTGCGGTCCGCTTCTCGGCGGCGCGTTTCTGGCTCAGGCCATCGCCTCGCATCTAGGGGCGCGCTTCTACTTTTGCCAGCCGGCGCCCACGGACACAGCCAACCGCCTGTTCGCCGCCCAGTATCAGTTGCCGCCGGACTTGCGCCAGCGCGTCCGCAACGAGCGCGTTGCCGTCGTGGACGACGTCATTAGCGCCGGATCTTCTGTGCGCGCAACAGCAGCGGCGCTGGACGCGGCAGGAGCCGCGACAATCGTGGTCGGTTGTCTGTTGTTGCTCGGCGACAAGGCGGTCGAGCACTTCACCGGGCGGGGCGTTCCGCTGGCATCGCTGGGCAGGCGCGCATTCAACCTGTGGATGCCCGACCAGTGCCCGCTGTGCATGGCCGGCGGGCCAATCGAGGACCCGATGACCGGCACACCTTAGGGCCGGCGCGCACTCTTTGAGAATCACCACATGGTTGAAATCATTCCCTATCAAACACGCTGGCCGGCCGAGTTTGAGCAAATCGCCTCGGCTCAGCGCCAGGCCCTGGGCGATTTGGCGCTGCGCATCGACCATATCGGCTCCACCGCTGTGCCCGGCCTGCCGGCCAAAGACGTGATCGACATTCAGATCACCGTTGCGCGGCTGGACGGCGCCGTGATCGCCGCTCTGGAATCAGCCGGCTACACGCGCGTGGAAGCCAACTGCCGCGACCATCGCCCGCCCAATGCAGAGGGGCCGGAAAGCGACTGGGAAAAGGTGTTCTTTCGTCCGCCGCCGGGCCAGCGCCGGACGAACACGCATGTGCGCATGGCGGGCCGGCCCAATCAACGCTATCCGTTGCTGTTCCGCGACTACCTGCGGGCGCACCCGGCCAGCGCAGCGGCCTATGCTGAGCTGAAACGCCGGCTGGCAGAACACCTGTCCGATCCACAACGTTATCCCGAAGTCAAAGATGCGGCGGTGGATCTGATTTATTTCGCAGCCGAGGAATGGGCGGCAACGACCGGCTGGCAGCCGGGGCCGGCGGATGCATAGCCGCCCATCTTTCCCCGCGCCAGGCTCGGTGCTAAGATTGCGCGCATGTCTGACATGACCCTGCTCGGCGCGCAAGCCAAACAAGCCGCTCGCATCCTGGCCCGCGCCGACACCTCGCAGAAAAACGCAACCCTGCGCGCACTGGCAGAAGGGCTGACCCGCCGGCTCAATGACATCCTGACGGCCAATGCCAGAGACATCGAATACGCCACTGCCAAAGGCGTCGCGCCGTATTTCATCGACCGGCTCACGCTCAACGAGAAGCGTCTGCGCCTCATCGCCGGCGATGTGCTCAAGGTGGCCGAGTTGCCCGATCCGGTCGGCGAGCCGTTTGACGCCGTCACGCTGCCCAACGGCCTGCGCCTGCATAAGCGCCGCATTCCGCTGGGCGTGCTGGGCGTGATCTACGAATCACGGCCCAACGTCACGATCGATATCGCCGCGCTGGCCATCAAGAGCGGCAACGCCTGCATCCTGCGCGGCGGCAGCGAGACGATTCACTCCAACCGCGCGCTGGTCGGCGTGGCGCATGAGGCTTTGGCCGCCAACGGCCTGCCGCGCGAAGCAGTGTCGTTCGTCGATGACACCGACCGCGCGCGGATCATGGAACTCCTGCGGCTGACTGACTATGTGGACCTCATCATTCCACGCGGCGGGGCCGCGCTGCATGATCTATGCCGCAAGAACAGCACGATTCCCGTCATCACCGGCGGCATGGGCATCAACCACATTTACGTGGACGAGACCGCCGACCAGGACATGGCGCTCGACATCCTGTTCAACGCCAAAGTGCAAAAGCCGACCGTGTGCAATGCGCTGGGCACGGTGATCGTCCACCGCGACATCGCCGAGGCGTTCATCCCGAAGATGGCCGGGCGACTGGGCGAGGCCGGCGTCAGTTTCCGCTGCGATCCGCGCGCCTGCGATATCTTCAGCCGGCATGTCCCCAATGCCGACTTTCAGCCGGCAGCCCCGCCAGACTGGGACACCGAGTGGCTCTCGCTGGTGGCCGGCGTCAAAGTCGTGGATTCGCTGGATGACGCCATCGCCTTCATCGAAGCCCATTCGATGGATCACTCCGACGGCATTGTGTCGCGCAATCCCGATCACATCGCCCGCTTTGTGAACGAGGTGGACTCGTGCGGCGTGTTTGTCAACGCCAGCACCCGCTTCAATGACGGCGGGCAATTCGGCCTCGGCGCAGAAGTCGCCATCAGCACGCAACGCATTCACGCCAGAGGGCCGATGGGCCTGCGCGAGCTGACCAGCTACAAGTGGGTTGTGGAAGGCGACGGGCACGTGCGGCCGGGGTAGCGAGCGGCGGTTCGACAGGCTCACCAACCGGAGCGGGGGAGCAGGGGGCGTGTGACATTTGTCGCTCCGCGCCATAATGCGCAGCACTGCAACACGCAGTGCGCAACACAGGAGGTTTCGACATGACATCGGTTGTTGTCATTGGCGCCGGCATTGGCGGGATTGCCGTTGCGGCGCGCCTGGCCCGGCGCGGCTATCGCGTGACGGTGCTTGAGAAGAACAGCGCCCCCGGCGGACGCACCGCAGTCCTCAAGCGCGACGGCTTCACATTCGACATGGGGCCGTCGTTGTTCCTCATGCCCGACGTGTTTCGCCAGACCTACACCGACCTCGGCGAGCGCATGGAGGATCACCTCGATCTCATCCGACTTGACCCCACTTACCGCGTGCACTTTCACGACGGCTCGTGGATCGACTTGACCGGCGACCTGGTGCGCATGCGCGAGCAGCTCAACGCCATCGAACCCGGCTCGTTCGACGCTTACCTGCGCTTCCTCCACGACGGCTACGGCCACTACTGGAAGTCGATCCGCTACTTTGTGGATCGCAACTTCTACAATCTGGCGCAGTACCTGGCGCCGGCAAACCTGCCGCTGTTGTTCGAGTTGAAGGCGCTGCAAAAGCACTACCCGCACATCAGCCACTTCTTCAAAGACCAACGGCTGCGCGCGGCATTTTCGTTCCAGAACGTGTATCTGGGAACCAGCCCCTACGACGCCATGGCCACCTACACGCTGCTGCAATACACCGAACTGGGCGAAGGCGTGTGGTTTCCGCGCGGGGGCATGTATCGGGTGATTGAAAGCCTGACCGCCATCGCCAAAAAGAACGGCGCGACCTTCCACTACAACGCGCCGGCGGCGCGCATCGATGTGGACGATGCGCGCCGGCGCGTCACCGGCGTCACGCTGGCCGGCGGCGAACACATCCCGGCCGATATCGTCATCGCCAACGCCGACCTGCCCTATGTGTACGACCAGCTCTTGCCGGCCAGCCCCAAAGCCGAGCGGCTGAAGCGCATGAAGCACACCTCGTCGGCCATCATGTTCTACTGGGGGCTGAAAGGCCCGCGCGCGCCGCAACTGCTGCAC
>DAOTYS010000437.1:0-1507 GCA_034434575.1 Thermoflexales bacterium
CGCAGAAGCCGGCCGTCATCCCCCAGGAACTGATCTCCAGCTTCTTCCCCGATGGCCGGCCCGAACAGCCTGCGCTGCGCGAGAAATTTCCAGTTGCCCCGCCGCCGCCGGCAGGCGCCTATCGCTTGCGCAGGCGCACGCAGTGGCGCGAATGCGACTCAGCCGGTCACGTGAACAACGCCATCTACGCCGAATGGGCCGAGGACTGCGGCATGCAGTGCATCGCCCACTACGGCTGGCCGGCTGCGCGCATGGCTGCCACAGGCATCGGCATCTTCTACCGGCGCATGTGGATCGAATACCTGCAGCCGGCCTTATTCGACGATGAGGTCGAAATCGTCGCCTGGCTCTCCGAAGTCAAACGGGCAACTGCCATGCGCCACTTCCAGGTCAGGCGTCCGTCCGACGGCGCATTGCTGGCGCGCATCAACGTGCTTGGCGTGTGCGCCGATGTAGCGACCGGCGCGCCCCGGCGCATCCCACGCGAAATACTCGACGCCTTTGCGCCGAACATTGCGCCAACCACGGAGGCAGCGGTCGAGTAGGTTAGCATCGGTGACCAAAGCGATGAAGTGCTGCACTGCCCCCGGTTGCCGGGCCTTCGAGAGGACCTTTGACGCAGCCTATGCCGAGAAGGACCTGGCGGCCTACCGAAAGCATGGGCCGACGAAGCCAACGCGCCTGTTGCTGCAGGCGATTCAATCGCACACAGACATCCGCGAGGCGACGCTGCTCGACATCGGCGGCGGCGTAGGTGCAATTCAGCACGAGCTGTTCGCTGCCGGCCTTGGACGAGCCGTGGGGGTGGACGCGGCCAGCGCCTTCCTGGCTGCGGCGCGCTGCGAAGCCGAGCGGCGCGGCTTTGCCGATCGGGTGACCTATCTTCACGGCGACTTTGTCGCCCTGGCCGAGGCTGTCGAGCCAGCCGACGTAGTCACCCTCGACCGGGTGATCTGTTGCTACGCCGATATGCCGGGGCTGGTCGGCGCGGCAGCCACGCGCGCCCGCCGTCTCCTCGGCCTGGTCTTCCCGCGAGATACCTGGTGGATAAAGGCGGGAGTTTGGGCCCTCAACCTGTTTGAGCGCCTTCAGCCCGAGCCAATGTCGTTTCATGTCCACGCTGCCCAGGCGGTGGATGCGGTCGCCGGGCAACACGGCCTGGCGCTCAGCTTCCGCGGCAACGCCGGGTTGTGGCAGGTGCGCCTGTATGCCGTTCAAGGCACGCGGATTACGGCGAACACGCGATTGCCGAAGAACTGACCGGTGGGGGTTTTCAGCCGCCAGGTGGTTGTGTAGACGCCGGCCTGCGTCGGCGCCACCAGCGGCACACTGATCTCTGCCACGGCGTTGCTCGGCGTCGGACTGATCGGCTCGCTGCCGGTGGGGTGCATGGGCGTGTCCGAGAAGAACGCGATGGTATAGCCCTCGCCCCAGTCGCAGCCGCTGGTGTTCCGCATACGCCAGGTCTTGGTGAAAGTCGTCCCCCCGGCGATCACCGTGCCATCGG
>DAOTYS010000438.1:0-10838 GCA_034434575.1 Thermoflexales bacterium
ACACCTGGGCGATCGCTATTGCCGTGGTGTCGATGGTGGCCGGCGCGCTGGGCGTTATCTTCTCCGGCCCCGTGGAGCCAGACTGGTTCCAGTGGGCGTGCCGGGCCGGCATCGTGCCTGGCGTCATCCAGCCGGGAATGACCAACGTCGCAGCGTGTCTACGGTAGGAGGAGGCAGGCATGAGCACTCAACCGATGGAAGACACCCCCAAGGGGGCCATCGCCGTTTACGATGAGAAGCAGGCCGGCATCCTTCGTCTGGAGGCGTTTGGCCTGGTCGCTGTCAGCATTGTTGTCCTGGGACTGGTGGTCTTCGCCTTTTTGTTGACCAAGGGCCTGGCTTCGGCGTACACCTATCGCGGTGAGCACACCTACAACTACGCCGGCATTCAGATGACCGACATCAACGCCTACATCCGCGAGAAGAAAGTGCAGGTTCAGCCGGTCAGCGCCGAAGCGTTGACCGCCTATAACGCATGGGCCACCGCCAATCCCAAGACGGTGAATGTGCAGGTGTTGAACCAGTATCTCGGCGATGACTACAACAACACCGGCACAGTCTTCAACTACATGATCAACTACTTCTCGGCTGGCCTGGGTGTGAGTTGTGAGTATTGCCACAACCTGCAAAACTTCGCCGCTTACGATCTGCCGCAGAAGACAACAGCCAAGAACATGCTGGTCATGCAGTTCGAGGTCAACAACAAGTGGATCAACAGCGTGCCCCGGCCCGAAGGGCAGCCCCTGTACCAGATTCAGTGCGCCACATGCCACGTCGGCGCGCCGAAGAACTGGAACAAGGAACTCAGGGCCAGCAATCCTGCGGCGTTCGGCATCGAAGGCGGCGGTCTGCCTTACAACTACGACATGATTGACGAGCAGTTGCTCAAGGCGCGCCCGGATCCGCAAACCGGCGAGGTGAACTACTACAAAGTCACGGCGACCAAAGACACCCCGGCCGGCCTGAACGACACCTATCGCAACCAGAACCAGATGTATCACCAGACGGTTGCGCTCAACGTCGGGTGCGACTTCTGCCACTACGGCGGCTACTTCGCGTCGTACTACGTCGAGAACGGCAGCTTCAAATGGCCGAAGGCCCAGGCACGCCACATGATCGGCATGGTGCAGGACCTGGCCATCAACTGGTGGCCGCAGATGCAGTTCCCCGCGCCGGAAACTGTGGCGCAGCCGAACTGCTACATGTGCCATCGCGGTTACGTGGTGCCGCCGGGCGCGTCGAACACAGCCCCACAGCCGGCCCAGGTCAGCGCCCCGCTGATCAAGCCGCTTGAAGAGCTGCCCATTCCCAAGCCCGTCACCCCGTAGTCGAGTCAACTATGGCGCTGAGGCGCGCCGTCTGCGCCTCAGCGCAATCGCCTGTGTCAACCGATGTCAATCAACAAACGCCTGCTGCGCCTGAGTCTGTTCCAGTTCGGGCTGGGGTTTAGCGTCGTCGTTTTTAACGGCGCGCTGAACCGCGTCCTGATCGCAGAGGAGGGTATCCCCGCCTCCGTGGTCGGCTGGCTGCTCAGCCTCAGCCTGTGGGTGGCGCCGGTGCGCGTGTTAATGGGCGTGTGGTCAGACCGCGAGAAGCGCACGTTTGGCTTCCGCCGCCTGCCTTACATCTGGTATGGCATGATGATGGTGTTTGCCGGCCTGTCCGCCTCCCCGCTGACGTTGTGGCTCCTGAGCAAAACATCGCAGTTCGGGCCGGGACACACTCCATTCACCATCTCCGTGGCTGTCTGCACGTTCATCTTCTTTCTCTACGCAATCGGCTCCCACATCGCGCAGACGGCCTACCTGGCCCTCGTCACAGACCTCACCCCCAAGCAGGAGCGCGGCAAGGCAGTTGCTTTCCTGTGGATCATGCTCATCATCGGCCAGATCGTTAGCGCGCTCATCATCGGCGTCTGGCTGACGGACTTCTCGCCGTTCAAGTTGATCCAGGTCATGCAAACCGGCGCAGTCGTGTTCATCGTGTTTGGCCTGGCCGCCATCTACCGTCAGGACCGCCCGGTCCATCTGGAAGAAGACCCCGAAGGCGGGGCGCGGAAGCTGTTTGCGCTGCTCTCCAAACCCGCCAACCGGCTGTTCTTCCTGATCGTCTTTGTGGGCACGCTGGGCCTCAACGCTCAGGATGTGTTGCTCGAACCATATGGCGGCCAGGTGCTCGGCATGACGGTCACCGAAACCACGCGCCTGACGGCCCTGTGGGGCGTCGGCATGCTGGCGGCGATGCTCATCGCGTCGCGCGCTGTGCCCCGGCTGGATTCACCGCTGCCTGTCACACTGGCCGGCTGTCTGATTGGTCTGGCGGGATTCACGTTGATTGCCGCCACCAGCCAGCTCAAGTCTGTCCTGCTGTTCGCAGCCGGCGCGTCCATCGTCGGGTTGGCCGGCGGCCTGTTCCTCATCTCCACACTGTCGCTGGTGATGGGCCTTGCAGACACCAGGACAGCCGGGCTTTACGTCGGCCTGTGGGGCCTGATGCAGACTACGGCCATGGGCCTGGGCAGCATCACCGGCGGCGCTGCGCGCGATCTGGTGGCGCACACCTCCGGCGACGTGGCTACGGGCTACATCGCTGTGTATGTGGCGGAGATCGTTTTGCTGATCATCACGTTTGCGCTGCTGGCCATGATGCCGCGCAAGGCGTTTGTGACACGTCCGGCGGAAAAGTCCGCATTCGCAGGCTTAACCGACATCCCCGGCTAAGCGAGACAAGCACCATGGAGGACAACGCATGATATACGGCACAGAGACCGTCTTGTGTCTCGTCCTGTTGGCTTTCGGCGCGGTGGGTTTCCTGGTGGCGTTCATCTTCACCGATCGTAACGCCGTGCAGGAAAGCGCCATGCCAGAGCACTCGGAAGCCGAAGCGCCTCAACAGCCGGCGGCTGATTCCGCTCCGTCGAAAGCCTAGACCTTCAAGGCGCGCAGCCGGCCCCTGGCCATCCAGCAAAGCTGCCGGCCGGCTGCGCGCGCTTCCCGGCGCGCCAAACCCATGTCCGAGAGCACCGATTCCATCGTCTACAGTCTGGTTGCCTGCGCAGGCACGCTGGTGCTCGCGCTGCTCGTCGTCACATTTGTGGTGTCTGCCACTGCCCGGCGCATCACCCTGCATCGCGCGCGCGTCGTGCAGGCCTGGAAACGCCAGGGGGTGCGCTTTGTGCTTGGCCCGGCGCAGGCCAACTTCCTCAACCGCGCGCCCGCCATCGGAACCGGCGGCAATGGCACACTGGCGCTCACGTCCGACGCGCTGCGCTTTGCTCAGGTCACGCCTGACCGCGAGATTGTCATCCCGCTCCGCGACATCCGCCGCGCCGCGCTGGCGCGCGCGTTCAATGGCCGGCGCGGCGGCCCGTTTCTTGTCATCGAGCGCGTCGTCGGCGACCTGACCGGCTTTCAGACTGAACAACCCGAACGCTGGGCAGAGGCCATCAATGCCGCGCTGGCCGGCGCGGCGTCGGGCGCTTCAGATTCATCTTCTGCGGCGCGCGCGCCCGCCCCGGCTACTCTATCGTGATGCCATGTTGATCCTGCCATCAACCGGAATCGCTGCTGACTGCCTGCGCTGGCTGGCCTGTCTGATGGCGTCTCTGTGGCGGGGATGCGGTGTTCGGCCAGTTCCGCCCACTCAGTCAGCCGCCGCCAGCTATAGCAGCCTGGTGCATCGCGTGCATACGCCAATCCTGATGATTGGGCTTGTGGCTTTGCTGGGCGTGTGGCGCGATCCGGCGCACATGGCGATTGCACTGGCGGCCGCCTTCGGCATGACCTGCCTGTTTCTCATCCAGCGTCTGTTTGACTGCGAGCGCCGGACCTCTCAAACGTTCCGCCCTCGCCATGCGCTGGTTGCCCAATGCCGCGCCACGGAGTCGGATTCGCTCGCTCCGGTGGAATGGCGCTGCGCCATGAGCCGCTCTGGCGGCGCGCCCCCGCCCGCGCCGGCCCTTTTCGCGTCTGGTCAACTCACAAGACGCCACGCCTGCCATTCGATATCCGGCATGTGTGGCGTCTTGTTTGTTGGGTCTATCTATTCATTCCATTCAGGAGGTTTTTGATGTTTCGTTCCCGTTCACAGTCATCGTCTTCTGCTTCAGACAAAGTGTCCGCCCTGTCCATCCTGCGGCTGACACTGCCGAAGCTTGGCGTGGCTTTCCCATTCGCCATGCTGCTGAGCGTCTACAACCGCATCATGATCGAGGAGCTGGCCATCCTGCCCATCGTGGTTGGCGTCATGTATCTGATCTATAACCTGGTCAACGGCGTGGGCCAGGTCACGGTTGGGCGCGTGTCTGATCGCCGGCCTGTCTTCGGCCTGCGCCGCACGCCCTACCTGCTGGCCGGCCTGTTGCTCTCCTCCATCGCATTGCTGCCTCTCCCCGCCGTGGCCACGGCAGCCAGCGCCGACCCGGCTCTGATCCCCGGCCTCTTCCTGGTCATGATTGTGTTCGGCGTTGGCTTTGCCATGACCGGCGACTCGCACAACGCCCTCATCGCTGAACTGACCGCCGGCAAGAAAAACCGCAGCACCGTTATCGCCGTCGTGTGGTTCTTCCAGATTTTCGCCTCTATCGTGGTCGCCATTGCCGTGTCGATCATTTTGCAGATCGCCGATCAGGCCGCCGGCGCCCCGCGCGGTTGCATGACCGAGGCGTGCCATCTCATCCGCAAGGAGGTGGCGCTGCAACTGATGCCCGGCATCTTCGCCGCCGGCCCTGTCATCGCGCTGCTCGGCTGGCTGCCTTTGCTCGGCCTTGAACCACGCCTGACGCGCGCCCAGCTCATGTCGGTGGAGCAACGGCCCCCCTTGCACATCCGGCAGGCCTACACCCGCATTTTCTCGAATGCCCATGCGCGGGTCTTCTTCTTCTTCGTGTTCATTTCCATCTTCGCCCTGTTCGTGCAAGATGACATTCTCGAACCATTCGGGGCCAAAGTCTTTGGCCTGCCCGTCTCGGCTACCTCTCAGTTCCAGCCCATCATGGGCGGCGCGACCCTGATTGCGATGCTGGTCATGGGCTTTGTCGCCGGCGCGCGCCCCATTTCCAAGCGCAAGATCACCAATGTCGGCGCCGGCATTGCGGGCGCAGGGCTGCTGCTGCTGGGCCTGTCTGCCATCTTCCATATCAGCCCGGTCATGTACCTCGGCATCGCCACGCTGGGCCTGGGCATGGGCGTGTTCAACATCGGCGCCCTGTCCATGATGATGGACATGACCATCCCCGGCGAAACCGGCTCTCTCATGGGCGCCTGGGGCATGGCGCAAGCGGTCGCCACCGGCCTGGCCAACTTCCTGGGCACATTGCTGTTGCAGGTGGGCCTCGAACTCACTGGCAGCAACGCCCCCCTGACCTACGCCCTGATCTTCGGCTTCTCTGCTGTGCTCTGCGTGACGGCCATTTCGCTTGTGCAGCGCGTCAACGTCGAGCAGTTCCAGAAGATGACCCGCGAGCAAGTGGCGCTCACCCTGGAAGCGGCCTGATCCGTTGGCCGCTGCTTCTGTTGTTCGTTCCGGTTTTGTTCGCTGATTTGCCCCGGTCGGGCTTGTGAGCGCAAGCCCGACCGCTTGAGTCGCATCTATGCAGTACACACCCGATCAACTTCAGCGCCGCAATCGCTCCATCTGGACGCCGGTGCAGGCGATCGGCGCCCCGATCCAGTTGCTGATCTTCCTGGTCAATGTGGCGCTGGTGATTCGCTTTCTCGCCACTGGCGCCGACTATGAATTGGCCCACGCCGTGTCGGTTGTCAAAGTGCTCATGCTCTATTTCATGACCGTCACCGGCATGTTTTGGGAACACGACGTATTCGGCCCCTGGTTCATGGCCAAAGAGTTCTTCTGGGAAGACTTCGTCAACCTGATCGCGCTGATCGCCCACACGACGTTCCTGGTGTCGGGGTGGCTGGGCGCAGAGCCGACCATGCAAATGTGGATCATGTGTGTGGCGTTCCTGACCTACCTGGCCAACTTCACCCAGTTTGTGCTGCGAGGGGTGCGCGCCGGCATGCAGAAGCGGGCCGCCCGCCGCGCCGGCCAGAACGTCGCCCCATCCGCCACTCAGACCGGAACACTGCCATCATGAGCCGGCCGACCATTGCCAGGCAGCCGGCGGTTGAGCCGGCTTTTCCCTTCACCGCCATCGTCGGCCAGGACGAGATGAAGTTGTGCCTGCTGCTCAACGTCATCGATCCGCGCATCGGCGGCGTGCTGGTGATGGGACATCGCGGCACCGGCAAGAGCACCACCGTGCGCGCCCTCGCCGCTGTCTTGCCTTCCATCATCCGCGTCGCCGGCGACCCTTACAACCGCGCGCCAGAAGACATTCACGACGCCCCGCCAACCGCTCGCGCCAACGGACATGCCGGTGTTTCATCCAACACCCACCGCCTCGACAAGCTCGGCGACCGGCCAAAACCCAAAATCGAGCGCGTTCCCGTGCCGGTGATTGATTTGCCCCTCGGCGCGACCGAAGACCGTGTGTGCGGCACGATTGACATCGAGCAGGCTCTAACGCGCGGCGTCAAAGCGTTCGAGCCGGGTCTGCTGGCGCAGGCCAATCGCGGCTTCCTGTACATCGACGAAGTCAATCTGCTCGACGATCATCTGGTGGATGTGCTGCTCGACGTGGCCGCCAGCGGCTGGAACGTCGTCGAGCGAGAGGGCGTCAGTGTGCGCCACCCGGCCCGCTTCGTGCTGGTCGGCTCTGGCAACCCCGAAGAAGGCGACCTGCGCCCGCAGTTGCTCGACCGCTTCGGTATGCACGCCCGCATCACCACGATCACTGATCTGGCGTTGCGCGTCGAGATCGTCAAGCGCCGGCGCGCCTTCGACGCCGACCCGGCCGCCTTTGCCGCCGCGTGGGACAGGGAGCAGCGCGCCCTGCGCAACCGCATCACCCGCGCGCAGAAGGCCGTGGCCGGCGTGGAATTGCCCGATCCCGTGTTGACCCGGATCGCCCAGATCTGCATGCATCTGGGCATCGACGGACATCGCGGCGAATTGACGCTGGCGCGCGCGGCGGCTGCGCTGGCCGCCTTCAACCATAGCCCGCGCGTCGCCTGGCAGGATGTGGTCGCCGTGGCCCCGGCCTGTCTGCGCCACCGCCTGCGCCGCGACCCGCTCGAAACCGTCGCTTCTGATGAAAAGATCGAGCGCGCGCTTCAAGCCTGCGCGACTGAGCCTTGAGATGTCCGTCTCTGTGAGACAGCCCGCCAATCCACCGGACGCATTGCGTTTCAACGAGATCGTGGGCCTCGATGTCGCCAAACAGGCGTTGTTGTTTCTGGCGGTTGATCCGTCGCTGGCCGGCGTTGCGCTGGCCGCCGCGACCGGTTCCGGCAAGTCCACCCTCGCGCGCGCCTTCGCCGCCTTGTTGCCGGACAACGCGCCCTTTGTGGAATTGCCGCTCAATGTCACCGAAGATCGTTTGATCGGCGGTCTCGACCTGGAAGCCACGCTCGCGCGCGGCGAACGGGTGGTTGAGCCGGGCCTGCTCGCGCGCGCGCACGGCGGCGTTCTGTACATCGACGGCTTGAACCTGCTCGACCCCGGCGTGGCTGCGCACGTCATGGATGCCATGGCGCGCGGCATCGTGCAGCTTGAGCGCGATGGCGTCAGCGCAGTTCACCCCGCGCGCTTCAGACTGATTGGCACATTCGACCCCGGCGACGGCGCTGTGACCGGCAGCCTGCTCGACCGCATCGGACTCATCATCCCCTTCGCGCCGCAGGGCGATGCGGCAGTCCGCGCCGAGGTGGTGCGCCGCAATCTCCGGCGCGCCGACACGCCAGACGCCGCCGGCGACGACGCCATGCTCCGCGCCCTGATCGAACTGGCGCGCGAGCAGTTGCCGCACGTTGCCATCCGCGACGAGCAGGTCGATGCGCTGGCTCGCGCCGCGCTCAGCCTGGGTGTTGAAGGCAATCGCGTTGATGTGTTTGCCGTCAAAGCCGCGCTCGCCAGCGCCGCGCTGGCCGGCCGCGCCGATGTCAGCGACGCGGATCTGGAGATTGCCGCCAGGCTGGTGTTGCTGCCGCGCGCCACCCGCTCGCCGGAGCCAGCGCAGGTTGAGCAGAAGGCGCAACCCGCCCCCAACGTGGCGCCCAATCCAGACCGGCCCGACGCCGACGACCCCGCCAGTTCGCCTGCCGATCAGAAGCAGACCCCGCAGCAGATCGAGGAATTGCTGATGAGCGCCGTTGAGGCGGACCTGCCGGCCGACCTGTCTAACCTGCCTTTTGCGGCGCAACGGCGCGGCAAGACCGGCAGCCGGGGCGTCGCGCTCAATTACCGGCGCGGTCGTTTTGTGCGCGCCATCCCCGGACCTTTGCGCGGCCGCAAGATCGCATTGTTGCCCACGTTGCTGTCTGCCGCGCCATGGCAGTCGCTGCGCGCAGCTTCGACAGGCGGTTCGACAGGCTCACCGCTCCGCTCCGCTTCGACAGGCTCAGCCGCCGGGGCTGTGGTGCGCATCACGCGCGACGACATTCGCATCAAACAGTTCCGCGACAAGGCCGGCGCTTTGTTCGTGTTTGTCGTCGATGCTTCCGGCTCGATGGCGCTCAATCGTATGCGCGAAGCCAAGGGCGCGACAATCCGCCTGTTGCAGAACGCCTACGTCCACCGCGATCAGGTCTCGCTGATTGCGTTTCGCGGCCAGGCGGCTCAGGTCCTGCTGCCGCCCTCGCAGAGCGTTGATCGCGCCAAACGCGAGCTGGATGTTCTGCCGACCGGCGGCGGCACGCCGCTGGCATCGGCGCTCCTGCTGGCCTGGCAGATCGTGCGACAGACGCGCAGCCGGGGCGTCGAACAAGCCACCCTTGTTTTGATGACCGATGGGCGCGCCAATGTCGGTCTGGGCAGCGGTCAGGCTGGTCCTACCGGGGCTTCGACGAGCTCGGCTTCGACAGGCTCAGCCGACGCAGTCGGCGCTGACAGGGAGCAGATTGCTCGACAAATCCGACACCTTGCCCATCGCATCGCCTGTGACCGAATCAATGCAGTCGTCATTGACACGCAGGCCGGTTACCTTTCGCGCGGCGAGGCGCGCGCGCTGGCCGGCTATCTCAACGGCCGCTACGTGTATTTGCCGAACGCGAAGGCCCATCAGATTGCAGAGGTGATATGAAAACGAAGCACAGTCCCGGCGACGCCGGGCAGGTTACTGGAAACGCCGGCCTGCCCGCGTCGTCTGCGAACAGATTGAATGTGGTTGCCGTCGTCGGCATGGAGAATTTCAATCGCAGCGTGTGGGCGCAGGTCAAAGGCGAACTCGCTCCCGACATCCATGTCCAGCACTGGACCGACCTCGACCTCGACCGCAAACCGCCCGAACTGGCCCGCGCCATCAGGGAAGCCGACTGCCTGTTCCTGACCATGATTAATTTCAAGGAGCAGGCTGATTGGTTGCGCGAGTGCGTCGCCCGTTCGCGCGCCCGGACGATCTTTGCCTATGAGTCGATGCCGGAGATCATGGCGCTGAACAAAGTCGGCGACTATGTGGTGAGCGGCAAGGGCGGCATGCCGGAGCCGATCAAGCGGGTGGCGCGCCTGCTGGTGAAAGGCCGCGAGGAAGACACGCTGTACGGCTACACCAAATTGATGAAGCTCATGCAAACCATGATGCGCTTCATGCCGGACAAGGCGCGCGACTTCAAAAACTGGATGACGGTCAACATCTACTGGAACCAGCCGCTGCCGCGCAACATCGTCAACATGTTCCGGCTGATCGCCCGCGAATACTTTGGCCGGCCGCTCGCGGTTGAGCCGGTGGTCGAAGTGCCGATGATGGGCCTGTATCACCCCGACGCCCCCGGCTTCTTTAAGGATATGAAATCTTTCCGCGACTGGCAGCGCCGGCGCAATTCAAAATCCAGAGCGCAGAAAACAGAGGACAGAAGTCAGACGACAGACAACAGAAGCCAGACAACAGGTGACGAAGCGCGCGCTTCCCAATCCGCGCCACTCAATACACAATACGCAGTGCGCAGCACCGAACACGCACTACGCACTACGCAACACGCCCCGGCCAAAGCCACCGTTGGCATGCTCTTTTTCCGCAAACACCTGGTACAGGAGCGCGGCTACATCGACGACGTGATTCGCGCCTTCGAGAACGCCGGCCTCTCTGTGCTGCCAATGTTCGTCGCCGGCATCGAGGGGCATGTGGCGGTGCGCGACTGGTTGGCCAAAGAGAAGATCGATCTGCTGGTCAGCACGATTGGCTTTGCGCTGGTGGGCGGGCCGGCCGGCTCCACCGCGCCCGGCCTGTCGGTCAAGATCGCCAACGATATTCTGGGCGGCATGAACGTCCCCTACATCGTTGCGCAACCACTCTACGTGCAGGACTTCGACGCCTGGCACCGGTTGGGCGTTGGCCCGATGCAGTCCACGGTCCTCTACGCGCTGCCGGAGATGGACGGCGCGATCGACCCGGTGGTGATCGGCGCGTTGCACAATGGCGGATTCCGCACCGCCCCCGACCGGCTTGAACGCCTGGCGACGCTGGCGCGCAACTGGATTGAGCTGCGGCGCGCCCCCAACAAAGACAAGCGCGTGGCGATCGTGGTGTATGACTATCCGCCCGGCCTGGGCAAGAAAGCCACGGCTGCGCTGCTTGATGTCCCGCGCAGCCTGCTCAATCTGTTGCGCCGCTTGCAGGCCGAGGGCTATGTCACCGGCCCGCTGCCCGAAACGCCCGAACGTTTGTTTGAAATGCTCGACGCCGCCACCGAGCCGCCCGCGCCCTCTGCCCCAGGCGCAGCCGGCGTGTGCGTCACTGCCGACCAGTACCGCGAGTGGGTTTCGCCCGACGAGCGCCAGCGCAT
>DAOTYS010000439.1:0-22589 GCA_034434575.1 Thermoflexales bacterium
CCCAGCAAGTCCAGCGCCGGCAGCGCCTGTCCGTCGCTGGCGGTGGTGATGACGGCCTGACCGCCCAGATGCCCGGCTGTCTGGCGCGCCAGTTCATTCGCGCCGCCGATGTGTCCGCCGATCAAACTGATTGCAAAGCGCCCTTGTTCGTCCACCACGACCACGCCGGGGTCGTCATGCTTGCTGGACAGGAGAGGCGCCAGTTCGCGCGCCACAATGCCGCTGGCCATGACGCACACCAGCGCGGCGTGCGTTTGGAACGCGCTTTGCAGAACCTGGCGCACCGATTCGGCGTAGGGGCGGTAATCGACGCCGGGCGGAATGGCGTCGGCGGGAATAGCAAAGCGCGCCGGCGCATACAGCACGGCGCCAGGCAGGCGCGCGCTGAGCCGCAGGCCGGTGTCTGTCCCGCGCCGCGTCAATGTCACGATGGCTGTTGTGATCTGGCGCGATGGGCGCTCCTGCGCTGCGCCGTACAGGTGAGAGCGCAACCCATCCGCCGGGGTTTGGGACAACGCCGGGCTGACCACAATCAACGCCTGATGGGTGATTTCGGCGGCCAGGCAGCGCGCGGCAATATCGGCCAGCGCGCCGCGCACCACGCGCTCGTCGGGCCAGCTGGCGCGCTGCACCACCGCGATGGGCGTGTCCGGCGCATAGCCGGCCTGACGCAGCGCCTCGGTCACCTCGGCGATCAGGCCGGCGCTGAGGAAGATCACCAGGCTGGCGCGATGAGCGGCCAGATCGCGCAGCCGCTCGCCCTCGGGCACCGGTGTGCGCCCCGGCGCGCGCGTGAAGATCACGGTTTGCGTCAGGCCAGGCACGGTGTACTCGATGCCCAACGCTGCTGCGGCTGCAAACGCCGAACTGACGCCCGGCGTCAGGCGATAGGGCAACCCCAGCGATTGAAGGGCCTGCGCCTGCTCATGGATGGCGCCGAAGATGGCGGGATCGCCGGTGTGCAGGCGAACCACCCGCCGGCCTTGTTGAATGGCCGTCTGCATGTGGGCGATTTGCGCTTCCAGTTTCATGCCGGCGGTGTCCAGGCGCAGCGCGTCGGGGCGGGCATAGTCGAGCACAGCCGGGTTGACCAGCGAGCCGGCGTACAAAATCACGTCCGCTTCGCCGATCAGGCGGCGGGCTTTTAAGGTCAGCAGTTCAGGATCGCCGGGGCCGGCGCCCACGATGTCAATCACAGCCATGCGCCTGCCTCGCGCGCTCGTTGCTCGGCCACATCCACCAGCCACGGATGCGGAGAAGGGCCGGCGCCGGCCAGGTAGCCGGCATGGATGATCTGAAGATCGGGGCCTGCGGCGCGGGCCGACACGTCGCACACGTCGTCGTAGACCCGGCCGGCGAACAGCAAATAGGGCGCAACCACGATCTGGCGCGCGCCGAGCCGCCGACAGCGCGCCACGCCTTCTTCAACCGTGGGGTGTTTGACGGCCTGAAAAGCGTATTCCACCGTGCGCCACCCTGCGCCAGACCACAACAGATAAGCCGCGCGCGCGATCTCGCTGTTGCTGTCTTCTTCCAGGCTGCCGCGCCCGACAACGAGCACGGCGCTTTCCTGCGCGGGGGCGGCGCCGGGCGTTGCGGCCAGCGCCTGTTCCACGCGCAGGCGCAACAGGTCGATCAATCTGGAATGCGGGCCAAGCGGCGCGGCATAGCGAAAGGCCAGCCGGGGGTATCGCTGCGCGCAGCGGCGCATGGCGTCGGGCGTGTCGGATTTGTAGTGGTCGCCTGCGCCCAGAAAAAGCGGCAACACAACCAGCGCGCCGTCGCCGTGAACCGATTCTGCGGCCAGCGCCAGCCCGGCGTCCAGGTCCGGCTCGGCCAGTTCCAGAAAGCAAAGCTGTGTCGGCCAGGCCAATCGAGCGAACAACGCCTGAGCAAAGGCGCGCGATTCAGCCAGTCCCTGCGGTGAGCGCGTGCCATGCGCGACTACAGCCAGCGCGCAAGCCGGGGAGGATGGTTGCAGTGTGTTCATGGGGCGGGTCAAAACTCAATGCCGGGTTGAGCGCGAATGCCCTGGTCTTTGTAGGGGTGCTTGATCTCGTTCATTTCGGTCACCAGGTCGGCGTAGTCGATGAGGGCCGGCGGGGCGTTGCGCCCGGTGATGATGAGATGCAGCGCCGGCGGCTTGTGCGTTTTCAGCCACGCGACGACCTCCTGCGTGTCCAGCCAGCCGTAATGCAGGGGATAGGTGAATTCGTCCAGGATCAGCACGTCATATTGATCGCCGGTGATGCGGGCCTGGGCAAGTTGCCAGCCGTGCCGGGCGCGCGCGACAGTCTCGTTCATGTCGCGGCTGGTCCAGGTGAATCCGTCGCCGGTGACGATCCAATCGATCCCCAGCCGGCGGCCGGCGACGATTTCGCCGAAGCGGGCGTGCTCGCTTTTCAGGAACTGGATGACGCCGACGCGCAGGTCGCGCCCCCAGGCGCGCAAGAGCACGCCCAGCGCGGCGGTGGTTTTGCCTTTGCCGTTGCCGGTGTTGACAATCACCAGGCCGCGCGCGGCGCTGCGTGTTGCGAAGGAAGGGTTTGCTGGATGTTGTGCGCTCATGTCTCTACCTTGCGCCCGGCGACGTTGCGCCCGGCGACGAGGGCGCGCCGGCCATTGCAGACGCGCAGGTGGGGGCGGAGAAAGCGGTTGGCTGCGCCTGGCGCGCGCGCTGACGATAGTCCTCGTACTCCGCGTAGTTCTCGACGCTGGAGGGGTCCTGGATGGGAAAAGGCAACGCCTCCATCACGGTCTTGCTGATTTCGTGCGCCATGAATCGGCCGCGCAGCGTCAGGCTATCGCCGCGACTGTAGCCGGCGATGCGCAGCATCCACGCCAGGGCGCGCAGGCTGAGCGGCCAGTCGGGGCGGGGGCGAATGCGCAGGTGGTAGATCATGCGCGACAGGTCGCGCAGCGCTTCGCCGCGCCGGGGGCGCCGGCTGATGAATGCCTTGCGCCGGCCCTCGCGCAGCGCAAGCAGGTACGGCGCGATTTCGGGATTCATCATGCGCCATGCGCCATACACCGAATACGCGCCGGCCCCAAAGCCGATGTATGTCGCGCCGATTTCGCTGCCGGAGAGATCGTACAGGTCGCCGGCCGGCCCAAGCGCGTAGCTCCATGCCGTGCGCCGTGTGTACCCGAACTGCGTCAGCGTATCCGCTGCGTCTTCGATCAACCGGTATTGCTCGGCCGGCTGGAGCGCGGGCGTGAATCGCAGGGGCACGCCGCGCACCTGGATCAACGGGTAGATGGTGATCTGGTCAGGGCCGAGCGCGCAAGTGGCCTGCACATCGCGCTGGAAAATGTCGGCGGTTTGATCGGCCAGCCCAATCATCAGGTCCACGCTCACCCACAGGCCGATGTCACGCGCGGCGCGCACCAGCTCGGCCAGATGGTCAGACGTTTGAATGGTGCGGCCGGTGCGCCGGACGACGTCTTCGGCTGCGCTTTGCACGCCCATGCTGATTTTGGAGAAGCCGGCCTCTTTGAGGCCGTGCAGATATTCCACGCTGGCCAGCGCCGGCAGCAGCTCGATGCCCATGACGGGAATCGAGACGCGCGCGCGCAGGGCGTCGGTGATGCGTTTGAGCATTGGCACAGTCAGCGTGTTGGGCGTGCCGCCGCCGACATACAGCCACTCCGGCCGGCCCGTGTGCCCGCCGGAGGAATAAACGGCGTCGATTTCCTGCAGCACGGCGCCGACGTACTCCTCCATCTCGTCGCGGTAGCGATGGGCCGGCTCGGCGTAAAACGGGCAGAATGCGCAGCGCGTCGGGCAAAAGGGCACATTGACATAGATGCCGTACTGGCCGGTCAGCGCGTCCTCCGGCGCGTCGGCGAAGCGATACACAGTTTTGGACAACCCGCGTTGCATCATGCGGGTAAATATGCGCGTCAACATGGTTTGATCACCATTTCCATCTTTCCATCGGCCCCAGGTGACGCATCAGATCGCGATCGGCGAAGATCGATGCGGGGGTGTCGCAAGCCAGAATCTGGCCGCCGTTCATCACCACGATCAGGTCGGGCCAGTGCCGGGCCAGGAACAGGTCGTGCGTGGCCAGCAGGATGGTTTTTCCGCCTCTGGCCAGTTGGTCAAACAGGTCGATCATGCGTTGCTGCATCCAGGGGTCAAGCATGGCCAGTGATTCGTCAGCGACCAGAATGGCCGGCTGCATGGCCAGCACGCCGGCCAAAGCCACGCGCATCTTCTGGCCGATGCTGAGGGCGTGTGTGGGTCGATCCAGCAAATCACTGACCTGGCACAGTTCAGCGACTTCATTGACGCGCCGGCGTGCTTCGGCCTGGCTCAGGCCCAGATTCAGCGGCCCAAAGCTGATGTCTTGCGCAACACTGGCGCTGAGCAACTGATCTTCGGGGTTTTGAAAAACCAGGCCGACTTGTTGGCGCACCTGCCGCACGCCGGGCGGGTTGTAGCGAATCGGTTGGCCGGCGACGGCTATCTGGCCTGCTCGAGGCTTGAGGATTGCGTTGAGATGCAAAAAGAACGTGGACTTGCCGCTTCCATTCGGCCCGACCACCACAACGCGCGCGCCGGCCGGCAGACTGAGGTTGATGTTGCGCAAAGAGGGAGTCTGACTGCCGGGATACTGGTAAGTCACTCCTGTCAACACAAGGGCCGGCGCAAAAGTGTTCATTGCCACGCTCCTGCGGCCAGCATCAGGATCAACAGGGCGCTGCCGGCCCAAATCAGCGCGCGGTCCCGCGAATACGCAGTTTCCAGCACTGTGAACTGATTGGCATAGCCCCGGCTGAGCTGAGCGGTGTGCAACCGTTGTGAGCGTTGATAGGCGTCGAGAAAAAGCCGGGTTGCCAGCATAGCCGCTGAACGAAATCCCTGCCGAAAGCCGGCGTATCCCAGTCTGTTGTCCTGCGCCACGCGCATGCGATCAAGCGAATCGAGCAGCACAAAGATGGCGCGATAAACCACGCTCATTAATTCCACTAATGGCGTCGGCAGGCGCAGACGATACAGCAACGCGATTACGTCGATCACCGGCGTGGTCAGCGCCAGCAGGTTGACGGCGGCGCAGCCCGCCAGCGCCCGGCTGAACACGCGGGCTGCGGCCTCCACAGATGTGTCACTCCAGGTGACGCGCGCAATGCCGATCGATACGCCGGTTGCGTCCGGCCAGCCTGTTGCGGGTTGAAGACTCAGGGCGATCCCGAAAGCAGATAAAACCAGGAAGCTGCTCTCGGCCAGCAGCACGGCGCCGAAAACGCGCCACGGGATGCCGGCCCATACCACCGCGATCAAAGTCAGGCCAACGACGCCCACCAGGCTGGACGGCACCCGGTTCAACAACAGCGCGGCTGTCAGCGTGGAGGCGGACACAAATGCCTTGAACACGGGGTCGACGCGGCGCAGACGGTTGGCGTAGGCCCAATGATCGATCAAGCGCATGCAGGTGCGGTCCTATGGCTGTGGTCACGACTTATTCTTGCGTTCGCCACGCTTCAGGCCGAAGAAGTAGCCGATGACGCCGCAGCCCAGGCCGGCTTGCAGGGCGAAGAGCAGGCTCTCGGTTTCGCTGCCTGGCGGCGCCCACAGCGGCTCGAACCAGGGTTCGTACTCAGGCCGAACTTCGGTGATTGCCTCTTCTGCCGCCGCGTCTGCGCCGCCGAATTCAGAGCCGGGGTTGAGTAGCAGTGGAATGGCTGCCAGCGCCACGACGGCGACAACCAAGAGCAATGTGGCTGGCAATGAGTTCTTTGACATCGATTGTGGGTTCATGTTTTATGCTCCCGGTGTCAGGCCAAGTGTTTTGAGTTCAGCCGAGGCGCTCGTTTGCAGCGCCTTGAACACCAGCACGGTCAGGATGCCTTCGCTGATGGCTAATGGAATCTGGGTCACAGCAAAGATCCCGCCGAACTTGACGAACGAAGCGACAAATCCCCCGCTGCTGTCCGGGAAGGCCAGGGCCAACTGGGCGGAGGTGACAACATAGGTGAACAGATCGGCGCAAGCGGCAGCCAGAAAGACGGTCAGGGCGGTTGGCAATCGTCCCTTCAGCAATTTCCAGATGCCGTAGGCTACGAACGGTCCGACAATCGCCATACTGAAGGCGTTTGCGCCAAGCGTGGTCAAGCCGCCATGCGCGATGAGCAGCGCCTGAAAAAGCAGGACGATGCTGCCCAGAACGCTCATGACCAGTGGGCCGAACAGGATTGCGCCCAGGCCGGTGCCGGTGGGATGGCTGCTGGAGCCGGTGACACTGGGTAACTTGAGCGCGCTGAGAACAAAAACGAACGCGGCTACCAGGCCAAGCATCAGCCGAAGCTCTGGTTTCTCGCGGGTGAGGACGGTGATCCGGCGCAAACCCAGCGCCCAAAATGGCAGGGCCAGGGCGAACCAGAGCAGCGCCCACTCCACCGGCAGAAATCCCTCCATGATGTGCATCTGCGGCGGTTTGGCCCAGACCACTTGCGCGCCGAGCAGAAAAACGATCAGCGCCAGACCAATGCTGCGAGCTCGTTTGCCGAACATTTTTCACTTGCCTCTTGAGTGTGAAAAACAAAAAAACCAGCCGGGTCTTCCAGGCTGGTTTTGCGATTGCGATGCCTTGCGACAACACCACAGAAATGCAATGCCGCTCGAGGCATGGTTCTCGCCTCCCTGGACCGGGAAGGCCGTCGAACAAGTTGGTCAAGGCTGGCGTCCTGGCTCTCGGCTCAGGAGTCAGAAGTCAGAAGTCAGGAGTCAGTAGTCAGATGTCATTGGTCGTTGGTCTGGCTACTGACTACTCTGTACTGGCTACTCTGCACTCTGCCTGAGCGATTACAGTTGCGGCACAGCGCCGGACTTTCACCGGCTTCCACCTTTAAGCCCTTGCATCCGGGCAGTCTTCACACGAAGACATGCGGGACGCCTTGACGCGTATTCAGTTGTTGCGCCGGGATTATAGGCCGGCAAGTGGCATTGTCAAGCAAAAAATCATGATTGCATAGATGTGCATCTTGACGCGGTGAATCGACGCTTAACGGGTTGCTTGCGCCTGGCCTTGTCAGATGGCCGGTTCGCTCGATCGCCTGTCAGACGATCATGGCTTCAGGATCAGCGCGCCCTCGGCCTGCTGTTGCGCGTCTTCGCGTTGCCAGATCAGCGGGTGATAAGCGCCGCTCAGCCACAGCGGGATCATGTCGTCGTAATGGGGATGAAAGGCGTGCCCGCTCTGGCCGGTGGTGTGGATGGCTGCCGAACGGCGCAGATCGGACAGATCGGCCACCATGCGCCATGAGGGGCCGCTGGTCACGGCGAAGGATTCGCCGCCGCCGGTGTTGTTGACCGCCGCTGAGGCGCCATCGGCAGGGTAGGGGCCGCGATTGAAAATGGATTCAATCACCGCCACGCCGCTGCGTCCCAGCGTCTGGTTGGGGAAGATCACGGTGTGCGCTCTGCCCCATTGCCATTGGTCGGGCTGGTCGCCAAAGCGCGCGCGCAGACGTTCGCCGGCCTGTTGCAGCGCGCGCAGAATGATTTGCTCGCGCGTCTCCCGCGCGGGGGTGGTGATGTCGTCCCACCACACAGCGGCCGGGTCGGCCAGCGCGTTGCGCACGGCGATGCGGGTTGCTGTCATGACGCCGATGGCTTCGCCGGCGAGCGCCTCGCCGGCTTCGTCGTCAAAGATCGCGTGCGCCAGTTGCACCCAAAACGTCTCGAAGATCAGCGCGCCCGCCGAATCGCGCCGCGACACGCGATCCCACTCGCGCATGCGGCGCAGCAGATCGGCGGACTGGGCGTCGTCGGGCGCGATGTCGCTCAGCAAGGGCAGAATGTCGTCGGCGAACAGCGAACGGGCGTCATTTTGGATGCGCTGCATGTCCTCGACCGAGAGCGCCGGCTTTTCATTCAGCAGTTGCAGGATGCGCCGGGCGCGAAAGCCGTAATCCCAATCGCTGCCCAGAAAATACGGATAGCGCCGGGGATCGATGACGGCATTGTTGGCCGTGACGATCACGCCCTCCGGCGGGTTAAAGACCGAGGGCAGTTCGTCAAAGGGGACTTCGCCGATCCATTCATATTCGCCGCTCCATCCCGGCGTGGGCATTCGCCCGTCGCCTTTGGCGCGGATCGGGATACGCCCCGGCATCTGATAGCCGATGTTGCCGTCGATGTCGGCGTAGACAAAGTTCTGTGAGGGCGCGTCCCAGAAGCGCAGGGCCGCGCGGAATTCCTGCCAGTTCGTCGCGCGGTTGATGCCCAGCACGCTGCGCAGCAGAGTCCCCGGCTGAAGCGCCGTCCAGCGCAGGGCCATCGGCGGCTCTGTGGCCAGCGACGGCATCACATCGTTCAGGATCGGCCCGTGGCGGGTGACGCGCACGCGCAGGGTCACCGGCTCGGACTGGCCGGCCACAATGATGCGCTCTTCGATCACCTGCGCCGGCTCATACTGCCCTTGGACCTCAAACTCGTCAGGGTTGGCGGGATTGGGACGCTCGATGAACACGTCCTGCACATCCGGCCCGACATTGGTGACGCCCCAGGCAATGCGCCCGTTGTGCCCCAGGATCACGCCTGGCGTGCCGGCGAATGAAGCGCCGACCACGTCGTAAGGGCAACGTTCGCTCACCTGCCGGCAGTGCAGCCCAATCTGATACCAGATCGAGGGCATCTGAATGCCCAGGTGTGGGTCGTTGGCCAGCAGCGGTTTGCCGGTCGTGGAGCGGGCGCCCGACACCACCCAGTTGTTGCTGCCGATGTCGCTGTGCCTGCGCAGAGTGATGGCCTCCGCAACCTGCCGGCTGAATCGCAACAGCTCAAGCGCGCCCTGTTCTGATGTCGCCGCTTGTGATGACGCCACGCCTGTTTGCGCTGCGCCTGCCTGCGCGTTTGGCGCAGGGGGGATCATTGCCCCGGAAGATTGGACGATGAACGGCGCGTCGGCGGGGTAGGGCGGCGACAGCGCATCAGTCAGCGCCTGGCCGCCGTGTTGGGTCAGCGCCATGCGGATGAGTTCTTCATCCATGTTGCCGCCCAGGTTGTAGGCCATGGCTTTGCCCCAGGTCAGCGAGTTGGCCGGCGTCCAGGGTTCAGGCTGCCAGCGCCGGCCAATCAACCCCAGCACGCGAAACTCCAGCCCCAGCCGGTCGGCGTTGTTCAGCGCATAGGCGTTCACGCCTGCCGCGTAATGTTCCAGCGCCCGGCGCGTTTCAGGATCGAGTTGCGCCACTTCCTGATCCACCACGCGGTGCCATCCCAGGGTGCGGATGAAGCGGTCCTGCGCCAGGGCGCTGGGGCCGAACAGTTCGGCCAGCCGGCCCTGGCCAATGCGCCGCCAGAACTCCATCTGAAAGAAGCGATCCTGGGCGTGCACAAAGCCCTGCGCAAAGAACAGATCTTCGGGTGTGTCGGCGTAAATGTGCGGCACGCCAAACCGGTCCCGGATGATCTCGACCGGCCCGCTTAACCCGCTCAGGCGAATCTCGCCGGAGACTTGCGGAAAAGGCTGACGCACCCAGATGACGCCGGCGCCGGTCAGCGCCGCCAGAAGCGCGACCAGTGCGACCACGAGGCTGAGGAGAACGCGGATGAGTTTTCTCATAGGGCGGCGGATTTTAATCCGGTTGCCGGTTGCTGGAAAGAGGAAAGAGCGGATAGCGTTTTGCACTGCCGGCAGGGCGCGCCTTGTCTGGGCTGATACACACGGGCGGGATGAGGCAGGCCAGCGGGCTGCCTCATCCATCTTGACGTGGTGGGCGCTATGGCTGCAAGCGCCGCCACAACGGGAATGACGTATATTGATGCGGCAGCCGATGCAGACCAGACGGCTGCCCGGCGTGCCGGGAATCGGGATGCTGTGGCGCGCCGCGCCCGGCGCGTTGCAACAGGGCGTTGACGCCTGATGACAACTGGCCGGCCAGTTGAAACGACTGGCGCGCCGCCCGCACGCTCAACAAACCCAGCCCGCAGGTGGCAGTGAAGAAGGAGCGCTCGGCCAGGCCGGCAATATCCCCCAGTGCCAGCGCCGATTCCAACCAGCGCGAGAGCATCGTCAGGGCATGGAACTGGCTCAGATCGGGCGCGGTCGGGATCAGGCCGAATGCCACCAGGCCGCCGCCGCGCATAAACGCCTGCATGTGCGGGTCGGCCATGAATTCCTCCAGCCCCTGATGAGCGTCGAACGAGATCAGATCGGGGTGCGCCTGGTGAACCAGCGCCGTTGGCAGGCGGGCGCAACAGTGCACGCCGGCGATCGCGCCGGCGGCGCGAATCATCGTCAATGATTCCTTCAACACAGGCCCCACATGATGCGCGATCGGCGAAGGTCGCATGGCCGCCAGAGATAGACACGGCTCATCCAGCATGAGAATGACCGGCAGGCGCCACCGCTGCAACCGCTCGATCTGCCACAACGCCAGCCGGGTGGCATACCAGGCCAGTGCGCGCGCCATCTCGAGGCAGCGGGCGGTATGCGGCCCGCGCGCATCCACCAGAGGCCGGCCCTCCACATACACCTGGGTGGCCAGCGTGATCGGCCCGGCGATCTGGCCTTTCAACACCTGCGCGCGGGGGAAGGCGCCGGCGGCCAGCGCGCGCTCGAAGGCATACCAGCCGGCGGCGCAGGATTCGTCCAGTTCGGCGCGGGCTTCGTCCAGCCGGCGCGCAAACACGTCCTCCAGGCTGGGTGTCACGTCATACCCCGGCAATCCATCGCGCCGGCGCAACATATCCTGGAACGGAGACAACACCTGTTCAATCATCGTCTCCGTTGCGGCTCGCTGAGGCAACTGCGGCCAGAACGGCGCGCGCGGACTGTGCTCGGCCACAAACGCCACGGCTTCATCAGGATCGGTCATCGGCAGGCTGCCGATGCCGGTGACACTGCCCAGCGGCAGAAAAGAACTCGCCTGACTCATTTTCAAGGCTCCTGTTTCAGGCCGTCAGACGACGCCGGCGGCGCCATCTGTTCAGCCACTGCGTTCAAACAAAAGCGCCCGACCTTCTGGCAAGAAGATCGGGCGCAGACTGGACATCACGATGCCGGTCGCCCGGCGCTGTTGCCGTTGACCCTCAACAAACGCTTCAGCGGCCTGGCGTTTGCGCAACGGCGCGCGGCAAGGCTTATGGCGCGCGAACCATGTCTCACCTCCCTGATCACGAGAAGGATTGAACGGATTTGGTCAAGGCTGGCGTCCTGGCTCTCGGCTCAGGAGTCAGATGTCAGTAGTCAGTAGTCAGTAGTCAGTAGTCAGTAGTCAGTCGTCAGATGTTATTGGTCGTTGGTCTGACTACTGACTACTCTGCACTGACTACTCTGCCTGAGCGATTACAGTTGCGGCACAGCGCCGGACTTTCACCGGCTTCCACCTTTAAGCCCTTGCATCCGGGCAGTCTTCAGATGAAGACATGCGGGACGCCTTGACATTGCTCTATATTCAGTTGTGCGAAATGGATTACAATGAATTATAGAAGTCGCCTTGTTGTTGTCAAGCTGGGCAGGCTTTGATCGACCTGAGCAGCCCGGCAGGAGATGGTTTGAATTTTTCAGGAGGTTGCTGGAACATATGTTGAAGCTGCTGAGTGTTGTTCGCGCGACGGGCGTCGCAGTGTTGACTGGAATCGTCGGACTGGTTGTGCTGATGGCATTGCATCGCCCGGACGCATTGGCGCGCGCGGCAACGCAGGCGCCAAACGATGTGGTGGTGTACGGTGACGCGCTGGCCGCCGGCTGGGACAACTGGTCGTGGAATGCCAGTATCAACTTTGCCAACACGTCGCCGGTTCGCAGCGGCGCGAATTCGATCTCGGTGGATTACACGGCAGCATGGGCCGGCCTGTCCCTGCGCACAGGCAGCCCGATCCAGGCCAGCAATTACCCCACCCTGACTTTCTGGATTCATGGCGGAACCGGTCCGGCCAAACTCGTGCAGGTCTATATTCAGCAGACGGATAGCAGCCCGGCCAGCACGCCCTATCTCATCACGGCGACTGCCGGCGTTTGGAGTCCCATCACCGTGACCATGAGCCAGCTCGGCAATCCCACCCAGATCGCGCGCATTACCCTGCAGGATCGCAGCGGCACAGATCAAGCGGTGTTCTACGTGGATGACATCCGTTTCCTGGCCGGCACGCCGCCACCCCCGCCGCCCGGAATCACGGTCACGGTCCAGATTCAAGCCAGCGGCCCGATTACACCGTTCGACGCGCGCATGTTGGGCAGCAACCTGCCGGCCTGGCTGGGGCCATCCCGGCTGAACGATGCCACCTTCCGCGCCCGCACGGCTGCATCGGGTCTGAAGCTGCTCCGTATGCCGGGCGGTAGTTGGAGCAACGGTTATGGCTGGCTGAGTTGTGAGAAGGGCGCCAATCAGCCCGGCGCTGTGCCCTGCTACTGGACGTGGGCGGCCCGGCCAACCGACTTCATCAACTTCGTGAAAGCGACCGGCGTGCAGGGGATGTGGATCGTCAATCCGAATGGGACCTCGAAAGAAGCTGCTGCTGCCGTGGCGTTCTTCAACGGCCACATCACTGACACGCGCGTGATTGGGGTGGACATCAAGGGCACAAACTGGTACACCGTTGGCCATTGGGCGCAGTTGCGCGCCGCCGGCGGCAATCCTGCTCCGCTCGGCATCCGGCTGTGGGAGTTCGGCAACGAGATGTACGCCAGCAAGTCCGGCACGGCCACCCCCACCAGCAGCGGCTTGTGTCAATCGTGGGCGTGGGAAGACACCTGGACGTGCGACGGCTTCGAGTATGTGAACGGCTGGGGCAGCGGGGCCAGCCGGCATGAAGGCTATCTGGAGTTTCGGTCGGCCATGCAGGCGGTCGATCCGACCATCACGCTGGCGGCAGTTGGATTTGAGTATCCCGGCGCGCCTTCGGACGGTCAGGCGCAATGGCAAACCTACGCCGGCTGGGGCAGCCGGGTCATCTCAGCGGCCGGCGCCAGTCTCGACTGGTACGCCATTCACCCGTACCCCTATTTCAATCTGCCGGCCAATCCGCAGGATGTTTTGCCCAATCCGCAGATGCACTGGCCGACCATCATGGGCGATCTCCGCGCCGCCTTTAATGCCTATGCCGCCGGCAGACAGGCGCCGGTTGCCGTGACCGAATTCAACCTGGTGTCGGTTCAGGAACAGGACAATGGGCAATGGATGACTCGCGCGGTGAACATGCTGCTGCTGGCCGACTCCATCGGGCAGGCGGCCAAACAGGGCGTGACTTTGTTCGCCCAGTGGGATCTGGCCAACGGGCGCGCTTCAAACGGCACGGAATACGGCCTGATGCACGAGGACAACGCCTACTATCGCGCGCCGCAGTATTACGTGTATCCGTTGTGGTCACGCTTTGGGAATCAGATGTTGCCCGTGACCAGCACGGCGGATGCGGCTACTCAGCTCAGCGTGTATGCCGGGCGGGTGAACAGCTCTACTCTGTCGCTGTTGGCGGTCAACAAAACTGGCTCTACCGTGACCGCCACGATTCACATCGGCGGTTTCGGCCCGCTGGCCGGCGGAGAACTATATGAAGCGCGGGCGGCCTCGCTCATGGCGCAAACGACAACATACAACGGCAGCGCCAACCCTTCGAATGCGCTGAGCGAAGCGCCGGTTTCATTTGCGGCTTCGGGCAGTTCGGTGACGCGCGCCCTGGCGCCCTATTCCGTCTCGCTGTTGCATCTGCGCCGGGTTGCGCCGAATGTAACACCGCGCGTGTATCTGCCGATCCTGCAGCGGCCCTGAACGACCGGCCCAAACCCTGGCCACGCTTTCGCCGCGCTCAAAACAACAGGTCTCGCCACACCCTGGGGCTGAAGGCGACGCGCGGCGAGATCAACCCCAGGCTGAGCCGGGTGATGACCGCCAGCAAGTCGGGACGCCGGCTGCTTCTGTCGATGAGGATTTCGAGCGGCCGGCGTCTCATGACGATGTTGCGCAACCAGCGCAGTTCGCGGAAGTAAGCGCTGAACCGCCGGCGCAATGCCTGTTCGTATCTTTCAAACGGCGCGCTCGCGGATGCGCGCGCCTTGAGCGCATGGTGGATGGACTCCGCAGCGATCAGGCCGCTCTCCAGGGCCAGGTCGATCCCTTCGCCGGTGACCGGGTTGACCAGGCCGCAGGCCTCGCCGACCAGCAGAAAACGGTTCTGGGTCAATCGTGGCGGTGGAAAATCGGCGCGGATTGGGAACGCTCTGGTTGGGCCGACCGGGCCGGCGCGCTGCAACCGTTCGCGCAGCGGCGGGTAGTGCCTGACGAAGTCTGCCAGCAACGCCGGCGTGGATTGACCCTGGCGCGCCGGGCTGCCCGGAAACACCCCCAGGCCAATGTTGGCCTGGCGAGGGCCGGTTGGGAAAAGCCAGGCGTAGCCCAGCGGCAAACGCCGGTCGAAATAAAAGCACAGGTTATCAGGATCGCCGTCCACGTTTTGCCAGTAAGCGCGCGCCGCAGAGATGACAGGCGGTGTTTCGCGCAGCAGGCCGGCCTGTTGCAGCAAACTCATGTGCGCGCCCACGGCCAGCACAACGGTGCGGGCTGACCAGGCTACAGGGCGATCTTCCGGGCCTTGCCGGGCAATGACGCCTGCGCCCCCGCTCGTTTCAAACAGGCCGACGACGCGGCATTCGCCCATAAACCGCGCGCCTTTGGACAGCGCGAACGCCAGCAACAGATCGTCCATCTGGACGCGCGGCAAGACCAGCGCAAAGGGCGGCCAGTCGCGCAGCACGTCGTTGAAAGACACGCGCAGCGTCAGGCCGGATGGCGAAACCAGGCTGGCCCCGTCCAGCCGGTGGGCGCGCGCAGCGATGGATTCGAATGCGCCCAGGTGTTGCAGCGCGCGGACGCCGCGCGGCGTGATCGCATCGCCGCAGGTTTTGTCGCGGGGAAAAGCGACCTTGTCAATCAGCAGCACGTCATGCCCGGCGTGCGCCAGTTGGGCGGCTGCGGCGCTGCCTGCGGGGCCGGCGCCCACCACGATCACATCTGCGTCCATGCGCGACTGGCTCATGCTGCGTTCAACCAGCGTTGTGTGTCGCCGGCGATCGGCAATGCTCAGGGGAACAAGACGGGCAGCAATTCCGGCGTGTGCCGGCGCACGATGTCGCTGCTGAGCGCGTTGGCTTTAGCGATGTCACGGTACAGCCAGGCGCTTGGCCGCGCTTTGCGCTCCTGCGTCTGTGGGTTGACCTCGTACAACCCGAACTTCATGCGCCAGCCCTGGCCCCACTCGAAGTTGTCGATCAAGGACCAGTGGTAATAGCCCTGAATCTTGTAGTTGAACTGAACGGCCTGCCAGAGCACGCGCATATGACGAACGATGAAGGCCGGGCGCTGGTCGTCGTCGTCATCGGGCAGGCCGTTTTCGGTGATGTAGAGGGGCAGCCGGTATCTGGCCAGCCGGCGCAGGCAGTGCATCAATCCCTCAGGATAAATCTCGCCGTAGCCGTGGTCGCTCATTTCGCCGCCAGGGGTGTCGGCAATGTTGCTGAACAGCATGTTGCGCCGTTTGGCGTCGAAGTGGCTGCGCGTGCGCGAGTAGTAATTCAGCCCGATCCAGTCCAGCGCGCCGCGAACGGCTCGCGCGCTCTGTTCGGCCCCCCGCCCCAGGATCGGCCCCCAGCGACCGCGCGTCAAGGCGTCGAGGATGCTTTGATTGAAGGCATGGTCTTGCAGGCGCGTGACCAGTTGATCCAACAGGTGGTTGGGGCGCAGGGCCTGGAATTCGCGCATGTGATGCGCGATGCCGACGCGCGCCAGCGGCTGATGCTCGTGGAGCGTCTGGTAGGCTGCCGCGTGGCCCAGCAGCATGTTGCGGATGACGCGCAGTGTCAGGTTGAAGTCGCCCGGCCGGCCGGGGGGCATGTGGCCGTCATCCGTCAGATAGCCCATGATGGCGTAGATGTTCGGCTCGTTCACCGTGCACCACAGGTCGCACAAATCTCCGAGCGATTGAACGACCCTGGCGACAAAACGCTGGAAGCGCGGCGCCGCCTTTGCGGTTTCCCAGCCGCCCTGCTCCTCCAGCCAGATGGGGTTGGTGAAGTGGTGCAGCGTGACCATTGGCTCGATACCGCGCTGGCGAAGACCGAGCAACATCTGGCGATAGCGGTCAATGGCTGCGTCGTCGAACCGGCCTTCCTGCGGCTCGATGCGGCTCCACTCCACCGACAGGCGATGGGCGTTCAGGCCAAGTTCGACCATGCGATCGAAGTCAGCCTCGGCGTTGCGCCACCAGTCGCAGGCCAGGCCAACGCGCTCGCTGGTGCGGATGTTGCCCGGCGTCTGCTCCCAGACGGCCCACTGGTTGTTGCCGGTGTCGCCTTCGACCTGATGGGCTGCGGTGGCCGTGCCCCACTTGAAATCCTTTGGAAAGTAATGGATGGCGTCTGACATCGTCACGGCGTGAGAGCGTGAAAAGGCGAATCAGCGATGGAGAGGGGGATGCAGCGGGACGTCAGCCGCTGAGGCCGGTTGTTTTGCGCAGCCGGCGGGCTTGTGTGTACAACCACCAGCGCAGGGGGGAGAACACCTGCGCCCACGCGCCAATGGCGCGCACAACCTGTCCGCCGAAGCCGCGCTTGAAACGGTAGACGCCCCACAAGCCGTCGCTGCGATCTTTGAAGTTTGCTTCGAGCACTGCCTCATCTTCATCCGGCACGCCCCACAGATCATAGGTGCGGCAACCACGCTCGCGCGCCCAACGAATGGCTTCCCATTGCAGCAGATAGGTCGGCATCAACTCGCGGTCTGCATTGCTGCTGGCGCCGTACAGGTAAGTGGCCCGCTTGCCGAAGGCGACGACAACCAGGGCGGCCAGGATGCGCTTATCGTATTCGGCGACTATCAGCCGGGCGCGATTGGCGCCGGCCGGCCCGAACAACTGCAAGAAGGCGCGGTAGTACGACTCCGGGTAGATGGCAAAGTCATTGCGTTCGGCGGTGGTCTGCGACAGGGCATAGAACGCGGCCACGTCGTCGGGTGTTCCTTCGCGCACAGTCACGCCTTTGCGCCGGGCCAGGCCGATGTTGTAGCGCGTTTTCTGTTTCATGGGAGAGAGGATGTCCACTTCCTCTTCCACATCCAGATTCACCCAGATGGTGCGCCGGGGTTGCACGTGCAGATCGAGCGGGATCAGGCCGCAGGCAGCCAGCGTCCGCCGGTCCGAGGGGGTGTCCAGCAGCTCCGGCTCGACGATCAGGCCAATGGCACCCCGGCTGCGAGCGGTTTTGGCTGTGATGTTGAGGACGGCTGTGGCTGTGTCGCGATTGTCCCAGTTGACGACCGGGCCGCGCGGCACATAGGCGAGCGTGCCGAGGCCAAACGGCAGGCGCCGGAACAGAATCAGGGAACCGCCGATCAACTCGGCGTCTGCGTTGACGACGGTGGAGCGCAGGTGCCGCCAGCCGTGTTGAGACTTCAGCTCTCCCCAGGCATTGGTCTGGAGGAAGTGTCCGTAGGGGTGCTGCTCGACGAAGGCATCCCAGCGGGCTGCTGGAAACACAGCGGCTTTCTTTTCTCTTCGGGCGCGAATCGGCTCCTCGGAGGGCAACATAGCGATTCTGGATTCTCAGTTGAGGATTTCGGATTTGTGGATGTGATCGACGCTGTAATCCAAAATCCAAAATCACAAATCCAAAATCATGGAGTCGGGGAACCGGGATTTGAACCCGGGACCTCACGGACCCGAACCGTGCGCGCTACCAGGCTGCGCCACTCCCCGAAGCGAAGGCTATGTTACCACACTTCCAGCGAGTGCAATTCGTGTTGTAAACACGCAGCGCCAAAATGCACAACAATGCCGCAGAGCAGATTCGGAGTCAAATCGGGTAAGATTCCCGCCACGCTGTAACAACTGCGATCGATAGCAAGTCAGGGGCGTTTGTGCAACTTTCATCTCCGGATTCGGGGCCGGCTGCCCATGACGTGAACCTGCGCGCGCTGCAGGCAGAGGCGTTGGCCACGCTGTACGCCGTCACGCCGTTGCCAGGCATGGGCCTGATCTATCTGATCTACTCGCGGCCCGATCTGTGGCCGGCCGGCCTGATAGGCGTGGCGCTTGTTCTGGCGCCCTATCCACTGCACCGCCTGTTTGCGCGGCGCTATCTTGCGCGGGTCTGGTTGCTGGCCGGCTTATGGGGCGGGGGGATCGTGGCCGCGCTCGCGCACTGGCCACACCCGATCGTTGGCAGCCTGCTGGCGCTGCCTGTGGCGCTGCTGGCGCTGCTGGCCCATCCACGCGCCGGCCTGGCGGCGGCGCTTGCGCTGACCCTGGCAGTCGTCGCAGCCTGGCAGGCCGGCATGACGGCAACGGCGACCGCCTGTGGCAGTGGCGTCGCGCTGGCCTGGGGGATGACGCTGCTGGTCTGGCTGGCGATGCGTCCGATTCAGGCTGCGCTGGCCTGGTCGTGGAGCAGCTACGAGGCCATTCGTCGCGAGATTGAAATGACGCGCGACGCCCAGGCCGATCTCAAGCAGGCTATCAAAGACCTGGCTGAAGCCAATCTTCAGGCTGCCCGCTTGAACGAGTTGTTGGGCGCAGCGCGCCGCGCCGCCGAGGAAGCTGCGCGCGCCAAAGCCGAATTCGTCGCCAATGTCAGCCACGAATTGCGCACCCCGTTGAACATGATCATCGGCTTTGCGAATCTGATCCTGAGCGCCCCGAAGCATTACGGTCATGTGTCCAGGGCGCTGCGCGCCGATTTGGCGGTGATCCAGCGTAACAGCCAGCACCTCTCCGCCCTCATTGACGATGTGCTCGATTTGAGCCAGATCGAAGCCGGCCGCATGGCGCTGACCAGAGAGCGCACCGATCTGGGCGAACTGATCCTCTCCGCGATAGAGGCGATTCGTCCGCTTTATCAGACCAAAGGGCTTTACCTGCGCGCGGATGCGCCAGCGGGACTGCTGGTGTCCTGTGACCGCACGCGCATTCGTGAGGTGCTGTTGAACCTGCTCTCCAATGCCGGACGTTTCACCGAGCACGGCGGCGTTACGGTGCAGGCGCGTGTGACAGGCCGGCAGGTCCTTGTCAGCGTCACAGACACAGGGCCGGGCATTGCCGTTGAAGATCAGGCGCGGTTGTTTCAGCCCTTCCAGCAGGCCGACGGCTCGGTGCGACGCCGGTATGGCGGCACTGGCCTGGGCTTGAGCATCAGCAAGCACTTCGTCGAGTTGCACGACGGGCAAATGTGGTTGCAAAGCCCGGCCCCGCCTATAGAGCCGAACGCTTCCATCTCCGGCCAGTCGTCACGCGCGCCGACGGATTCAAACCACGATAGCCCCTGTGCAGGCGGCCCTGGCACGGCCATTTTCTTCACGTTGCCGCTGGAGCCGCCGCCGGCCAGCGGCGAAACGTTCAGCCGTTGGCTCACGCCTGAATGGGAGTATCACCAGCCCGCGCGCCGGCAGCCGACGCCGCTCCCGGCGCTTCGCCCGCGTGTGGTGCTGGTTGAGCGCGGGGCCATTCTCCAGCGCCTGCTGCGCCGGTATGGGGAAGGGATAGAACTGGTGACGGTGAGCAGTCTGGACGAAGCTGCTCAGGAACTGACGCGCGCGCCGGCGGCGGCGTTGATCGCGCACGATCTGAACATTGGCCAGGCTGTCGAGCGCATGCACGCGGCCAATCTGCTGCCCGGCGGTATGCCGGCCCTGGTCTGCGCCCTGCCCGAAGAGGCTGAAGCTGCCCGCGACATCGGCGCCGATGACTATCTGATCAAGCCGGTGACCGCTGAGACGTTGCTTGCGGCGCTGGATCGGTTTGGGGTGGCTGACGGCGCGATCCTCATCGTGGACGATGAGCAGGACGCCATTCAGCTTTTCTGGCGCATGTTGACGGCCAGCGGACGGCCGTATCGCGTGTTGACGGCGACCAGCGCCGGCCAGGCGCTGGCCATCCTGGCGAGTGAAGAGCTGGACGCTATTCTGCTCGACCTGACGATGCCAGGCATGGACGGCTTCGAACTGCTGGCGCAACGGCGAGAGGCCGCCTGGCGCAACACGCCGGTGATCATCATGTCGGCGCGCGATCCGGCCGGCCACCCTGTTGTGGCCAGCGCGATTGCGCTGACGCGCGGCGGCGGCCTGGCCGTGCCGCAGATTTTGCGGGCGATTGACCTGCTGGGGCTGCCGCGCGAGGTGCACCCGGATAACGCCGCAAGGTCTGACTGATTCAGCCGGCTGCGCTGGCGCTCAGCTTCACCCGCGCGCGCCTGTCAGCGCGTCGAGGGTCGCCAGCAATGCGGCCTGGCTGACCGGCTTGCGCAGAAATGCCGCCGCGCCCAGCGTCATCGCCAGCTCCTGGTGCGGCAGGATCGTGCTGACGATGATGGGTATGGTCCGCGTGTCCGGGTGTTCGCGCAGTCGGCCGAGCAGTTCCCAGCCATCCATGCCGGGCAACATGACATCGAGCACGATCGCGCGCGGCGCCACCTCGCGCGCCGTCTCAACCGCGCGCGCCGGGTCAGATTCAGCCACCAGATGGTAGCGCGCGCCGTCCAACATGCGTTGCAGCAGATGAAGCGAATCGCGGTTGTCGTCAATGGCAAGCACCGTCAAGGAATGGGACAGCGGCAAACTCAGGACGACTGTGAATGGCAGATTGTCACTGGCAGGTTCGTTCCAGTGCAGTTGTCCACCAGAGAGGGCTATCAGCCGGCGCGCCATGACCAGGTTGTCCAGCGCCTCATCGCGCAGGGCGTTGGGTAGTGCAGCGTGAGTGAGGATGGCTTGCGCCACCACGTGTGCCTGGTCGGATTCGGTGGCGACGCGCAGGGTTAACAGGCTCGCCGGCGCGTGGCGCGCGATGGCGGTGAAAACGCTGACGAGCGCCTGGCGCAGGGGGATGATCTGGCTGGCCACTGGCGGCAGGTCAGACGCGATTTGCGTCTCTATGCGGATTTGCGCGGCGTCCAGAAGGGGCCGGGCCGTCTTGAGCGCCGTCTGCACAGCCTCGGCCAGAGAAACGGTCTCCCGCATAAACGCCGCGCGCAGCCGCGCCAGTTCATCATCGGACGAAGCAGATGTGTCAGACGAATCGCCTTGTCGCGCTGTCAGGTTATAGTGTGCCGTCAAATGATCGGCCAGAATCTGTAAGGCGACTTGCTCATGGCGCTGCAACTGACGCACCGAGAATCCCAGGCTGGCGGCAATCTCTGATTGAGGGATTTGTTGAACGTAACGATACAGCAGAATGCGATAGGTGCGCCAGGCGTTGGATTGGGGCGAGATGCTGTCAGCCGGCTTCAGGTCGTCGATCGCGCGCAGCAGGATGCGGCGCAGCGCAGCCGGCGGGTCGGGCTGACCGGCCAGGTTCAGATGTGCAAGGAGTGGACTCCTGGCCAGATGAGGCGGGTCATACAGGTCCAGGAGCGCCCGATGGATCTGACGGGTCAGCGGCGCATGGGCCGGTTGAGGGGAGAGGTCATCGCACAACAAGTCGTCTCTGTGTCGCGCAAATGTCGCAAATACAGGTGCGCCGTCAGCCTGTCCCTGCTAGGATTTGACGCACAGGACAACGCATCTGCCCGGCATAAGGCGAGTATACCGCGAAGCGTCTGTGTTCGCGCACTCTTGGCCTGCCCGGGCGCAAGAGGAGGAGAAAGAATGACCCAAAAACCAAAGCTCAATCGACGTCAGTTTTTGCGCGGCCTCGGCGCGGGTTCAACGGCTCTGTTGGCCTCTGCCTGCGCCCAGCCTGCGCAGGCGCCCGCGCCGAAGGAAGAGCCGGCCAGTGCGCCTGCAGCCACTGAAGCGCCGGCCCCAACCAGCGCGCCGTCTGCCGAAAAGGTGACGTTGACGTACTGGGTTGCCATGAACCAGAATGTGAGCGCCACCCTCAAGTCCTTTGATGAGATGACCTGCTACAAGGAGCTGGAGAAGGCGACGAATGTGCGCCTCGAATTCCAGCATCCGGCCGTCGGCCAGGAGGCGGAGCAGTTCAATCTGATGGTCGCCTCCGGCAAATTCCCCGACATCGTTGAAACCAACTGGATTTCCGCCCCCGGCGGGCCGGGCAAGTATCTGCGCGACGGTGTGATTCTCAGGCACAATGATCTCATCGCACAGCAGGCGCCCAATCTCAGCAAAGTCCTGAACGAGCACCCGGACTGGCGCCGCCAGATTCTCACGGACGAAGGCGATCTGTACGGTTTCCCGTTCATTCGCTCCGATCCGTCCCTGATGGTCTTTCAAGGGCCGATTATCCGCAAGGACTGGCTGGATAAAGTCGGCCTGCCAATGCCGGAGACGCTGGATGACTGGCGTGAGACGCTCAAGGCGTTCAGGGAAAAGGATCCAAACGGCAACGGCCAGGCTGACGAGCAGGGTTTCAACCCGATGCTCTATGGCCGGCCGCTCAACTCCTTTGCGCTTTCGGGCGCCTTCATCGGGGCGTATGGCGTCACTTACGGCTTCTATCAGGTGCAGGGCGTCGTCAAGTATGGGCCGCTGGAGCCAGCCTTCAAGGATTTCCTGAAGACCATGGCCCAGTGGTATCAGGAAGGACTGGTTGACCCCGACTTTCCGACCACCGATCAGAAGCTGATGGATGCCAAAGTGACCGGCGGCCAGCTTGGCGCGCTGGTGCAGAACACCGGCGGTGGCATCGGCAAGTACAT
>DAOTYS010000440.1:0-20038 GCA_034434575.1 Thermoflexales bacterium
ATGTGTTGTCGGAGTTGAGTGAGTCGTGAAGGATGAGAATCGACGGGCAACAGCATGGACTTGCATCCCCTCTTGAAAGATCCGCGCGCCGTGTTGGTGGTGCGGGAGCCGGTTCCAGCAGAGCCGGCCTGGGCTGATTTTGAGCATGTGGGCGAGCGTGCGTTGGATGCCGCCGGATTTCGCTTGCATGGCGAGAAAGTGGTGTTCAAGCCTAACGTGACCTCCGGCGAGCACTTCGCCAATCCCGACACCGGCATCACCACTCATCCGGGCTTTATCGCCGGTATGATCCGCTATGCGCGCGAGCATGGCGCGCGGCGCGATGGGTTTTACATCGTCGAGGACCCGCGCAACTCGGATGACAACAAGCCCCGGCATTGGAAAGCAACCGGCTACGAAGCGCTGGCCGAGGCCACCGGCGCGAAACTGCGCTGTCCGAACGTCTATAACACTGTGCGCAGGACGGCGCCTCGTCCGCGCGTTCATGCGACGCGCCGGGTCAGCCGGCTGGCCGTTGCGCCAGACAGCGTGCTGATCAACGCGCCCAAACTCAAGACGCACAACCTGAGCATCACCACGCTGTGCATGAAGAACCTGATGGGGCTTGATCTGGTGTTCGACCGGCACTACTGCGCGCAGGCCTGGCAGGAGATGCCGCCGCATGTCCGCGACGAAAAGCGCCCGCGCCATGAATGGATGACGCGCGAGATCCATGAGCAATGGCAGGAGGGATTGGCCCGCCGGCTGGCCGATCTCGCCCAGGTGATTCAGCCGCGACTCAATGTGGTCGAAGGGGTCGTGGGGCGCGACGGCACCGGCTTCAATCGCGGCCGCAACTTCACACTGGGGATGGCCGTGGTGGGCGTCAACATGATCGCCGTCGATGCCATCACCAGCTTCATCATGGGATTCGACCCGCTCCGGCTGGTCTATCTCAAAGTGGCCGCCGCAGCCGGCCTGGGCTGCAACGACGCGCGGGACTTGCGCGTGTACACGGCTGAGGATGGCGATCTGCGATTGTGCCGGGACATCGACCGGCTGCGGCTCGATCCGCCGTTTGAGGTGATCTCTGGCGTGAAAGAAGAGCAACTGAGCGCGGTGGCGTGAAGTCTGATTGCCGCCGGCTCGCACAGGCAGCGCATTCTGTGGTCTTCCCTCGGAGGAATCCATATCAACGGGAGTGGATGCTGGCCGGCGCGGAGCCGGAGCTGGCCTCTCTGCATCAGGATGACGGCGCGCTCGATTTCTGGCGTTTCTGACGTTCGAGCGAGGCGCTCGATTTGGCCGGGTCAATCCAGATAGTGCGCAATGGTGTCGAGCGGACGCCGGCGCGAAGGCTCACGCTGCTCTGCCGCGTAGCCCACCGACAGAATGGCAATGGGTTCGAGTCCCTCTGGCGAGCCGATGGCTTGCCAGACCTGCTGGTCGCTGAACGCGCCGATCCACACGCTGGCCAGGCCCAGGGCGGTCGCGGCCAGCATGGCATAGGTGCAGGCGATGGTGGCGTCCTGTACTGCATAGAGCCGGATCCCCCGATCGCCATAGCGCGTGGCTGACCGGCCCGGGTTGGCGCAGAACACGAGGGCGACCGGCGCGCTGGCGACGTACCCCTGGCCGAGCGACGCGCGGGCGAGGGCGGCGCGTCGTTCCGGGTCGCGCACCACGTATATTTCATAGGCTTGCAGGTTGCCCGCCGAGGGAGCGCGATTGGCAGTTTCCAGGAGTTGGCGCAGCTTTTCCGGTTCCACCGGCTTGTCGACAAACGAGCGGATTGAATGCCGGGACTGAACAACGTCGAAGAACTCCATGGTTGACTCCTGGTTGTTGTGGCGTCCAGATACAGTGTCAGTATAGACGAAATCTTCTTTTACAATCGACGTATGAAGCGCCTCTCTCGTCTCGCGTCTGTGATGTTGATGCTGAGCCTGGCTGCCTGCGGGATGCCCGCGCCGGCCGCGCCGTCGCCCATTCCGCCCGCTGTCTCTCCCTCGCCGGCGCAACCCATGCAGATGGCGACGCTGGCGCCATCCACCGCAACGCCGGCAATCGCAACGGCAACGTTGCCGCCAACGATGACGCCCGTCCCGGCGGCCACGGCGACGCCCCTGGCTGTGATCGACGCGCCGGCCTGGTTTGGCGATGCCATCGTGTATCAAATCTTCCCCCGCAGCTTCGCCGATTCTGACGGCGATGGCATTGGCGACCTCAACGGTATCGCGCAGAAACTGGACTACCTTCAATCGCTCGGCGTGACGGCCATCTGGCTGACGCCGCACTATCCCTCGCCCAGTTACCACGGCTACGACGTGGCCGATTACGTCGCCGTCAATCCGCAATTTGGAACGCTGGATGACTTCAGGCGTTTGCTCGAAGATATGCATCGGCGGGGGATGCGATTGCTGATTGATTTTGTCGCCAACCACGCTTCGACGCAGCACCCCTATTTCCAGGACGCCTACGGCAAGCCGGACTCGGCCTACACCAAATGGTTCCAGTTCACCAATCCCGGCAACACAGCCTATTCGTCCTTTGCCGGTGTGCGGCAGATGCCGGAGTGGAACCACAACCGGCCGGAGGTGGTCGATTACCTGATCGAGTCGGCCCTGTTCTGGCTCGACCTGGGCGTGGATGGCTTGCGCTGCGATTACGCCAAAGGCGCGCCGTTCGCCTTTTGGCAGAAGCTACGCGCCGAGGTGAAAGCCAAATATCCCGATGCCGTGTTGTTAGGCGAAGTGTGGGACGGTAATGAGCGCGTGTTGGCCGACTACTTCCGCAACGGCTTCGACGCCTTGTTCGACTTTCCCTGGCATGGCAAGTTCAACGGCAACCCAGAGCGCAGCGGCGATGGTGTGCTGAACGCCGAGCGCGACCCCGGCTTTTTGCGCGACCCGTACCGCGCGCTACAGCGGCTGTATCCGCCCGGTGCGCAACTGGCGCGCTTCGCCTCGAACCACGACACCAATCGCATCGCCTCTGAGGTGGAGGGCAACCTGCCGCAGATGAAACTGGCAGCGGCGGCGGTGTTGCTGACGCCAGGCACGCCCTTCATTTACTACGGCGAGGAGATCGGTATGCGTGGGGCGAAGGGCAACGGCGCGCCGTACTGGGATGAGTATCGCCGCGAGCCGATGGACTGGTATGCCGGTGAAGCCGGCCCGCAGATGACTACCTGGTTCAAGCCGGCCGATCGTTACAACCGGCCTGCGGATGGCGTCTCGGTCGAGGAACAGGACGCAGACCCGGATTCGCTGCTCAACACGTATCGCGCGCTGGCGGCCTTGCGCGCCGCGCATCCGGCCCTGCGCAGCCCAGACTTTGAGTTGCTCGCGCAAGTCGAAGGGTGCCCGGCGTGTCTGGCGCTGTGGCGCTGGTCGGCGGACGAGGTTGTGTTTGTCGCGCTCAATTTCAGCGACCGGGCTGCCAGGCCGGTGATCGACCGGGCATCGGCGCCGGTGACGTTGACAGGCGCCGGCTCGCCGGAGATCATTTGGGGCGCCCCGCAGATGGAAGGGTGGGGCGCGCTGGTCGCGCGCTGGGGGCGCTGAGGCCGTTCGGGCGCATGGGATGCGCCTGTTCATCCTGGATGAGCAGAGTGCGGCGACTGCGCATCGCGCGCAACGCGTGTCAAAGCCGGCTGCGCCGGCCAAACCATCGCTTTCCTCATTGAGATGATAAAATGGCCACCTGGATGGCTATCTTCCAGCCGGAGGTGACTAGATGGAGCAGTTCTCAATTGCCGAAGCGCGCAACCGCTTCACCGAGGTTGTGCGCCGCGCCGAGCGCGGCGAGCCGGTGCGCCTGTTTCGGCGCGGCAAGGCCGTAGCGGTCGTCTTGTCGATACGCGACTACCAGCGACTTGTCAAGCCCGGCGACTTCTGGACTCCGCTGGCCCGATTTCGCGAACAGATCGAGCGGGGCGAACGCGAGGGCGTCGAACCGGATGTGTTCGCCGGCGTGCGCGATCGGTCACCGGGCCGGAACGCTGCCCTGTAGCGCGTCTGGGCGCGCCACAGTCGCCCCAACCATATGGCTATGGCTCCCCTGTATCTGCTTGACACCAATGTTCTGTCTGAGCCAATTCGTCCCAGGCCCAACGCCGGCGTGATGTCGCGCCTGCAACGGCATCGGGCCGAGGTCGCTGTGCCAAGCCTTGTCTGGCATGAGTTGTGGTTGGGCTGCCTGCGTCTTCCACTGTCGCGGCGTCGCGCCGATATCGAGGACTACCTCAACAGTGTGGTGGCGCTGATGCCGATGTTGCCGTATGGCCGTGATGCCGCGCACTGGCATGCCTGCGAACGAGCACGGTTGGCCGCCCTGGGCCAGATGCCACCCTTTGCCGACGGCCAGATCGCGGCGATTGCCCGTGTGAATGACCTCACTCTGATCACAGCCAACACCTCGGACTACACAGCGTTCGACGGGCTGCGCATTCTGGACTGGTCGCGCTGACTGCGCGCCGGTCACGCCAGTAGGGTGTAGTCCGGGGCAAAGGTGCGCGCCGGCGCTTTGCCCAACAACTGCCAGTCTGCAAAGTCGAGCAGCGCGCGCCAGTCGTCCAGCCCCTGCGCATGGCCGCCCGCGCGATACCAGATGCCGATGCGTTCTTCATGGCCCAGGAGGCGATACACCTCGCGCGCGGCGAGGTGCGTTTGGAAGGTCCCGCTCGGATTGGCCCACAGGTCGCCGAGCGCTTCGGTGCTGAGCAACGCGCGCGGCGCAACCAGCGCTTTGACAAAGTGCTGGTCGAACGGCAGCGCGCGCTCTTTGTCGATCCAGGCCTGAAAGCGCGGGCTGAACCAGTGGGGAAAGCGTGTGACGATGTCCTTGAGCGTTTCACTGCCTGGGCCTTGAATGCGGAAGCAGCCGGCGCCGCCGCAGCCAGAGTTGTTGGGGGCGGTCAGCGCGATGCGCTCGTCGGCGGCCCCGGCCAACAGGGCGGCCTTGCCCCCGCGCGAGTGGCCGGTGACGGCAATGCGCGCGGCGTCCACAAAAGGCAGCGTGGTCAGAAAGTCGATGCAACGATGGTAGCCCCAGGCCCAGGCGGCCAACGCGCCATAGTCCCCGCCGGGATACACGCGGCACAGGCCGGCGTTGCGTTCGGCATGGGTGTGATACACGTCGGGCGCGATTTCGGTGCGGATGAACTGGGCCAGCGCGTAGCCGCGGCGCAGCACTTCGACGGCGATGTCGTCCGTCACAAAGCCCCAGCAGGCGTCGCCGGTAAGCACGACAGGGTGCGCACCCGAGGACGCGCCTTCGGATGCTGGCGCGAGCACATCGAGCAGGAAGGTGAAGTTTTCGTTCGGGCCGGTGGCGAGCTGGTATTGGGTGTGGCGCGCATTGCCCAGCCGTTCGATCAGGTGGCTGTGCAGTTCCACGCCCGTGGTTGTGGGCGGGATGGGCGGTAGCGCGCCGTATTCGATCTCGATGAGGCTGAGCAGGCGCTGGCGCTGGCGGCGCCATTCCTCCGCGTTTGTGATACGCCGGCCGTCGGCGTCACGCAGAACGTCGGGCAGGTCGGTGTTTGTGATTTGGTTCATGGCAGTCCTCGCTCGCTCAGGATCAGCGCCACGCTCGCCGGCCATTCGATGGCCTGCATAGAAGAGCCGCTCCTGCCATCAGGCCGGAATCAGCCTTTCGTAATCGTGGATGGCGCCTCCATCCCGGCAGCACTCGATGATGGTCTTGCCTAATGGAGCGAGATCGGGCGTGTCAAAGTGAGTCAGGCAGTCGAGGAAGAAGCGGCGCAGCATTTCGGCGCCCTGATCATAGGCCGCCTCGCCTACTTCCGGCTGTGTTTCGACTTGCAGGAACCAGTTCGACAGCGGCCGGCCTTCCACCTGCAACTGGCTCGGCGTGTAGCCGAGCAGCGGGCAGCGCGCCGGCTTGAGTTGATCCGGCTTGAAGCGGGCGCTGCCCCGGCGAGCCAGATATTCGCGCGCAATCCACTGCGGCATGAAACCGACTTTCCAGGCGCCCACATACTGGTTGGGGCACAGGATGTGCCGGGTGCGGGTGTATTGCTGGAACTGATCGAGCAGCAAGTTGGCCTGCTGCACGCGCTTGCCGGTGGCAAACGGCCAATACGATCCGACCCCCTCGCTGGTCATGCCGGCAGTCTCCACGATGCTGGGATTGTCGTGGCCGCGCGGCGAAACCAGCCGCCACAACCAGGCCAGCGCCGGCGGGATCACATGGAACAGGCCCAGGATTCCATAGGTGGGCCGCTCGCGCGTGCAGGGCGGCGTGCGCACCCCGAAACTGCGGATGTCGACCGTCACCGGCTCGTTGACTACGCCGGGGATGGCCGCGCGCGGGATGATGACGCGCGGGTTGGGGCAGGGCTTGCCCGGCGCATCCTGCGTGTGCTCCCAGATCAGCGCCCGGCTGCCGGGCACCGCGTCAATGTTGAGGAACAACAAGGGCTGCGGCGGCTGGGCTGTCAATCGCTCCAGGGCGATATCGGTCCCATAACGCTCGATATGGTTGACGCGCACGAACCACGCCTTTTCGGCGTCTGTGACAGTCAGCTTGTGATCCCCGCATTGGATGGACGGGTGGCAGAGCGCCATGTCATCGGTCACGGGGTGCAATTGGCAGGAGCGGGGAATTTCCAGATGGCGCGTCTCGCCAGAGAGAATGTTCACGCCCAGCAGCAGCCGTCCATCTGCCTCGCGGTGCGCCTGTTCCAGCATCTCGCTCTTGCCGCCGCCGCTGGCGCCCTCGTGCATGATGGTGACCACGTTGTCGTAGGGGGTTACAACCTGCACGGTCGAGCAGTGAGCTGTGACCCAGCCCTCGCGCTCGCCGACGCCGATCAGCACGCCGTACACGCCTTTCTTGGCGCTGGGGCCGGGGTAGAGATTGTAGGAAAACATCTCGTGCAGGTCGCGCATCCGGTTGTGCACGACGACTTGCCGGCCTGCGAAATGGGTATGCCGGAAAGGCGGCGCGACGTAGATGATCGATTTCGGGCAGAATTTGTCCGGGATTTCGTCGGGTGGGATGATGCCTTGCAGCATAGCGAGCCCCATCGCAAAGAAGGCAGCGTTGGACGGCGCGATAACCACTGCGTCCGGCCCCATGCCTTTTTGGCCGGCCACAAAACTGAACAGGGTCAGCGGTTGTGTGCGCAACCAGGCAAACGTGTCTTCGCGCAACCGGCTGAAGTCGAAGCCGAAGCGGTCCTTGAACGTTCGCTGGTCGGTTGGCCCGTCGTCGGCGATGACCATGCTGTCGGGGTCGCGCCGGCGCATGTAGGGATCGGTGTAATTGGCTGCCACGCCGTTGCGCACGCGCGCCACCGTGGCTTCAACGATCCTGCCTTTGCCCGGCACGTCATAGGCGACTTCGTAATAGTCACTGCCTGCCCCACCGCAGGCAGCTTCAGTCAACTCATTCACAGAGCCGGCCAGTGTGACGCGCGGGCTTTGTTCGAGCAGCGCGATGGCGTCGGCTGGGAGATGGTACCGCGACCAGTTCATTGTCAGTCCTCCAGAAGTGAGGCTGGATTGTAGCGCACCGCGATTTTCGCGCCAGTGTTGCGCAGATCTGGAACGAACTGTCGGGCTTGCTCTATGTCCCGCCCGTCTCGCCTTTCGATGCGCTTGTTGTTCTAGCTATGCACAAACATGCCGCCCGAAATGTTGAGTTCGCAGCCGGTGACATGGCTGGCCTGGTCGGACACAAGATAGGCCACGCCTTCGGCAATGTCTTCGACGGTCTCGAGACGCCCCATGATTGCTTTGCTGTTCATCTCGCTCAGGAACGTTGCGCCGTCGCCGTGCGTTTTGGTGCGCAGATCGACTTCGTTGGGGGTGGCCACCCAACCTACTGTCACCCAGTTCACGCGAATGCGGTCGCCGGCCAGTTCGCGGGCCAGCGTGCGCGTCATTGCCAGCAGCGCAGCCTTGGAGGTGGCGTAGGCCAGCCGGTTCAGCCAGCCGCGATAGCCCATGGTCGATCCGATATTGACGATGTTGCCGCCGCCTTGTTGGCGCATGATGGGTATGGCCTCGCGAATGCACACCCACGGACCGCGCGTATTGACGGCGAACACGCTATCCCACAACTCGGCGGATTGCTCGCCCGCCGGCTCCACCGGCGTGGCGGCGGCGTTGTTGACCAGAATGTCCAGCCGGCCAAACCGCTCGACCGTCGCGCGAATGAGCGCCACGCAGTCGGCTTCCTCGCCCACATCCGCGCGCGCGAAGATGCACGGCGCCCCCATGTCTGCAATCTCGCGCGCCACGCGCTCGCCATGATCGGCGCGCCGGCCCGAAATCACAATGCTCGCGCCGTCCTGCGCCAGCCGCCGCGCGATTCCTTCACCCATGCCGCCCGTCGAACCGGTAATCACAGCCACTTTTCCTGTCAGGTTGCTCATAGGACGCTATGGTAGCAGGGTCAAGGTGGGTAAGGTTCGTAAGGTGATTCAGGCAACAGGAAATCCCCTCCACCTGTCGTCATCCGTGCTCTGTTGTCTGTGCTCTGTGCTCTGTCATCGTACACTCGCAGGATGCAAAATCTATCCGACTACAACGTGACATGGACGACGCCAAGCCAGGACGCATCCGGCTCCATGCCGATCGGCAATGGCGACATCGGCCTGAATGTGTGGGTCGAGCCGAACGGCGACTTGCTCTTTTACATCGGCAAGAGCGACGCCTGGAGCGAAGTGGGCCGGCTGCTCAAAATCGGCCGTGTGCGCGTTTCGACCGGCGTGGCGCAAGTGGAATCGTTCAGCCAGACGCTCGATCTGGCAACCGGCGCAATTCGCATCCGGCTGAACGGCATCGACATCGGGGTGTGGGTCGACGCCAACCATCCGGTGATCTGCGTTGAGGCGAGCGCGCCCGAACCGTTCATGCTGCAAGCCGGCGTGGACATCTGGCGCAACTCGGCGCGCGAGATCTCCGGCGACGAGCGATTCAGCGCCTACGATCTGTTCGACGCGCCTCATCCGGTGATCGAAGCCGGCGATCATGTGCTCTCGCCGGCGGGCGTCGATGGCGTGCTGTGGTGTCATCACAATCCCGACTCCATATGGCGCGAGGCGATGACGTTGCAGGGGTTGCAAAGCTTGACGGCGCAGTTGAGCGACCCGCTGCTGCATCGAACGTTCGGCGCGCTGTTGGCCGGCGATGGGATGACGCGCGTTGATGGCGCGACCCTGCGCTCACAACAGCCGCGCCGGCGGCACTTGCTCGTTGTTCATGCGCTCACGGCGCAAGCGCCCACCGTTGAAGCGTGGGCGAAACAACTGCTGGCTCAGGCGGCGCGCATCGACGCGCTTGACCTCGATCAGCGGCGCGCGGCCCACGCAGCGTGGTGGCGCGCGTTCTGGCAGCGCAGTTGGATCTTCGCCGCCGGCGATCAAGACGCCGAAACGGTCACACGCGGCTATGTCTTGCAGCGCTTCATCAGCGCCTGCGCCGGCCGTGGCGCATATCCCATCAAGTTCAACGGCTCGTTGTTCACGGTGGACGCCGACGAAGAATGGAACGGCAGACGTTATCGATTCAACGCCGACTATCGTTCGTGGGGCGGGCCGTACTGGTTTCAGAACACACGGCTGGCTTACTGGCCGATGCTGGCCGCCGGCGACTTTGATCTGATGCAGCCGCTCTTCAAGATGCACATGGATGCGCTGCCGCTGCTTCAAGCGCGCACGAAGCTGTACTTTGGGCACGCGGGCGCTTTCTTCCCGGAAACGATGAACTTCTGGGGCGCATACGCCAACACGAATTACGGCTGGCAGCGCGCGGGCAAGCCGGCCCATCTGACCGACAACACCTACATCCGCTACTACTACTCGTGCGGGTTGGAGCTGTTGGCGCTCATGCTCGACTATGCCGCTTTTACAGAGGACAAAGCGTTCGTCCGCGCAACGTTGCTGCCGTGGGCGGAAAACATCCTCACGTTCTACGAACAACACTATCCGCGCGACACGCGCGGCAGGCTGCGCATGGCGCCGGCGCAGGCGCTGGAGACATGGCAGCAAGTTGTCAATCCAGCGCCAGACATCGCCGGCTTGCGCTGGGCGCTCAACACCCTGGGGCCATATGCGGGCCGCAGCGCCGCGCTCGACGCGGTGTGCGAACAGCTGCGCCGCGCGATGCCCGATCTGCCCATGCGCATCGAGGATGGATCGCGCCTGTTGGGTTTCGCCGAACAGGTTCTTGAGGAAGCGAAGAACGTGGAGAACGCCGAGCTGTACGCGATCTTTCCTTTCCGCCTGTACGGCGTGAATAAGCCCGATCTGGATCTGGCGCGCGCGACGTTTGCGCAGCGACGCTATCGACACAATCGCGGCTGGTGCCAGGACAGCATCCAGGCGGCGTATCTGGGTTTGACCGAAGAGGCGCGGCAAATGCTTGCGACCCGCTTTGCCAGCAAACATGCCGGCAGTCGCTTCCCCGCATTCTGGGGGCCGAACTTCGACTGGATTCCCGATCAGGATCACGGCACAGCCGGCATGATGACGCTCCAGACCATGCTGATGCAGGCGGAGGGCGACGCCATCGTATTGTTGCCGGCCTGGCCGAAAGCGTGGGACGCGGCATTTCGCCTGCGCGCGCCGATGAACACGACGGTCGAAGGGGTGTTCGCAAAGGGCCGGCTGGTCGGTCTGCGCGTCACGCCGGAAGCGCGACGCAAAGATGTGACGATCGCACAGTAGTGAGAGCCGCTCACCCTCCCGCAGGTCGCATACCCTGCGGAAGGGTGAGCCATGCTGTGTTCTTATTTCTGCGCCAGGGTGCGCTCATACACCTCGTAGTGCTCGCCTTCGGTCTCGTCGGGATCGACGTGCTTGAAGAACATGCCTTGTTCGGGGTGATCGCCGGCCAGTTTGCGCCGGCTCTGCCAGAACTCGCCGGTCTGTCCGTGCCACTTGACCTCGCCCATTTGCAGCAGGATGTACTCGCCGGCATGGCGCCGGGCGAGGTCATGCCGCAGGTCGCGGTAGCGCAATCCCTGCTCGGCTGTCGTGCGCCGCCAACTGATCACGATGTCCTGCGGGTCGGTGATCTTGGCGAAGAACTGGCCGATCGGCGCTTGCGCCTCCGACTCAAAGTCGATTTGAGCCAGATCGACTGTGCCGAAGCCGCCCTCTGCCGCCACGCGCAGCGCGTTGCGGTCGCGGTGGAAGGGAGGTGTCAGCCAGTCTGACTGCGGATCGTGCCCCATCAGCCAGGTGGCACAGGCGTCGGTGGCCACGCAATGGTCGCCGGCGATGAGCGTGTCGGGAACCTGGGGATAGTCGCCAGGCCCCCATTCCTCGGACGCCTGGCACACCATGGCATCCAGGATGTTGAGCGCAGGATTGAAGATTCGGCCCAGGTCAGCCAGCATATAGGGCATACGCACCAGGTGGTGGTAGTAGGCGCGCGGCCGGCCGGCCGGCTGCAACGACATCAGGCCGAACAGATTCTTCATCGTTAATGTGACGCCCATGAAGCCGTGGTTTTTCAGTTTTTGCGCCGAGACAAAGGCGTCGGCTTCGACGGCGCGCCTGGGCAGGGGGTAGCGGTCGAACATCAGCCCGCCGCCCGGCACTGCGGCCCAGGTCACCGGCTCATGCCGGCCATCGACAAAATCCACGCCGAACTCTCGCAGGATCGGCAGGATGGGCGTCACCTTTTCCGTTGGCGCTTTTGGATCGTTCACGCCAACATCCACGGCAAACAGCTCAGCTTGTGTGTTTTCGCGCAGCAGGCGCAGCGTGGCGCGCACGACTGAATCACTGACCAGTTGCTGGCGATGACCCTTGTGCATGATGACTTTGTCGATCAGCCAGTCCTGGTTGAACTTGATGCCAATGCGCCTGGCCCGGCGCAGCCGGTCCCATGCGCGGGTCAGCGGCCCGGTTGCCCGTTTGAGCGCCTGATAGACCTCTTCGTCGTTACTGCGGTGATCACAATGCACCGCCCGCACCGTGTAGTTCATCATATGGCCGCAGAGTGTATCAGACCTGCAACGCTCATCAAACGTGATTTTCCGGCGCTGCGCATCAAGAGCGGCCTTCGGCTGATTACAAGGTCGGGGAAGGCCGCCCTGCCGCAATCGAAGCGGAGGTCTGGCGCACCATCCTTGTGATGCGCCAGACGCAACCGCTCACTTCCGAATGATTGGCAGATAGGCGCGTTCGCCAAGTTCGAGATAGAACGTCAAGGCGTTGGCGTCGTTCTTGTACACCACAAGACCCATCCGGTCGGTTGCGCCGGTGTTCTGATAGACCAGGGTTTCGCCCTGACCGCCGCCAAAACTATCCACGGTTGCGACAGCCTGGCTGCGGCCCTGGTACCACGAAGCCGAGGCGGTGGGATCGGAGTCGAACAGCTTCATGCCCACATCGGCTGCGCCGGAGGTTGGCACGAGGCGGATACGATGTCGTTGGTTTGCCGCAAAGTCGATCTGCCACAGTTGCAGGACTTCGCCGCTGGTGAGGGTGTAGGGGCCGTAACGGCCGGGCGAGACGAGCGTTTGCGTGGAGGTCACGAACTCGATCGGGTAACTGCCGCTGCCCGTCACGGTATAGATCTCGGTGTAGTAGTTGTTGGCCGGCGCGTGATTGGCGTCCACAACGATGAAGTCCACAGCCAGGCTGGTGGTGGAGTCTTCGCGCAGGACGTAGTCGGCCGGATCGTCAAAGGCGGAGCTGCTGTAGAACGTCATGTCGTAGTTGGCGCCGGATGGCACGCGAATGCCGGTCGCATTCCACCCCGGCGCGGCGTCAAAGACAAAGTATTCGTGCGAGCGCGGCGGTGTGCCGTAGGACAGTTGCGCGTCCGGGCTGAGCAGCCGATGGCCGAGCCACCATGCGATACCCACGTACTCCTGCGCGCCGGCGAACGAGGAGTCGTTGATGCGCAGATTGTAGTTGTCACTGGTTGGCGCGATGAACTCCACAATCTCATAGCTGTTGTTGATCGATGTGGATGTGCTGATCAATGCGCCGGCCGAGTTGGTCACGCGCAGATCGAGGTCAGCTTGCAGCGGGTCGGTGCTGTAATCCGCAGCCGGGTTGGAGTCCCACGCGATGGCGACGCGCACGCGCTCCCCTTGCGAAGCAAAGACAGTGTAGGTGACCGGCAGGCTGCTGGCTGTGTGCGTTTTCCAGTCCCACCAGCCTTTGTCCACCAGATGCAATGCGGCGCGCATATCCACACCGCCGGCGCCGTCCCTGTCGCTGAGACGGCTGTCTCCTTCGATGTTGTTGAGCGCGGTGGCCATGATGATGGCTTTGACGGCTTCGGGTCGAATTTTCAATGCCGTGTTGCGCTGCATCAGCAGAGCCGCTTCGCCGGCCACCATCGGCGCGGCATAGCTGGTGCCACTGCCTACGTTGGCGAGCCACGGCGTCGCGGTGATGGTGCTGGTGATGCTGGACCCCACAGCGGCTACCTCGGGCTTTTCGATGCCTGTGGCGGGGTTGATGTAGCTGGAACAACCGTTCATGGCGTCGTCGTCCCATGTCAGCGTGTTCTGGTCGGCGTAGTTGCCCACGCTGATCATGTTGTAGCCGCGCGCCGGGCTGGTGACGCGAGCCGTGCCGCCGCCGCAACTGCCGGCTTCGTTGCCGGCTGCCACGGTCACCGTGCTCCACAGATTGCGCACGATGTAGTCCAGGTGGCGATCATGCACGTTCAGATTGGTGTTGCCGGCGTTGCCGCCCCAGCTATTGTTGATGACATCGTTGTTCTGCATAATGGCCGCCCAGTCCATAGCCGCCGACAGGTCTGCATCGGTATAGCTGGTGGCATTGGCGCTGAACAGGCTGACCCCTGGCGCAATGCCTCGCACCGTGCTGTGCGTGCTGCCCACCATGCCGGCGGTGGCCGTGGCGTGGTCGTCCATGTTAGCGTCGGCCGGCAGACGGGTCACGCCGGAGATGTAGGGATTGAGGAATTGCGCCCGACTGTCTTCCAGAATGGCGACTTCGATGCCGGCGCCGGTGTAGCCCCACGTCTCGATGATATTGGCCTTTTGCGTAGTGCGGGCCGACTCCATGGCGTCCTGGTAATCATTCGGCCCGTAGATCGTGTCGATGTCAGCGCGCTCAGCCAGCGCCAGGATTGCAGATTTGGGCAGCTCCACGTAGATCAGCGGCGCGCTGGGACTGGCATACAGCGCTGTGTGCCCCTGCGCGTTCAGTTCAGCCAGCACGGGCGCCTGGGCGCGCTGCGCTTGCTCCATCAAGGCGTTTGCATTGGTCTGGCGGGCGAGGCTGATGCGCTGGCTGACAGGATCGACTTGCGCGCTGGGCGTCGCGGCATCGTGCGCCGGCTCGGACGCAGCGGCGGGGAGTTCCGCCTCTGCGCCGGCTGGCTGCGCGACCCGCTCCTGACCGCTGCCGGTTTCCAGGACAGCCGGTTCGTGGCCGGTGTTGGGCGTGTGATCTATCTCTGGCCGCGCCTCAGGCTGAATGTCGGCTTTCAGCCACAGCCCTACCACCAACCGATCTTCATCCTGCATGGTTTGAAGACGTTCGAACAGATCGGGATGCAGGCGATGATAGCGGTCGTTGTATTCGTCGCGCCAGAGTTGGCGCGCCGCGTCGAAGGTGAGATAGCCGCCGTCAGCGTTCATTGCCACGCCATAGACCTCGCCGGTCTACGCGTCTTCCACCTTAGCCAGGCTTATCTTCTTGCCGGAGCGCGGCAGCGTCAGGGTCTCCAGGTCGGCGATGCGCAACTGCGCCGCTGGCCGGTTGAGGGTCCGCGCAGCCCGCTCAATCAAGCGCGCTTCCAGGCGCGCTTCCGACGGCTTTTCAGCCTGGATCGCGCTGTTAAACGATTGGGTCAGTGTGAGCGCGATGACGAACGACAAAAGGAATCGCACAAATCGTTGCGACATGGTTCGTCTCCTTGCCCTTGTCAGGGCACTGACAAGGGCGTTGTGCTCTGGTTGTGGATCAACGTATGCCCGCGTTCATCCACGATCGTATATGAATCAACTGCGGCGAGCGCATCACGCGGGATGGCTGCCAATGCGAAAGGCAGCGTGCTGGCCGGCTCAACAATATCGTCGGCGGCGGGCGCTGTGACGGCTACGGTAACGATCAATTCGCCGGCCTGCAGCGCAGCCTCGCCCACACGGACCTGGTAGCCGCTGCTGCCTTTGACCCCGGCAAAGGCCACGATAACGACATCGCCGGTGGCGCCGGCCTGGCGACCGGCTTGCAGGGCGGCTTCTGGAATCCGACCGTCAAGTCGGTCCCAGTCTGTGTTGTCGGCGACCAGCGTGTAGAGGGGTTGCGCCGGCGCGTCGCCCAGTGGCGCGGCCTGCAACAGCATAGTGACTGAAACAGGGATGATGTGTGACGTTGCGGCGGCAGCAGGGGGAGGAGTGGGGGCGGGCGCGCTGACAGCGGACATGCGCGCGGCGCAGGCGGCCAGGCCGGCGGCAGCCAGCATTGTCAACAGCACGGTCGTCACGCGCGACACGCTCCGCAGGGGCCGGTGGCTCATTGCTATCACCTCCTTATCCGGTAGCCGGAACGACCTGCATCACCAGTATAAACGTATGCGCGGGTGCTTTGTTCCAGCGGCGCGTTCACGGCCAGGGCAGCGACAGCCTCCCGCAGTTTTTGCCGGCTCCCACGACCTGGGCAGACCACCTGCGGGAGGTTCTGGTAGGGCGTGGTTGTGGACTTCGCGCGGAGACGCTGCGCGAAACTGTTCTACGGCCAGCGCAGATATGGCTGGATGCGCTCCCAGACGCGATCGATCTCGCGCAGGTCGTCGGCAGTCAGCCCTTTGGACTGCATGCGCATGCGGTTGTTCCTGAACACGCCGCGCCGCACCATGATCTCTTTGCTGAAGGCCATGCCCAGCATGCCTTCCAATACCAGGCCCGGCAGAAGTTTCTCGAACAGGTCGCCGGCTTCCGCGAGCTGTCTTGCCTCCAGCAGGTTCCACACCGCTTGCAGCACATCGCAGAACTGGCAGGCGTGGATGCAGCCTTTGGCGCCGCGCGCCCACTCGGTGATGAGGTAGCGGCCGCCGACGCCGCCCATCACGCCCTTGACGTGCGGGCTGTTGCGCGCCACCAGCGCGGCAATCATGCGCGGGCTGGGTTCGACTTCCTCTTTCACCCAGCTCACGCGCTCGATCTCGGCGCACAACGTCACCAACTGGTCTGTGCTCAGCGACACGATGCCGGCGTTCTGAATCCACACCGGCACATGCACCGCGTCGGATATGGCTTTGAAATAGTCAAAGATGACTTCCCAGTCCGGCCTCAGCGCGTAGGGCGGCATGGCGATCACGCCGTTTGCGCCGATCTCCATCGCGTAGCGCGCATAGCTGACCGCCAGTGGCGTATTCTCAGCGGCCACATTGACGATCACCGGCGCGCGGCCTTTGGCCTGCTCGATGGGGATGCGCATCATCAGCCGGCGCTCGTCTTCCGACAGCGCCATGAACTCGCTCACCAGCAGCGGCGTCATTAGTCCGCCCACGCCGGCCTGAATGCAGAACTCCACTTCGGCGCGCAACACGTCTTCATCGATGCGATCTTTGTCGTCGAAGGGGGTCATGGGAATGGCAAAACTGCCTCGCCAGTTCTCAGTCATGGAAGGTCCTCCTGGTTATTGCGTGTTGCGTGTTGCGTATTGCGTATTGCGTGTTGCGTGTTGGGCTTTATGCGAGTGTCTGCATTTGTCTCAGGGTCTGCTCGTAGACCTCGAAATGCTCGCCTTCGGCCTCATCGGGATCAACGTATTTGAAGAACATGGCCTGTTCGGGATGGTCGCCAGAGAGGATGCGCCGGCTTTGCTGCAACACGCCGCCTGGGTCGTGCCACTTCACTTGGCCCATTTGCATCAGGATGTACTCGCCGGCGTACTGCCGGGCCAGTTCATGGCGCATTTCGGCGTAGCGCAGGCCCTGTTCTGCGGTGGTGCGCCGCCAGCTCCGCACCATCTCCGGCGAATCGGTGATCTTGGCGTGGAACTCAGCCACCGGCGCCTGGACTTCTGACGCGAAGTCGATCTCATTCAGGTTGACTGTGCCAAAACCGCCCTCTGCGGCCACTTTCAGCGCGTTGCGGTCGCGGTGGAACGGGGGCGTCAGCCAGTCGGCCTGCGGGTCGTGGCCCATGAGGTGCGCGCCGCAGGCGTCTGTGGCAATGACGTGATCGCCGGCGACCAGCGTGTTGCCGATGCGCGGGTGGTCGCCCGGCCCCCATTCCTCGCCGGCCTGGCACACCGTGCCATCCAGAATGTTGAGCGCGGGGTTGAGGATGCGGCCGATGTCGGCCAGCATGTATGGCATGCGCACGAGGTGGTGATAGTAAAAGCGCGGCCGGCCCAGCGGCTGGGTCGGCATCAGGCCGAACAGATTTTTCAAACACAGTGTGACACCCATGAAGGCGTGGCTCTTCAGTTTCTGCACCGATACGACTGCGTCTGCTTCAGCGACGGCCGGATGCAGCGGGTACTGTGCGAACATCTGGCCGCCGCCCGGCGTCCGATACCATCGGATCGGGCCGGTGTTGCCGTTCACGTAGCTCACGCCGAACTCTTCCAGCAAATGCCGAATCTGCGTGGTCGAATCCGGCTCGGCGCCGGAATAGACCTGGTAGAAGCTGACATCGACGACAGTGATCTCGGCGCTGGTCCGTTCGCGCAACAGCCGCAGCGTGGCGCGGGCAACTTTGTCGGTCACCAACTGCTGGCGCTGGCCTTCGTAGCGCACAACTGCCCCATCCATCTTGTCCTGATTGAACTTGATGGCGATGCGGCGCGCGCGTTGCAGTTTCTCCCAGGCGCGGTGGAGCGGATCGGTGGCTCGTTTGAGCGCGGCATACACCTCGTCATCGCTTGCGCGATAGTCGCACTGAACGGCGCGAACACAAAAATCCTCTTTTCCATTCGACACAGCCATGAATCCGGAAGCTCCTTAAATCACTTGTCAAATCACTTGTCTGACAGGCAACAAGACCGATGTATTGTAGCCTGCCGCCATGTCATTTGTTTGTCCACAGCCGCAGACGGTTTGTCAACAGTTTTTGCCGGCCTTTTCCACAGGCTTGCACACATCCAGGGGTAAAGCTTAAATCTCGCCCGGTTTTTAAGGTTGGATTAAGACTGACCCTTGATTGCACCCGCCCCCTGTGTAGAATCCACGTTCCCGCGATGCAGACTGGCTCGGAGCTTGTCCTCAGGCGCCGGGGGCTTTGCAGCAGTTCGGCGCCGCTCTGTGCAAGATAGGTTTCGGGTCGAATTGTGTATGCGCGGGATATTTGTATCCTCGATGGAGTCAGTTATGAGGCCAGAAGAAGCCTGGCAGTCTGCTCTGGGCGAGATCGAAATCACTATCGGGCGTGGCAGCTATGTCACCTGGATCAAATCTGCGCGCCTGGTGACCTACGAAGACGGGCAGTTTGTCATTGGCGTGCCGAATGGTTACATCAAGGAATGGATGGAGCACCGCATGCTGAGCCAGTTCAAGCGTGTGCTGGCCGAGCGGATGGGGCGCGGTGTGGATGTCAAATTTGTCCTGGTGACGCAGCATGGCAATGTGGCGTCGATCGCGCAACCGGATCCTGGCGCCGTTATGCGCGGCCCTGCCATAGCCCACGATCAGGCGGAGGAGGCCGCCACAATCCCTGCATCTCGCGCGAATGGGCCTGTGAATGGGCCTGCGAATAGGCCTGTGAATGGGGCTGCGAACGGGATGTTGAATGACGGCCTGAACGCGCGTTACACCTTTGCCACCTTTGTGGTTGGATCGGGCAATCGCATGGCGCATGCGGCGGCCATGTCTGTGGCCGAGATGCCGGCCGACCGCTACAACCCGCTGTTTCTATATGGCGGCGCCGGCCTGGGCAAGACGCACCTGCTGCACGCGATCGGCCATGAAGCGCGCCGGCGCGGCATGACCTGCTGCTACGTCACGTCCGAAGCCTTTATGAATGAACTCATCCTGGCCATCCGCGCCCAGAGCACCGAGGCTTTCCGCAACAAGTATCGGCTTGTAGATATGCTGCTGATGGACGATGTGCAGTTCATCGCCGGCAAAGAGAGCACCCAGGAGGAGTTCTTCCACACGTTCAACACGCTCTACAGCGCCAACAAGCAGATTGTGCTCACCAGCGACCGCCCGCCCAAGATGATGGTCACGCTCGAAGATCGGCTGCGCAGCCGCTTTGAATGGGGGTTGATGGCCGACATCGCCCCGCCCGATCTGGAAACCCGCATTGCCATTTTGCAGGCCAAAGCGGCTCAACGACAGGCGGCTCTGCCCCAGGACGTGGTCGAATTTGTCGCCAGGCAAATCCAGAGCAATGTGCGGGAGCTGGAAGGCGCGCTGACCCGGCTGATTGCCACTTCAGAGATGACAGGCCGGCCGATCACGGTGCAATTCGCCCGCGACACCCTGGTCGATCTGGTGGGCCGGCGCGCCCATATCAGCCCGTCTCAGGTCATCGAGACGGTCGCCAAGTATTACAACATCTCGGTTCAGGAAATTGTGTCCTCTTCGCGCAGCAAAGAACTCGTGCAGCCGCGACAGGTGGCAATGTATCTGGTGCGCCAGGAGACGGATGCTTCGCTGCCGGAGATCGGCGCACTCTTGGGCGGGCGTGATCACAGCACCGTCATCCACGGCGTGGAGCGCGTCAAAGAGCGACTGGAGTCCGAAGATCAACTGCGCCGCGATGTGATGAGCTTGCGCGAGCAGCTTTATCTCAATGTGACGGCGTAAACCCATCGTTCTCAAATTAAGGGAAGCGCGCGATTGTCAAGGCGTATTATGTCATAATATCTGGCAGGATGGCAGCTTCTGAAAACAGCAACCAACGCAAGAAAAGCAGCATCAAGCATACCCGATCCGTGCAACATGATCGCACTCAACGGGCAACCGGCGCACCGATCGAGTCAGCGATCGCTGACAGGCTGACCGAGATCGTACATCCAGCCACGCTCACGCAGATCAGCCTGTATCATGCACTGGGATTGCGGGCACGCACCTTGACGCTGCCGGTGATCGTCGCACTGGTGCTGAGCCTGATCTGGCGACAGATGGGCAGT
>DAOTYS010000441.1:0-3176 GCA_034434575.1 Thermoflexales bacterium
TGACCGTGTTGGAATTTGCGCAGGCGGTCAAAGCGGCCGCCGGCCCGGCGTGCAGCAGCGAGATCGTGTTCGTGCAGCCGAAATCTGAGCGCATCTCCGACGACCCGCAACGCCGGCAGCCCGACATCACCCGCGCGCGCGCCGTGCTGGGCTGGGAGCCGCAAGTGTCGCTTGAAGAGGGGCTGCGCAAGACGATCGAGTATTTCCGTCACAAGATGTGAGCGCCGGCGCCCCCTCGTGCGGAAGCAGACACAGGCGTCGGACTGCACAAAGCAGTCCGACGCCTGATCGGATAGGCTCTTACGCCGCAGGGGGCGCGGCGTCGCGTGCGATGGGCGGCTGATGCTGCAACGCGGCGATCACCTGATCGTCCGTGACCTGCTCGAAACTGAGGTAGAACCGGCCCACAGCGTAGAACGGCTCTGGAGTTGCCAGCGCGACCACCTCGTCACACGCTCGCGCCAGCGCCTCCATGCTTTGGGTCGGGCCAACAGGCACAGCCAGAATGACGCGCGCCGGATGACGCTTGCGCAGCGATTCCAGGGCCGCCAGGGCCGTTGCGCCGGTGGCGATGCCGTCATCGCACAGAATGACACAGCGGCCCTGCGCATCCACAGGCGGGCGGCCCTGCCGGTAGCGATCGGCGCGCGCTTGCATACTGCGCAACTGGGCGTCGCGCTCGCGCTCGATGTACTGGCGGGGGATGGCAAACTCGCGGATGATCTGCTCGTCCAACAGCATCGTCCCATCGCCGGCGATGGCGCCGATGGCCAGCTCGGGGTTGCCCGGCGCGCCGAGCTTGTGTGTGAGAAACACATCGAGCGGCGCATGGAGCCGCGCTGCGACCTCCGCCGCCACAATCACACCCCCGCGCGGGATGCCCAGCACAACCACCTCGATATCGCGCCGGTCTGCCCAATCCAGCAGCCGCATCGCCAGCAGCCGGCCTGCTTCGCGGCGATCTTTGAAGTACATGCCGCCGACTCCTTCGCCCTGATCTGCGACAAGGCGCGCGTTATCCGAGCGGGACTCTCTCCACGACCGAATATACCGCGCCGGAGGGCCTCAGCTCGCTGCGCATCAGGTAGATCGCGTCGACGCTGAGCCGGCCGATCTCGCCGGACGGCTGCCGGCGGATCGAGTCGCCGATTTGCCGGCGCAGATCGGGCGCGGCGTCGCGCTGTATGCGTCCCAGCGTCAGATGCGGGGAGAATGGCCGGTCTTCACGCGCGATGCCGAGCGCGGCGCAGCCATCCTCCAGCCGCTGCGCGATGCGAACCGCCGCAACAACGGCGCCGGACACGCCGGCCCAGATGACGTTCGGGCGCTGAAGGTTGGGAAACGCGCCCAGGCCGGCCACAAGCAGCGCAAATGGATGCTCGCCAGACACGCACTCGCGCATCACCGCGCCCACTTTCGGCGCCAGCGCGCGATCGATTTCGCCCAGAAACTTGAGCGTCAGATGGATGCTGCCAGGGGCCACCCATCTGACTGCCTGAGCGCCCGGCTCTCGCTTCAGCCGCTGTTGAACCCGGTCGAGGGCTTCTACCGTCCGGCTGTCCAGTTCGATGGCGATGAACGCGCGCAAGGTGGACATCGTGAATGCGTGTTGCGTATTGCGTGTTGCGTCTTCTGACGACTGGCTGCTAACGCCTGACGACTCTAGAAATAGCTGCCAATGATCTCCAGAATGCGTTTGATGTTTTCGGCATCGCCGGACTGCACGCGCGTGTCGGATGCGCGCGCGATGTTGCTCAGCGCGTTGATGTCGGCGTCGCTGCCGTAGGCCACCGGAATCACCAGCACCGGCGTCCGGCTGTTGCGCGCGTTCGAGATGACGCGCACGACCTGGTTCAGGCTCGCCTGGCTCGCCGTATCTTGTCCGTCCGACAACAGGAGCACCGCCTTGATACGCGAGGCATCAGGGTCGGCGATCAGTTCCTCGACTGCCTGAATGAGCGCGTCGTAGAGCGCCGTGTTGCCGCGCGCGCGCAGGTTCTGCACCTGGGCCAGAATCTCCTCTCGATTCGTCTCGAGGCTCCCCATGGGCGCCAGCGTCTCTACGCGCGTGTCGAAGCGCACCAGGCTAACATTGTTTTGACTGGGCTGATCCTCCAGAAAGGTGACGATGGCTTCTTTGGCGCGGCCGATCTTGTCGCCGTCGTTCATGGAGCCGGACGTGTCGATCAGAATGACCACATCGGCCTGCTTCTTGACCAACTGCCAGGACTGCTGCACGGTTGCCAGCACGGCCGGCTCCGGCACAGGCAACAGCACTTTGGGTTGCGCAGGATCCACGCCCAGTTCCGGCGCGATCGGGTATCCCAGCGGCACATCCGGGTTGGCCGGGCGGAATCCGCTCTCCAGCACCTTTTGCTGGTTTTCCTTCAACAGCACGAAATCGGTGAAGATAGCAGCCGCCTGGCGCTGTTCTTCGCTCACCCACGGCGCATTCGGCACAGCGAAGGGATGATCGTGCAGAAAAGTGCCTTCTTTGGGATACAGCGCCACCAGCTTTTCTGGCGGCTTGTACTCGGTCTTGCCCTGGTTGATGTAGATCAGGTCGTTCTCTTCCAGCGCCACGAAGTCCAGATAATCCGGCCCCTGCGCGATGTACTCTTTGAACTCGGTGGTGCGCTGCGAGTAGTGCTTGATCAGGCTCTCGATCTGGCGCACGCCAGCCTGCACTTTGGGATCGTTGACCTGATCCATCGTCAGCCGGTCGGCGTTGATGTTGCCGGCGTTGTAACGCGAGCTGGCGTAAAACTCGGCCAGCAACGTCGAGAGCGCCGTGGACGACACAAAGGGATCGGTATGACCATAGTAGACCGCCTGCCGGCCGCTCAGGCCATACGAGCGCCATCCGTCCGGGGAATTGAACACCTCGAACAATTCCTGCCAGCCAATCTCTTCGCCGGGATTTTTGGCTTTGATCGCGTTCAGGCGCGACTCCCAAATGGCAATGACAACCGGCGCAATGGCCGTCGCGCGAGCGCCGTTCACATCGAAAATCTGCCGGCCGGTCTGGTAGTTCACCAGCGCCAGCCAGTGCCGCACCGACGGCGCAAAAACCGTGGGGCGTTCCACATTCGCATTGTTGGGCGCCAGAATAGCGTTGATGACGCCCTGCGCCACCGTGCCGGACGAAGCATTTTTACCCTCCACCCACACCGGCT
>DAOTYS010000442.1:0-6658 GCA_034434575.1 Thermoflexales bacterium
CGCGACGCGCTGGCCGATGTCAGCGCGCGGGCGTCCGGCGAGCCACTGGCAATCTCCATTGAGTTGTCCGAATCGGCGCCGCCCAGCCTGAAGTGGGCGGTGCGTGACTGGCGGCGAGCAACCATCACATCACAGCCAGGCGCGGCGGAGACATTGTTGACGCCGGCCGGCGCATCCATCGAAACGGACTACACGTACATCGGCAGCGCGTTTCGCATCGCATCCACCGCTTCCATCCGTTCGGCGGGATGCGACGACCGATCCGGCCAGTTCAATTGCTACCCCCTGGCGCGCTGGCTGGCGCTGCGCACGCTGGATGGAAGCGCGGCGCCTTCCCAGCAAATCATGCGCTGGGTGCTGTGGCTGCGCCAGGATGTGGCAGCGCGGTATAGCGGGCGGTAGGAAGTCGTCAGTAGTCAGTCGTCAGTAGTCAGAGCTATGACCAACCAGATCGAATCGGATCCAAATTCTGACCCGCCGATGGAGCGGGCGCTTGATCGAACAGAAGTGCAGATGGATAGCACCTGCGCGCCGGCCGGCGAAACGCCAGACGAGCCTGCGCCGGCAAATCGCCCGTCCACCGACCTGCGCGCGCGCATGAGCGCCTGGCTGGAGCAGCCTGCGCTCGCCGCGCTCGACTGGGAGAAAGTCCTGTACCTCGCCCTGATTCTCCTGGCCGTGCTGACGCGCTTCTGGGATCTCGGCGCGCGGGTGATGAGCCACGACGAGAGCCTGCACACCTACTTCTCGTATCAGCTTGCAACCGGCAAAGGGTTCAGCCACACGCCGCTCATGCACGGCCCGTTCCTGTTCCACATTACGGCGCTGTCCTATTTTCTGTTCGGGGCAGATGACTTCACTTCGCGCATCCCCACTGCCGTGTTTGGCGTGGTTATGGTGGGGCTGCCCTATTTCTTCCGCCGGCAACTGGGGCGGGCCGGGGCGCTGGCCACCTCTGTGGCGCTGCTCATCTCGCCCTCGATCCTGTACCACGCGCGCTACATCCGCCAGGAGGGATTCATCCTGGTGTGGGTAACGTTGACCGTGCTGTTCATCTGGCGCTATGTGGAGACGCGCCGCGCCGGCTGGCTGATCGCGCTGACGGCCGCGCTGGCCTTTCATGCCACAGACAAGTCAACATCCTTCCTGACGGTGGCCTGGATCACCGCATTTGCCGGCGTGGTTGCGCTGCGCGAGTTCCATGTCATGCGCGGGCGGATGCAGGATGCGCTGACCGCAATCGGCTATGCCAGCTTCCTGGCCGTCGCCATGTTCCTCGTCTGCGTTGTGATGGAGGTGCTGGCCCGGCTGCTGACCCAGACACTGAACATCGGCAACGCGGTGACGCAGGTCGAGCCGCTCGTGCTGTCGTTGAACGCGCAACTGGTGGCGTTCGCGGTTGTGATTGTGCTGGCTGGCGCGGTCCTAGCGGCGCTGCTTGCCTTCCTGGTGCGGTTGTGGTTCGGTCAGTGGCTGGCAATGGCAGCCGGCGGATCGCCGTGGTTCAACATCGCCGTAGTCCTGGTGACCACGACCATGTTCATGGCTGCGCCGGCCATGCTCCTTGTGCTCAACCCGCTCTGGACGCGCGTTACCGGCGAGGAATTAGTGTCCATCGAACTGCTGGGATCCATGAGCAATCTGAGCACGAACACGCAGGTGATTACAACCATGCTGGCGCTCACGGTCGGCATGGCTGCCATCAGCATTGCCATCGGTGTCACGTGGAACTGGCGGCTATGGCTCTCGCTCATCGCTGTGTTTGGCGTAATAACCGTGACCCTGTTCACCACGGTCTTTACCAACGTGGGGGGCATCGGCACCGGCTTCGTCGGGCAGCTTGGGTATTGGATGGCGCAACATCCGGTGCAACGCGGCAGCCAGCCGTGGTACTACTACCTCCTGCTCGTGCCGCTGTACGAGTATCTGGTGTTGGCCGGCGCAGCCGGCGCATTCATCACAATGGCCGTTCGCGGCGTGGCCGGCCTGCTGCGCGCGCCCTCTCACATACATGCAACCGACACACATATCCCCACCGACAACAGCGGCGACAGTCCACAATCGTCAATCGTCAATCGTCAATCGTCAATCGACAGCGCACAATCGCCAATCGAGCCGGAACCCAAAATCCAAAATCCAAAATCCAAAATCGACCTGTGGCCTGTGTTCGCCGGCTGGTGGAGCATTTCGGCGCTGGTGATTTTCAGCGCAGCCGGCGAGAAGATGCCCTGGCTGACCGTGCATATTGCGCTGCCCATGGCGTTCCTCACCGGCTGGTTCGTTGAGCGCATCATCCGCACAGTCCGGGTTGAGTGGAAGCGCATCACACCGGGCAGCAGACTGGCCGGGGTGGCGCTGGCCGGGCTTGCGGTGCTGCTCGTTGTCAGACTGCTGTCGTTGATCGGCGGACTCGACATCCCCGAAGGGGACACCGCGCGGCTGATGGCGTGGCTGGGTGTGTTCGGGCTGAGCGGCGTGATGCTGGTCGCCGCCGTGGGGGCGCTGTGGTTCGTGTGCGGACGCTGGGCCTGGCGCATGGTCGCGCTGGCGGCCCTGGTTTTGGGCGCGGTGTTGACGGTGCGCACCGCCTACACTGTCACCTACATCAACTACGACTACACGCGCGAGTTCTTGTTCTACGCGCACGGCGCGCCGGGCACAAAGCTGGCCCTGAAGCAGCTTGAGGACCTGTCGAAGCGATTGAAGGACGGCAACGGCATCAAGGTCGGCTATGACAGCGAAACAAGCTGGCCGATGAGCTGGTACATGCGATTGTTCCCGAACGCGCGCTTCATCGGCAACGACCTGCCGGCGGACTACATGGACCTGGACGCCATCCTGATCAGCGACCAGCACCCGAAGCGCAACGAGATCGAACCGCAGTTGCTCGAAAACTACGCGCGCTTCCGCTACACGCTGGTATGGTGGCCGATGCAGGACTACTTCGACCTGACATGGGAGCGCATATCGTATTCGCTCTTCAACCCGCAGGCGCGCGCGGCGTTGTGGGACATCATCTTCAATCGCGATTTCACGCGCTACTCGCAGGTCTTCAACAAGACGACGTTGACGGCGGACACGTGGTCGCCGGCGCACCGTTTCAGCCTGTACCTGCGCAACGACCTGGCGGCGCAGGTGTGGGACTACCGCGCCGGCGCGATCGCCTCTGGCGGCGCCAGCGCAGATTTGAGCGCGCCGCTGCCGCGCCTGCAAGGCCCGACCGGCATCGCCGTTGCGCCCAACGGCGACCGCTTCGTGATCGACCGCAAAGCCAACCGGCTCTTCCGCCTCAGCCCCGATAACATCGTTCAAGCGGCCTGGGGCGGTCTGGGCGGGAACGAGGGGCGCTTCAACGACGCCTGGGGCATTGCCATCGACAGCGAAGGCGCCGTCTACGTGGCCGACACCTTCAACCATCGCATTCAGAAGTTCGACCGCGACGGGAACTTCTTGTTTGCGTGGGGCCGGCCGGGCGTCAGCAACGCAGACGGCGCAAGGCGCGACACAACTTTCTTCGGTCCGCGCGCCATTGTCATCGACCGGCAGAACCGGCTGCTCGTGACCGACACCGGCAACAAGCGCGTGCAAGTCTTCGACAGCGATGGCAACTTCCTGGGGCAATTCGGCAAAGAGGGATCGGCCAGCGGCGAGTTCAATGAGCCGGTGGGGTTGGCCATCGACGGCGCAGGCAACATTTACGTGGCCGACACGTGGAACAAGCGCATTCAAGTTTTCGACGCGGCGTTCAGGTTTCTGCGCGCGTGGCCGGTTGAAGCTTGGCAGAACATGGACCCGGCGCTGCTGGGATCAGTCGATCACAAGCCCTTCCTGGCGATCAGCGGCAACACACTCTATGTCAGCAGCCCGCGCACCAGCGAGGTGCTGGCCTACACGCTGGCCGGCGAGCCGGTTGCGGCCAGCTTCACGACGCCCCAGGGCAGCCTGCCCACCGGCCTGGCGGTCGATGACGACACGTTGCTCGTCACCGACGCCGCCAACGGGCAAATCCTGCAATTCCGCACAGGCGGAAACATGCGCTAAAAGCATCCCCGGAATCTTGAAAATTCCGGGGATGTTCACCTCACATCACCTTCAGCACTTCAAACTTCTGCGGCATCTGGGCGTTGGCCTCGGCCACAGCCCTGTCCGACCCCATCACCACGACGACGCCTTCGCGCTGCGCCTGATCCAGCGCGTCGGCAAACGCCTTGAAGTCGGCGGCGGTAGTGGACAGCACTTCGTCGCGCAACTGCTGCCGGCTTTCCTCCGTGTCGCCGGCCAGCCAGCGCATCATCGATGTGTAGCCCTTTGCGTCGGGCAGCATGTAAGCGTCCAGATCGCCGATCACGCCAATGATGGCTTTGGTCAATTCGTCTTCGGACAGATCAAGGTCGCGCAGAAAGCCGGCTGCGCCGTCGTAGTTTGCCAGCGTGGCCAGCAGATTGGGGTCGCGGTAAGACAAAAAGGTGAACACGCCTGAGCGGTGATCGAACACACTGAACCCGCCGTAGGCGCCGCCCTGCACCCGCACACGATCCCACAGCCAGGTCGTGCTGAGATAATGCGTCGCCACCAGCGCCGATCCATGCAGGCGATACCCCAGCTTGTACAGGTTGGCGCCCTTGCCCACAAAGTTCACCTGCGCCGGGATCGTCAGCGCCTCCGGGCCGGCGAAAGCTGCGGGCTGCCAGGCAGCCGGCTCAACCAAACCGGCCGGCATCTGCTCGATGAACGCGCTCAGCATTGGCTCGAATGCGCGGTAGGCGGCCTCATCCAGCGTCGCATTGCAGAGCATCGCATTGCGATTCACCAATAGTCGGCGCATTTCCTCCAGATCGGCCTGCACCGACGCCCAGTCCTGGTCGATGCGTTCGGCCAGCCGGCGCACAAAGAACAGCGCGTCAACACCGCTCATCTGTTCGGCCACCCAATCGGCCCGGCCGAATCGCGCGCGCAGCCTGCGGTTGACCACAATGTGCCCGCCCGGCGTCAGCCCCGACTCGCGGTTGGCCTTGTCCTCCAGGACGATTTGGCGGAACCGCTCGCGGTTGTCGAGGCGGGCTGTCAACAGCACATCGCGCAGAATGTCGAGCGCGTCCTGCGCCTGCGCCGTCGTGGCCTTGCTGCGCAGGAACAGCCAGGTCGCCGCATCGTCCGTTTCGCGGATCGCGGTAGACAGCGTCGCAGAGCGAATGCCGCCGGTCTTGCGCCCGATGCGTTGCGACAGCTTGACAAAATCCTCGCGCTCGGTTCCCATCTCCAACAGCGCGCGGCCGAACAACGGCACAAATGGCAGATAACGCTGCGGCAAGGCGCGCAGGTCGAAACCGACATCCAGATACACAATGCCGTTGGTGAACAAGTCGTGATAGAGCACCCGCGCGCCGGCTGCCTGCGACGCCGCCAGCGGAATCACCTTGTTCTTGCGATCCAGGTCGGCCAGCCTGAGCATCGGAATCGTCGCCAGCGCTTCGGGCGAATCCGGCGTTTCCTGCCGGCGCTTCAATTCCTGGGCCTCCGTCATGACGCGGCTGATATCCGCTTCGCTCATCGCGGCGCGGGCGCGCTCCAGGCGCGCCTGCTCTTCGGCTGCCTCGCGTTGCCCCAGCTCCGGATCAGGCTTGAGCAAAACGCTGGCGCGATGCGGGTTGTCCAACAAGAATCGCCGCGCCAGCCGATCAAAATAGCGCGGGTCAGCGGCCCACCTGGCTTTGATGGCGTTCAGCGGCGCTTCAAACGCCAGTCGAGAGATCGGATCGCCGCCGTATAACCAGGCGCTCAAGGCGCGCAACATCAACGCGATGCCGCGCGGAAAGCCGCCGGTGTTGTTCTCGCGCAGAGCAAACTCCACGGTGTTGAGCGAGGCTTCGATCATGTCAGGATCAATCCCGTCGCGAGCCAGCTGTTCGAGCGTGCGCAGAATCACCTCCTCGACTTGCGCGGCATCCTGCGCCTGAATGCCCTTCAGGCCGGTTGAGAAGGTCATCTGGCGGAGTTCGTCTTCCAGCCCGCCGCCGGCCAGGTTCTCGCCCAGGCCGGAGTCGATGAGCGCCTTGCGCAACGGCGACGCCGGCGTCCCCAACAGAATATGGGACAGGATTTGCAGGGCCAGAACCGTCTCATCATCCGTTGCTTCGCTCAGCATCCAGTTCAGCGTGAAGTAGCTTTTGCGCGCGCCGGCGCCCTCCGCGCCTGGCGCAGCGCCGGCGTCATAGCCGTATTCAAACCGCTTCGTGTCATGGAACTTGCTTTGCAGATCGATGCGCGGCAGCGTCGCCAAAGGCTCAAAGTCTTTCAGGTAGGCGTCCAGAATCTTCAGCCGCGTCTCCGGGTCGTCGTCGCCGTAGAAAACAATCCAGGCGTTGGAAGGGTGATAGTGCGTCTCGTGAAACCGCTTGAACTGCTCGTAGGTCAGGTCGGGAATGCGCCTGGGGTCTCCGCCGGAATCGAGGCCATAGGCAGTGTCGGGAAAAAGAGACTGCTGCGAGTAGCGCCCCAGCAGACTATCCGGCGACGAATACACGCCTTTCATCTCGTTGAAGACCACGCCCTTGAACGACAGCGGCCCGTCTGGCGCGTCCAGTTCGTAGTGCCAGCCTTCCTGCCGCAACGTGTCCGGCGTGATGCGCGGATAGAACACCGCGTCGAGGTACACATC
>DAOTYS010000443.1:0-4934 GCA_034434575.1 Thermoflexales bacterium
GCGAACGTGACGTTGCCATTTGCCGCGCCGTTCTATGGCATCACCACAACTGCGCTGCGCGTGGGCGACAACGGCGGGGCGTTGCTCGGCGTCACCACCGGCGATGTATGGGTTGCCAATCGCCCATTGAGCGACACTGCCGGCGTGCCCAATCACTTCATTGCCCCGTTCTGGGACGATCTGTACCCGGCCGGCTCGTTGCGGTGGCTGGCAACCGGCGTTGTGCCGGATCGCAAAGCCGTTGTCGAGTGGCATCGACGCGCGCACTTTCAGGTCCAGACCGACACCCTCACCTTCCAGATGGCGCTGGCCGAGCGCGGCGGCATCCTCTTTCAGTATCAGGATGTGGACCTGGGCCATGTCGGCTACAGTTTTGGCGCGAGCGCAACTATCGGCATTCGCGGGGCCAATCCGGCCCAGTCGCTGACCTTCTCGCACAACGCGCCGCGCCTGCGCGATGGCATGTCGATTTGTTTCCGCCGGCCGGCTCAGCCGCCGTGCTGGGCAGTCGATGCGCCCTGGCTCCAGGGATCGCAACCGGTCACCCTGAACGCCGGCGAGAGCGCGGCCATCACGCTGACATTGACCGCGCCCGCGATCAACCCGCTGCCGATCTACCGCGCCACACTGTTGCTCGACAGTCCAGAACTGCCGGGGCTGGTCATGCTGCCTGTGACCATGCTGACCGCGCCGCTGGCCTTTCAGGCTCTGCTTCCCCTGGTTACCCAGCCATGAGCCGCCGGCTCGGCCCTCTACGCTTTCATCTTCTCGACCAGCTTCGTCCATACCGAACCGCGCAGTTTGCCATAGGCCGGCCAGAACTGTTGTTTGATCTCATCGCCCTGCCGGGCGCGCTGCTGCGCCATCTCGTTCAGGGTCTCCGCAACGCCGGGCGGCAAATCCGCCGCGTGCCTCGAACACAGGTCGCGCATGCGCGCGATGGCCACTTGCGCATCCTGATAACGCCCCAGAACGTCCTGAATGGCAGCCAGCCGTTTGATCGCTGCGCGAACCGGCCTGCCATACAGCGCCTCCGCGCAGTCCAGCGCGTAGCGCAGGCGTTTGCACTGGATGCGGACGGCGTGGAAGTCCGGCGGCAATGATTCATCATTCAGCCCATTGGCCAGCCGGCGCATTCGGCGATAGCGGCGCTGGATCAAGGCCGGCAACGCCTGCGCGGCCGGCTTGTGGGCCGGGCGCGGCAACGCGCGTCCTGGCGCGCTCAACGCAATCAAGCTGATTTTGAGGCGCTCGTAACGGGCTGAGTCGAGGGCATCGAGCATTCGACGCCGCGCGGCCAGCCGATCCTGTTCCAGCAGATGCGCCAGTGTCTCAATCGCCGCCTGCTCGCGCGGATCGGCGCTGTCGCGCCAGGCGCGAATCTGTTCCAGATGCACATCGAGGTCGCGCACTTCGCCCAGCGCCCCAGCCAGCCAGCGCAGTTCTTCGCGGACGGCAACACTGTGGGCGGGCAAGGCGCTTTCAAACAGGCGCAGGATCGAACGCAGCCGGCGCGTCGCCACACGCATGTCGTGCAGGGCTTCAATGTCGTCGCCCATGCGTGTCGCCGGCTCCTGTTCCAGCAGTTCAAGCGTCTGTCGGCGCAGCATGGTCAGCGCCAGTTCACCGGCGGTCATATCCTGCCCGCTGACTTCATGCGCGGCCAGCGACGGAAACAGATCGGCCACGCTGGCCGGCGTCAGGCCGCGCGCAGCCAGGCCGATTTCAAATTTGGTGTGTTCCGCCTCTCGCAGGTGACATGCCTCGCGCGCCTCGTCCACGAATGGCTGCAAGAGCGGCGCCATGCCAGGCGCCGCCTCGATCTCGACGCGGCGCAGGCGGGCCGGCTGGGGATGCCACTCGCGCTCGCCGGCGACCGTCGTTTCATCCAGCGCGATCTCGCCCGCCGGCTGACCGCTCGCCAAAAGCGGAATGGCATTGCGGCGCGTGACAATCTGGAAGATGGGTTCGAGGCGCGCCGGCCCGATCATCGCCCGCGCCCGTTCGCCCACCGGGCCGGGCGCAGCCAGCAGGGCAACCGCCGGGCGCTTGAGATCGACGCTTTCAAGCGTTTCGGTGATCTCACGGCGCTGACGAAGGCCCTTCTCGGCGCCTGACAGCGATTTCAACGTCAGTTCGCAGGGTTGATTTGGGGCGCCGGCGGCCAGCCGCAGCCGCAACGCATATCCCGCTCGATACACACGCCAGTCGCCGGTGTCGAAATACATGTCGTGATGGGTTTCAGCGTGGGCTTTGCCGGGCATCAGGCCGTGCCGGCGGGCGACGCGCGCCAGACATGCCCGCGCTTCGCTCAGGCCGTCTGCGTCGAATTGCCACTCAATCTCGCTCTGGTCGGTGCTCATGGTGACTGGTCTCATTTATCTGTCGCTCATCTGCGGCACAGACCACAGGCCTAGGATGGGGAAAACCGCTGGTGCTGCATAGATGCCGCATCGACCATAGGGAGCATAGAGACTTGTTAAACCAACCTGCTAAATCAGAGCGCGCGCCCGGCAGTCCTGCTCTGCGCATTGCCCCGGGGCCGCGCGGCGTCCCCGTGCTGGGCAATGTGCCACAAGTGCGGGAGAAGGGCGGCCTGATTCAATTCTACAGCCAGGCGCATCGCGAGTATGGCGATGTGGTGCGCGTGCGCATGGGGCCGGTGGATCAATACCTGGTCGCCCACCCGGACCATGTGCGGCATGTGCTGGTGGCCAATCGCCAGAACTATTGGAAAGGCGTTGCCATGAATCGAGTGAAGCTGTTGTTGGGCAACGGCTTGTTCACCAGCGAGGGCGCCTTCTGGCAGCGCCAGCGCCGGCTGATGCAACCCCCGTTCACGCCGCGCGGCGTCACACAGTTTGGCGAGCCGATGGTCAGTCTGATTCAGCGGACGCTGGATCGCTGGGAGTCGCCTGCGCGGGCCGGCGCCGTGCTCGACATTGGCCAGGAGATGATGACGCTGACGATGGGTGTGATTGCCGAAACGATGCTGAGCATCGACATCACGCGCAATGATGTGTCTGGCAACCCTGTTGCCCGCAACGCTGCCGAGGCCGGACGCGCATTTGCATACATGCTCGAGTTTGTCAGCCGGCAGTCCTCTGTGGCGTTCGGGCTGCCGCTATGGATTCCGACACCCGCCAACCGGCGCTTCAAAGCCTCCTCTGCGCTCATTCAGGACTTTTTGGGCGGGGTGGTGCGCGAGCGCCGCGCAGCGCACCGACGCGACGGCCCTCAGGAACGCGATTTGCTCGACACGCTGCTCAACGCCCGCGATGAGCAAACCGGCCAGTCGATGGACGACCGCCAGGTGTATGACGAAGTAATCACCATTTTCTTTGCCGGCCACGAGACAACAGCGCAAACGCTGACCTGGCTGTGGTATCTGCTGGCAAAGCATCCCGACGCGGAGCGCCGCCTCCATGATGAAGTGGACCGCGCGCTGGGCGGGCGCGCGCCCACGCTGGCCGATCTGCCAAATCTGCCTTATGCGCGCATGGTGGTTGAGGAGACCATGCGGCTCTATCCGCCGGCGTGGATCTTTGTGCGCGAGCCGTATCACGACGACGAGATCGGCGGCTATCATATCCCGGCCAAATCGATGATCGTGCTCAGCCCGTACCTCACCCATCGTCACCCCGAGCACTGGGCGCGGCCAGAGGCGTTTGAGCCGCAGCGTTTCGAGCCGGAACAGGTTGCAAAGCGGCATCACTACGCGTACTTCCCCTTTGGCGGCGGCGCGCGCACCTGCATTGGCAACAACTTCGCGCTGCAGGAAGCGCATCTGGCTGTGGCGATGATCGCGCAACGTTACCGCTTGCGATTGCAAATGGATGGAGAGATCCAGCCGAAGATGATGGGGACGCTTCGGCCTGCCGCGCTAGTGCTGATGCGACTGGAGCGTCGATAAGGCGCCGCCTGAGAATGCAATGCGTGGGCTACAAGTTGGCTACAATATGCGGCAGTCTTTTCGCCCGTTGCATCCTGATTGAGGCAGCCAATGCTGTGAGACTGGCAGGGTGGACGGGCGAAAGTGAAATGTGTCCTGTTCCCAAACGCAGAGAGGTGAGACTTCATGCAAGCGCGCGCCCACCGTGCAGGATTCATGGTTCCCCTGGCCGCCCTTCTCGTGGCGTGCGCAAGTCATATGATCTTGCCGGCCCCGCCGGCTGCGCGCGCGGCAATCGAAGAGATCGGGTTCAACGTGTGCACGCGCGGCCTGTTGGTCGCCGTGTACGGCACTGAGTCAGGCTACGCCACGGTCTCGTACAGGGTGCGCGACCGATCTGGAGAAGTGGATTACATCTGGTCCTACGAACGCAGAGACGGAAGCTGGATCGACTTCTACTTTGTTGAGTTTGAGGTTCCCATCCCAGATGGGGCGGTAGGCCAACTGTTCATTCGCTATCCAGAGGGCGCTTCTGCCACGCGCGATTTCATCGCCTATGAGGACTGCCGGCACGTGTCACAGAGCCAGATTCGGGGGGTCTCTTATGAAGATGTCAACCACAATGGCGTGCACGACCGTAACGAGCCGGTTTTGCCGAATGCCTTCTACAAACTGACCGACGGCGGCAACTGGTTTGTGTGTGGGTTCACGGATGGCGATGGCGAGTATCGCGTCTCGATCGACCCCGGCGCGTACTACGTTTTCCCGATTGCGCCGCCTGGCTACCGTCCCGTGACGCTTCGCCTCAAGACGGAGGTGGTGTTCGGAAGCTCCAACTTTGCCATGGACATGGGATTTGTGAAGGATCCCAGCGCGCCGTTGGAGACGTGCGATCTGTACAATCCGCCGCGCGGCGGAGACATGCCCGTTGTGGTGATCGGGCCAGAGTGACCAGTGCGCAAGGCAAGCTGTCAGTGCGCCGAGGGGAGGTTACTGCCCCTGGCTGTAACGCGCCCCTCGCCCAGGTGCGCTGGTAGAATTG
>DAOTYS010000444.1:0-1780 GCA_034434575.1 Thermoflexales bacterium
CCGGCGGCGGCTGGATGCCCGCCCCCGCCGAACTCAAAGGCCACCTGCGAGACATCATAGCCGGGGGCGGAACGGAAGCCAATCTCGATCGTCCCATCGGCGTTTTCGACGAACACGGCGGCGATACGCGCCTCCATGGCTGTGATGAGAGTGCCCACCAGATTGCCGTCGCCGCGCTCTTCCTTGAAGCCCGCTTCCCGGCGCAGCTTGCGGGTGATGCAGGCCCAGGCGATGCCGTCTTCGAGTTGCGAAGCCATGATGCCGGCAGCCAGGAACTTCAGTGAGTCGTAGGAGCGGAGCACCAGCGACTTGCGCGTGATATCGGCCAGCGACACGCCCGTTTTCATCAGTTCCATTGCGGCAGCCAGTGTGTCGGGCGTAGTGTTCGATGTGCGAAAAGCCAGTGAATCCGTCACCACGCCGGTGAGCAGCGCGGCTGCGATGTCCGGCGTCAGCGTCAGGCCAAGCCGCCGGATGAGCTTGAGCACCAGTTCTGATGTCGAGGACACATTCGGCTCGATGACGTTGACGACGCCGAACATGGTATTGGTGACGTGGTGGTCGAACACCACGATCGGCAGGCGCGCATGCAGGCCGGGGACGAACACGTTGCCCAGGCGCTGCAAATCGCTTGCGTCGAGCGCGACGATGAGATCGTGCTGGCCGTCGGCAGACTGCCTGATCTCTCGCGCGCCGTTCAGATAGTCATATTTGACCTGAGCCGCATCCTGGCAGGCCGGCGTGACCAGTTTGCCCATGCCGCGCATGGCAAGCGTGAAACCCAGCAGGCTGCCGATAGCGTCTCCGTCAGGAGACACATGGGTGATGGCGAGAATGCGTTGCGCCCGCCGAAGATAGCCCTCGGCGGCGTCCCATTCGCGCTGCAGTTGATAGTCGGGCGAAAGGTGCTGGTTGAACATGCGGGTGCGCGTTGCGCCGGCCTATGGCTGGCCGGCTGGCGGATCGTCGCCAGCGTCAGGTCGAGCAGCCGGGGCTGTCCCAGCGGGCGAATCGTTGCGCAATGAGTCGAGGAGCTGGGCCATGCGCTCCCCGCGTTCCAGAGACGCATCGAAAATGAAAATCAGCTCCGGCGTGTGGCGGGTGCGCAGGTGGGCGCCGAGTTCCCGGCGCAGCCAGCCGGCTGCGCTTTCCAGGCCGAGCGCGGCCTGGCGTCGGGCGTCTTCGTCTCCGATCAGGCTGTAGTAGACCCTGGCTAGCCGCGTGTCAGGCGTCACTTCGACGTCCGTCACCGACACCCCCGCCACTCGCGGATCTTTGATGCGGGTCTCGATCAGTGTCGAAAGGTGGGCGCGCACCAGTTCGCTGACGCGCCGCTCGTATTTCTTGCTCATGCCAGCCGCTGCTCTTCCTCGACAAAGAATTCCACCGAGTCGCCGGGTTTGTAATCGGCGAATCCCTCGATGCTCAGGCCGCACTCAAAGCCCTGGCGCACTTCCTGCGCATCTTCGGTCAGGCGCTTCAGCGAGCCGACCTTGCCGGTGTAGATTTCCTTGCCGGCGCGCAGAATCCGCACCTGGGCGTTGCGCTGCGCCGCGCCGCTGCGCACAATCAGCCCGGCCACCACGCCGACCCTGGAGATTTTGAAGGTCTGCTTGACTTCGGCGACGCCGACGGTGCGCTGCACGATCTTCGGCGCCAGCATGCCCTTCAGCGCCAGTTCCACATCCTCGATGAGTTTATAGATCACATCGTAGGTGCGGATATCCACCTTGTTCACATCCGCCTTGCGGCGCGCGGCAGTGTCCATGTCCACTTCGAA
>DAOTYS010000445.1:0-14831 GCA_034434575.1 Thermoflexales bacterium
GTCAGGCTATATTGCCCGGTTGCGATATCCTTCGGTTCGTGTGATTGCCTATGACTACTTCCACGATGGCCAGGCCTGGCTCACGAAAGCGCAGCGGTTGGTTTGGATGGTGGCGCTCTCCCAATCGGCGTGAGGAAGTGCTCACCGGCTGGCTGTTTGTCCTGCCGGCTGTGCTCGGCTTTGCGCTGTTCATGTATCTCAATTTGCGCGGCGTCCAGCTCAGCTTTACCGACTGGAGTTGGATCAGCCGCAAGCCCCCGGAGTTCGTGGGCCTGAACAACTATTCCCTGATTCTGCGCCCGGACAGCGACTTCCTCAAGGGGCTGGTGCGCACGCTGATCTACGTCATGTTCGTGCCGGTCAGCATCAGCATCGCCTTCAGCATCGCGCTGCTGGCCAATCAGGCCGTGAAAGGGCAAACATTCTTTCGCGTGGTGTGCTATTTGCCGGCCATCACCGGCGCCGGCGTGCTGGTCATCGTCTGGACCTATCTCTTCAGCGTGGATGGGCCGGTCAATTTCGTGTTGCGCGGCATCGGCATCGACCCGCCGCGCTGGACCACAGTGACAGAATGGAAGCAGGTGGCGCTGCTGCTGTTGATCGCCTGGGGCGCGGCGCCCGGCATGATCATTTCGCTGGCCGGCCTGCAAGCCATTCCCAAAGACTACTACGACGCAGCCAAAGTCGATGGGGCAGGCAGTTGGCGCACCCTCATCAGCATCACCATCCCGCTGATGACGCCGACGCTGTTCTTTCAACTGGTGCTGGGCATCATCGGCGCGTGGCAGACGTTCGACATCATCTATTTCTGGGCCACGCCCGGCACCGGCCTTCAGGATGCCAACCTGTGGACGGCCTCGGTGCAGATCTATCAATACGCCTTCGCGCAGAACCGGCCTGGCCTCGGCGCGGCGGCCGCCATCGTGCTGGGCCTGGTCATCCTGGTGTTCACAACTGTCAATTTCATCGCCCAACGGCGTTGGGTGACCTACGACATTGCCTGAAGCTATGGCTGTTACTGCTGCGACTACCAATGCTCGTCCGATTCGCGGTCTGTCGAGCAACCCGCGCGAGCGGATCCGTCAGATGGGCGTGTATCTGCTCATGGGAATGGTGACGCTCATTCTGGCGTTTCCCTTCTACTACCTGGCGACTTCGGCATTCAAGCCCACGGCCGAGTTGTTCGAGTATCCGCCAACGCTTTTCCCGCGCGAGTTCACGCTCGACCACTTTCCGCTGGCGTTTGAGGCTGCGCCGTTCCCGCGCATGTTGCTGAACACGCTGGTCATTTGCTCGATCACTGTCACCGGCGCAGCCATCTCGAATTCGCTGGCCGCGTTCGCCATCGCGCGACTGCGTTTCCCCTTCCGCACGCTGATCTTTGGCTGTATGCTGGTGACCCTGATGATCCCCGGCTGGATCAGCCTGGTGCCCGCCTACGTGTTCTGGCGGGATGTGGGTCGCACAACACTGAATCTGTTCGGGGTCAATATCGGCGTCAACACGATTGGCCCATTGGTGATTCCTGCCTTCCTCACCTCGGCCTACTCCACGTTCCTGATGCGCCAGTACTTCATGACGATTCCAAAGGAACTGGAGGAGGCCGCCCGCATCGACGGCGCCAGTTACTTCCGCATCTACTGGCGCATTTTTCTGCCGTTGTCTTTTCCGGTGCTGGCTGTCATATGCCTGGTCACATTCATGGCCAGTTGGAACGACTTGCTGGGGCCGCTGATTTACCTGTCCAAGCCGGAGAACCAGACCATCACGGTGGGCCTGTCATACCTCAACACGCAACACATGGGCGTGATCTATCGCGGCGCGCGCTTTTCTGCCGCGCTGATGGCGGCGATTCCGATCCTGACCTTGTATGCTTTCACCAACAAGTACCTCATTCGAGGCATTGTGTTGGGCGGGCTGAAGTAAGAACCGGTCTCAAACTCTGCGCTCCCAAACCGCGTCCTCGCGGTTGGGGGGCAGATCGCGCATTTGGGATAGACTCTGGATCGAACACAACACGATGTGGCGCAGTTCCCGACCGCCCCGGCTTGCGCGACGCGACCTGGATGTTGCGCCGGGGCCGCGTATTGTGTTTCAGCCGCAGGCCAGCGAAGCCATGCTGGCCGGCGCCAACGCGCTGGTAGACGCCATCCGGCCTACCCTGGGGCCGCTGGCGCGCACGGTGCTGGTCGAGCGTGGCATGGGCCGGCATGTCGCCCCCGATATCCTGACCAGCGGCGGCGTGATTAGCCGTCGCCTGCTTGCGCTGCCCGACCCCAACGCCGATGTGGGCGCGATGCTGTTGCGTCACGCCCTCTGGCAAACCCAGGAGCGCGCCGGCGATGGCGTCGCCACAGCAGCCGTGCTATTCCAGAGCATCGTTCGGCGCGCCCACCGCTATTTGGCGGCCGGCGGCAACGCCATGCTCATGCGCGACGGAATGCTGCGCGCCGGCGACGCGGTATGCGAGGCGCTGGCCCGGCAGGCTGAACCGCTTGACAGCGCGCCGCAGATCGTCCGGCGCTGGGTTGCGGCGCACTGCGATGACGTGGCGCTGGCCGACACGCTCGCCGATATTCTGTCTTCCGTCGGCGCCGATGTCTCATTGCAAGTCGAAGAAGCGCATGGCGCGACCGTCGAGCACGAGTTCATCGCCGGCGCCCTGTGGCGCACCGGCTGGCACGGCGCGCCGTTCGCGCCCGGCGAGCACGCCGAGAATCGCATGTTGCGCCTGCCGAATGCTCATGTGTTGGTGTCGGACCTGGACCTGTCCGATCCCTCCTATATGGAACCCTTGCTGATGGCGCTGGCGCGGCTGAGGCCAGCCCATTTGCTGGTGATCTGTCGTGTCGCGTCGCCCAAACTGCTCTCGCTGTTCGTTCAGGCGCGCCAGCAGGGTATTGGCAGCGCCGTCTTCGTCAAGCCGCCGGCCGCCAGCGGGCCGGATCGCGCCGCGCTGTTGGCTGATATTGCTGTGCTCACCGGCGCGCGCTTCATCCCTCACTTCGAGCCGCGCAATGGCAGCGGGCCGGCGATTGACCTGCGCAACTGGCTGCCCGATGCGCTGGGCCGGGCTGATGTGGCTTGGGCCAGCGAGCATTTCTTCGGCATCGAGGGCGGGCGCGGTGAGCCGGCAACGCAGGTTGATCATCTGGCCAGACTCGACGCGCAGTTTTCGACAGAACCCGATCCCGCCCGTGTGCGTTTTTACCGCGAGCGCATGACGGCGTTCGGCGCCGGCGTGATGCGCGTCAAGGTCGGCGCGCCCACCGATGCGGCGCGCAAACAGCGCAAGGCGCAGGCGGAGCGTCTGGCGCGCCTGGCCGAGCAGGTCAATCGCTTTGGCGTTGTGCCGGGCGCGGGTAAAGCCTTTCTCCTGTGTGAAAAAGCCGCGCGCCGATCCGCTGAAGCGCTGAGCCAGACCGATGCGCGCCAGGGCGCATTGTGCGTGGCAGAGGCGTTGGACGCGCCCATGCGGGTGATCGCCGACAATGCCGGCCTCGACGGCGCCGCCATCGTCGCCCGCAATCGCGCCTGCGCAGCCGCCGAGGCGGTCGATGCGCGAACCGGCCGGATGGTTGACCTGCGCGAGGCCGGAATTCTGGATTCCGCATTTGCGCTGGAACAGGCTGTGCGCGCCGCCGTCAGCGCCGCCGCCACCTTTATCACGACCGACGTGATCGTGCATCGCCGGCACACCGAGACAGCCATCAAGCCATGACCACCCGACGCCGATTTCTGCGCGCAACGATGGGCCTTGCCGCAGGCGGCCTGGCGGCCGGCTGCGCGGACACAGTCCGCCGCATCGTGCCGCCGCTGGCCGCGCCGGCGTCGCCCACTGCGCCCCACACTCACCCACGGCCAACAGCCATGCCCGGCGGTTTGCGCGAGCCGGCCAATCGCATCGGCCTGCGCCTCGGTTCGGCCGTCCCGTGGATGTTGTTCAATGGGCCGCAGCGTCAGGCCATGCTGGACGTTTTCGCGCGCGACTTCAATCAGGCCACCATTCATAACGGTTTCTACTGGACGGAATGGGAGCCGCAGGCCGGGCAGGTCAGCGAGCGCGCCCTGGATCAGACACGACGTGAGATTGCCGCCCTGCGCGCTATTGGCATCACCGATCTGCGCGGGCATCCCTTGATCTTTCCCGGCTACGAACCGCAGTGGCTGGCCGAGGGCATGCGCGCCGGAAAGCTCCGCAAGCCTCGTCTCGCCGAGATCATGCAACAGCATATCCGGCAGGTGATGGGTCTGTTCGGCGCAGATATTCGTGAGTGGGTTGTCGTCAACGAGCCGTATCGTTTCTACAGCCCGACCCAGGGCGATTACTTCAAGCTCATTCTGGGCGAGGAGTATGTCGATCTGGCCTTTGAGACGGCCCGCGACGCGGACCCCGCCGCGCGCTTGCTGCTCAACGACTGGGACAATCACGGCACGCGCGGCTTGAATGGGGCCTATGAAGGTTCCACAGAGACGGTTGAACGCAACAAGGCCATTGTGCAACGCCTGAGCGCCAAAGGACTGATCGACGGCATCGGTCTGCAAGTTCATGTGAACGCTGCGCGCCCGCCCCGGCGTCAGGATATGATCGACACGATGCGCGGCTATGGTTTGCCTGTGCATCTCACCGAGCTGGATGTCACCTTGAAAGATGTGCCCGGCGCGCCGGCGCAGCGATACGAGAAACAAGCGCAGGTGTATGTCGATGTAATCGAAGCAGCGCTGGAGTCCGGCGTGTGCGAGAGCATCTGCGTGTGGGAATTCGGCGATCGCTACTCGTGGCTCGAGCAGGCGTGGAATCAATATGGCTCACCGGACGCTGACCCCACCTGGTTGGATGATGACTTGCAGCCGAAGCCGGCCTATGAAGCCGTCCGCCGCGCGCTAACCGCCTGGGCCGATCGCTGATCCCCACTCTCACCCCTCACTCCTCACCCCTCACCCCTCACCCCACCGCTTCTGCAACAATCCCGGTTCGTTGTACTATAGCGACCCAGGAGATTCTCATCGTTGTCAGACTCGCCATATCAACGACTGGCTGTCCGCCTGGACGAACTGCCCAACGGCTTCCCGCCCACAGAAGAAAACGCTGAATGGCGCGCAAGGCGCGCCGACCAGCGCAGGGTGTCGCCATGGCCTGCGCGCTGAGGCAGAAGGCGGGACAAGTCACGGAGTAGCCCATGAAAGCAGTGCTCCTCGAAGCCATTCATCCCGACGCGGCGACGGCGCTGGCCGAAGCCGGCTTTGACGTGATTCAGACCCGCCACAGTCCGCCGCCCAACGAGCTGGCTCGGCTGGCAGCCGGCGCCGCTGTGCTGGGCATTCGCTCGCGCACCTCGATCGACGAGCAGTTGTTGGCAACCTGTCCCGGCTTGCTGGCGGTGGGCGCTTTTTGCGTCGGCGTCGAGCAGATCGATCTGGCGGCCTGCCGGCGGCGCGGCGTGGCTGTGTTCAACGCGCCTTATAGCAACACGCGCAGCGTGGTCGAGCTTGCGTTAGGCGAGATGATCATGTTGTTGCGCGGCGTCTTCGGGCGCAGCAACGATCTGCACGCCGGCAAGTGGGCCAAATCGGCTGAAGGTTGCCGTGAGATTCGCGGCAAGCGGCTGGGCATCGTCGGTTACGGCAGCATCGGCTCGCAGCTTTCGGTGCTGGCCGAGGCGCTGGGCATGGAAGTCGTGTACTACGACGTGGCCGAAAAACTGTCGCTCGGCAACGCCAGGAAGGTCGCCTTCGATGAATTGCTGGCAACGGCAGACGTGGTCACGCTGCATGTGGATGGCCGTCCGGGCAACCAGGGCCTCTTCGGCGCGCGAGAGATCGGGCTGATGAAGCCCGGCGCCGTGTTCATGAACCTGTCGCGCGGCTTTGTGGTGGATATGGACGCGCTGGCGGATGCGCTGGCATCGAAAAAGCTGGCTGGCGCGGCGATTGATGTCTTTCCCCACGAGCCGGCCGGCAACGGCGACCCCTTTCACTGCGCCTTGCAGGGTCTGCCAAACGTGATTCTCACGCCGCATATCGGCGGCTCAACTGAAGAAGCGCAGCAGAACATTGGCCGGTTTGTTGCCGCCCGGTTGCTTGACTATGTGCGCCTGGGCAGCGCCTCGGCCAGTGTGAATTTGCCGGCGCTGCATCCTCCCCGGCGCAAAGACGGCCATCGCATCGCCCATCTGCATGACAACGTGCCGGGCATGTTGGCGCGCATCAACGACACGTTTGGCCGGCGCGGCGTCAATATCACCGGCCAGCACCTCGACACGCGCGGCGATGTGGGCTATGCCATCGTCGATTTCGAGTCTGCCGACGGGCCGGCGCTGGCGGCCGATGTCGCCGCGCTGCCCGGAACCATCCTGTCCCGCCTGGTTTACTGATCCTGTCATGACAACCTCAATTGCCTCACGATTGGGCCGCGCCTCGCGCGAACTCAAGCTGTTCGCCATCGCTTCGCTGGCTATGGGCATGGCTTACAGCATCGTCGATGCCACCTTCAACTACGGCTTCTCGCGCGCGCTGCTGCCGGAAGACGTCGCCTTTCTCGCCATCTGCGGCTTTTATCTGCTCGATCAGATGTTGTTCTCGGTGGGCATGGCGCGCTCGATGTACATGAAGAAGATTGCGCGCGAGCCTGGCGATGTGCAGACCGCGTTGACCGCCGGCGTGACCATCGACCACATCTTCTCCATCAGCGTCGCGCTGCTGGGCGGCGCGATCTGGAGCGCCTTCGGCTTCCAGTATGTCTTTCTGATGGGTGTTGTCATTGCCGCGCTGAGTTTCTTCGCGGCGCAGCGCATGCGCCTGCCGGCGCCATCGCTCGCGCTGTCTGCGACGCCGGCCAGATAGGTTGTCAACCCATCCTCCCGCAGGTTCACATCCTGCGGGAGAGTAAATGAGGAGGATCTCGCCCGTGAAAATCACCGATCTGAAGTGCGCCATCATCGGCAACAGCCCGGTCATTCGCGTCACCACCGACGAAGGCATCACCGGCTGGGGGCAGGCCGAGTCGCCCAAGCATTACCTCAAGCCGCACGTGTTGTTCTACAAGCCCTACATCGTCGGCGAAGACCCGACCAATGTTGAGCGCGTGATGCTGCGCATCCGCCGGCTGGGCGGTTTCAAGCCGTGGGGCAGCGCGGTCAGCGCGATCGAGATGGCGCTGTGGGACATCGCCGGCAAGGCTGCCGGTGTGCCGGCGTACAAGCTGCTGGGCGGCAAGGTGCGCGACCACGTGCGCGTCTACAACGGCGGCGTGCGCTTTGAGATGAACGGGCAGACACCTCAGGACTACGCCGACGATGTCGCCAAACAAAAGGCCTCGCCAGAGGGGTTCAGCTTCATCAAGCAGGGCATCAGCTTTCACAGCGCGATGCCGGGCCAGGTGCCCAACTTCTCGTACTCGTCCACACTCAGTGGCGCGCCGCATCCGAATCGCGGCCTGTTGACCGAGCGCGGTCTGAAGCACATTATCGAGTGTGTCGAGGCGATGAAGGCCGTGTTGGGCGATGAGGTGGGGCTGGCGCTGGACTGCGGGCCGGGGTGGACTGTGCCCGACGCCATTCGTTTTGCCAAAGCCGTCGAGCATCTCAACCTCATGTGGCTGGAAGATTTGATCACCGGCGACTATACGCCGTACACGCTGGCCGATGTGTACCGCGACGTGACGATCAGCACGTCCACGCCGATCCACACCGGCGAGCAGGTTTACCTGCGCCAGAACTTCAAGGAACTGATCGAGCGTCACGCGGTCAACATCATCGGCCCTGACCCGGCCGACATCGGCGGCATCGCCGAGTTGAAGTGGGTGGCCGAGTACGCCGACCTGCACGGCATCCTGATGGCGCCGCACGGCATCCTGGATGGGTTGATCGGGCTGGCTGCGCTGGTGCAGGTGTCGGCCACATTGCCGCACAACTTCATCGCGTTCGAGTATCCCCGGCCCAGAGAGCAATGGTGGTATGAGATCGTGGACGGCCTGCCCAACCCGATCGTCCAGAACAGCCTGATTGAGGTGTGGGACCGGCCCGGCCTCGGCGTGGAACTGAATCCCGACAAAGCGGCGCAGTATCTGCGCGAAGAAGACAAAGACTTTTTTGACTAACCATCCGGACTGTCCCTCCTGCAAGCTTCAAGCCTGCGGGAGGGCTGGGACAAGAGCCTGGGGAGGAGTGGGGGTCTGGAGACCCATGAACGATCACGAACGATTCATTGCGTGTGTGCTCGGCGAGCCGGTTCACCGGCCCCCCTTGCGCACGCGCTCAGGGCGATGGTCGCGGCGTGATTCGGCTATCATGGCCGGCATTGCGCCGGCGCGCGCATGAGGGGTTGTGGATGAGCCGTCGATTTGTTCTGATTTGCCTTGCGTTGTTTGCGCTCGTCACGGCGCGGCCGGAGCATGTGTTGGCGGCTGGACGTTTGCCGGCTGTAAGCCCTGCGCAGCCGGCGACCTCTGTGCGCCCGGTGTTGCGCAGCATCGCGCCGCGCGTTTCGGTGCGGCTCAGCCCGGTCACACCGGCGCCGGGCGATGTGATGATTACCCGCGTCGCCGTTGACGCCGGCGCCACCGTCACCGGCGAATTTGCCGGGCGGGTGATCCGTTTCGCCCCTGATGAATCTGCCGAACCCGCCGCAGACACTGAGGCGAATTACATCGGACTGCTCGGTCTCGATGCGCTGTTTCCGGCCGGCGTCTACACCCTGACCCTGACCGCAGTGGATCAGGACGGCAATGCGACTCAGACACTCAGGCCGGTGCGAGTGCTGGGCCGCCGCGCGTATCTGGAGAACGTGCGCCTGTCGCCGGCGCTGTCGCGCACGCTCGATCCGCTGGTCAACGCCGAAGAGGCGCTGGCCTTCGCGCAACTGTACGCCGGATTCAGCCCGCAAAAGTGGTGGGACAGGCCGCTGCAGTGGCCTGTGCGCGGTAAAGTCGTGGCCGTGTACGGCAATCGCCGCGCCTACAACGGGGTCGATCTGGGCGCCTATCACAGCGGCATCGACATCTCGGCAGCGACGGGCGCGCCGGTCAAGGCGGCCGCGCCGGGCCGTGTCGTGGCGGTGCGTGAGTTCGCCATTCGCGGTCTGACCGTTGTGATCGATCACGGGCGCGGCGTCTTCACCGCCTACTGCCATCTGTCGCAGTCCGCTGTGCTCGAAGGGCAGATGGTCAACGTAGGAGATGCGATCGGTCAGGTGGGCAGCACCGGCCGCAGCCAGGGGCCGCATCTGCATTTCGAGTTGGCCGTCGGCGGCGTGGCCGTCGAACCAGACTATTGGATGCGCGTCGCGTTGCCGTGAAGCGTATGCCGGTTGATGCTGGTCGGGGCCGAAGGTCTGTTGGTTCAAGGGGAGCGTGTCAACTGAGCACTCTGCTATGGAATGCCCGGCGAGCGCCGGGTCGTGTCGCGCGACGTATCGTTTGGGCGCTGCTGTTTGTGGCGCTGTTAGCAGTTTCATGCCGCATCGTTCCGCCCGCGATCACGGTGGGCAGCAAAGACTTTGCCGAACAATTGCTGCTGGGCGAGATGTATGCTCAGGCGCTCGAGCGCGCCGGCCTGCGCGTCACGCGCAAGTTCAACCTTGGCCCCACGCCTGTGTTGCGCGAAGCGCTGTTGAAGGGCGAAGTCGATGTGTACCCGGAATACACCGGCACGGCTCTGCTCACCGTGCTCAAGCTGCCGGCAGACAACGATCCGGTTCGCGTCTACGAGACCGTCGCGGCGGCCTATCGCCAGCAATTCGGACTGGAGTGGCTGGACCCGGCGCCGGCCAGCAACAGCCAGGCCATTGCCATGACCAAAGCCGAAGCAGGGCGTCTGCGCATCGTCACGCTGTCTCAATTTGCCCAGCGCGCCCGCGAGCGCGCCGCGCGCGGCTTGCCGCTCGTCTTGGCCGGCCCGCCAGAGTTTCAAGAGCGTGAAGACGGCTTGCCCGGCCTCAAGCGCGCAACCACTGGGCAGGGCGCCCACCAGCACACCGCCGCCCACGTATCGCCCGCCGGTTGGTTCGACCCCTGTGCCGACCCGTGCGCCGCCCACGCCTGAACCGACGGCTGCTCTCCCCACTGCCACGCCGGAGCCGCCTCCCGCGCCGCAGCCGGCGGCATGCAGCCCGGCCGGTGTCATCAATGACCTGGCCCGCCTCCGTTCCGGGCCGGGCACGAATTACGCCGCGCTCACGATGATGCCGGCCAACGCGCAGGTTCAGGTGACGGCGCGCAACCCGGCCGGCGACTGGTATCAAATCGTCTTCAACGGGGAGACGGGCTGGGTGTTTGGCGGGCTGGTCAATCTGATCTGCGCCGAGGATCTGCCGGTGGTGGATGTGCCGCCGCCAACGACGGGGCCGGCGCAGCCGCCTGCACCGCCGCCGGCGCAACCACAACCGCTGGCCGGCGACAAAGTGCTGTACTTCACCTTCGACGATGGTCCAAACTCGGTCTGGACGCCGCAGATGCTCGATATCCTGGCGCGTTACAACGCGCGGGGCGTGTTCTTTCAGATCGGGCAGCAGGTGCCGGTGTTTCAGGATGTCTCGCGGCAGGCGATCGCGCAGGGTCACGCCATTGGCAATCACACCTGGGATCATCCTTCGCTGGCCGGCATGGACGAGGCCACATTCAACGATCAGATCATGCGCACAGATCAGGTTCTGGCCGAAGTGGGCGCTTTTCAAAACGCCGGCCAGAAGTGCATGCGTCCGCCGTATGGGGCCACCGATGGCAACACACGCGCCCGGCTCGAAGCGCTGGGCTACACCATGATGTTGTGGCAACTGGACACAAATGATTGGCGCTTGCCGGGCGCCGACCAGATCGTGCGCTATGTGCTCGACAATGCTTACTCTGGCGCTGTCGTCCTCATGCACGACGGCGGGGGCAACCGGGCGCAGAGCGCGGCCGCGCTGGAAGTGATTTTGCAGACACTCGGTCAGCAGGGGTGGCGGTTCGAGCCGGCCTGCCGGTGAGGGCGGTCCAGCGTGAGAGCGGATCAGGACGCTCAGCCGGCGGCTGATGTTTCGAGCGGCCAGAATGGTGTCAAGCCCATGGGCCTTTTCAGCGGCCATGTGTCAAAGTCAAAACGAAGGAGGAGATGGACATGAGACAAAAGTTGTTCCTGTTCGCGTGCGCCGCGCTCGTGTTGGCTGCCATGACAACACCCGTCGCCGCCGCCCCGCTTCACCAGCAAGACGACTGGGCGCGGGTGAAGGCTGCCGGCAAAATCCTCGTTGGCACCTCTGCCGACTATCCGCCGTTCGAGATGTACGACAGCAACAGCCAGCTTGATGGCTTTGACATTGCGCTCTTCAAAGCCATCGGCAAACAGCTTGGCGTTGAGGTCGAATTCAACGATTTCGCCTTTGATGGCCTGTTGACCGCTTTGCGCCTCAAGCAGGTGGACGCAGCCATTGGCGCAATCTCGGTCACGCCCGACCGCCGTCAACTGGTGGACTTCACCAACATCTACTATGTGGGTGAGGACGCTGCTCTGGCGCGTTCGTCCTTCAAAGGCGCGATCCGCTCTATCACAGACCTGGCCGGCCAGATCGTCGGCGTCGAACGCGGCACGACCTATCAGCAATGGGTGCAGAAAGAAGCTGTGGACAAAGGCCTGATTGCTCAGAGCGCCCTTGTGCCCTACGACGATGTGGCATCCATGGTGCGCGATGTGCGCAGTGGCAAGATCAGCGTGGCTATTCTAGGCCGGCTCATCGCTGAAGATCAGGATCGCCGCTTTCGCGATCTCAAGATTGCCGGCTCCAATTTCAACAAGCAGCAGTTTGCCATCGCAACCCGGCAAGGCTCCACGCTGGTCAACAAGTTGAACGAGGCGCTGGTGCAAGCGCAGGCAGATGGAACCTTTGCCCGGCTGGTCGCCCAATACCTGCAGGTCAACCCGGATGAGGTGACGTCGCCTGACCAACCCAAACCGCCGACACCTGATCCGGCCACGCCGCAGCCGGAGCCATCCGGCCCGCCGCCATGCGAATGGGGCATGCAGTTTGTAGCCGATGTGAACCTGGACGACAAAAACATGACAGCCCCGCCGGTCATGCAACTGGGCCAGGAGTTCAACAAGGGCTGGCGTTTGCGCAACGTCGGCACGTGCGCGTGGGAGTCTGATTTCCAGCTTGCCTACATTCGCGGCAACCGGCCCGAAGCTCAGATGGGCGGGTCGAGCGTGTCGGTGGGCCGGCGCGTCGAGCCGGGGCAGACGGTTGACCTGTCTGTCCGCTTGCGCGCTCCCAACACCTATGGCGTATTCCAGGGTTTCTGGCAGATGCGCACCGGCAAGCAACAGGCATTTGGCGAAGTGGTGTGGGTGGGTGTGCAAATCCCCGATCCAAATCCGCCACCGCCGCCGCCCCCGCAGCCGGGAATAACCCCCAATCTGCGCGCAGACTCCGCATACATCAACCAGGGTCAGTGCACTGCGATCCGCTGGGATGTGGACGACGTCAATGCCGTTTTCTTCATCGACGGCGGCAACGCGCAGGGGGTGGGCGGCCACGACGCGCGCACCGTCTGCCCGGCCAACACCACCACTTACACGCTGCGCGTCACCAGGCGCGACAACACCAACGTCGATTTCCCCATTACGATCAATGTCGTCAACGTCGGCCCTGTTTCGATCAACTTCTGGGTTGATCAGAGTTCTATCAACGCCGGCCAGTGCGCCACCCTGCGTTGGGATGTGCAGAATGCGCAAGCCGTGTTCCTGAATCAAGGCGCGGGCGAAGCGCAGGTCGGCGGCGCGGCCGCGCTCCAGATTTGCCCGCGCAATACGACGACATATTCGCTGCGTGTGGTGCGGCGCGACGGCGGACAGGAGACGCGCCAGTTGATCGTCAATGTGTCGGCTGCGCCGCAGCCCGGCCCGGCGATCACCGGCTTCACCGTTGACAGCAATCGCATTCCAACCACAGCCTGCGCCAACCTGCGCTGGAACACGACCAATGCGTCCAGCATCACGCTCAACCGCAATGGCGCGCAGATCATCCAGGGCGCCAATTCGCCCAGCGGCGCGTATCAGGATTGCGGTCTGCGACCCGGCTTGTACGAGTATGTGTTGAACGCCTTTGGGAACGGCCAAATCTCGCAACGCTTGACGGTTGAAGTGGTTGCGCCGCTGCGCAAGTAGTCACACGCGCATGGACACGCTGCAAATGGTGGACGCCCGTCGAGCCGCGCAGTTTCCGCGCCGGCTGAGTCGAGTCGCCAGCGTCATCGTTGCGATGATGCTGGCGCTCGGCCTGTCCGCATGTGGCATCCCGCAATTCCAGCAGAACCTGACCGAAGTCCTGCCTCAGATCGCCACCGGACTCGCCCCGCCCGTGGCGACTCAGTCCGCTCGACCCGTCTCGACGCCGCTTCCTGCGCCGCTTCCTGCGCTGCTTCCTGCGTCCATCGACGGCCTGCCTGTTGTCACCCGCGATCAGTTGCCGCCCCAGGCCCGCGAGACGCTTGCGCTCATTGAGCAGGGCGGCCCATTCCCCTACCGGCAGGATGGGTCGGTCTTCCAAAACCGCGAACGCCTGCTGCCGCGCAAGCCCGCCGGCTATTACCGCGAGTACACCGTGCGAACCCCCGGCTCGCCCGATCGCGGCGCGCGGCGGATCGTGATGGGCGATGCCGGCGAGATCTACTACACCGCCGACCATTACCGGTCGTTTGCGCGGGTGTTGCCATGATGAAACTGCGCGCGCTGCTGGCCGGCGAGATCGAACCCGGCCTCTATCGTTTCGCCTCGCGCATCGCGCCGAGCCAGGTCTGCGATGTGGTCGAGCGGGCCGGCTGGCGCTGCGCCTGCATCGACGCGCGCGGTATCGCATCCAGGCTGGACTTCCTCGATGCGTTCGCCGCCGCGCTGCATTTTCCAGACTACTTCGGCCGCAACTGGGATGCGTTCGAGGAATGTCTGCGCGATCTGTCGTGGGGGAACTTCAACGGAGCAAAAGGCGTCATCATCATCCTGGACCGGCCCGATGGGTTTGCGCGCGCCGAGCCGGAAGAGTGGGCAGTGGCCCGTGATGTGCTGGCCGGCGCAGTCACGACACACGCGCAGACCGGCCGCCCCCTGGTCGTGCTGTTGCGTGGATCGAGAACGGCGGCAGCCGGGTTGGAATCGCTGTAGAGCCTGTCTCTTCAGGTGTCGGACTCCTCAAAGGAGTCTGACACCTGAGCCTGTGCATTTTCTGAGGAGATGTGGAAATGAATCGACACACTGGAGTTCGTTCGATTGCCTGGGCGTGTCTGGCGTTTGCGCTGGCCGGTGCGATCGCGGCGGGATGCGCGGCGCCGGTGCGTGTGAATCTGCGCGCGGCAACGCCGGCGGCGCAATCTGCGGCGCAGGATGCTGAACCAATGGCGTACACCTTTGCGTGCGCCGATGGCAAATCATTCAAGGTGGTCTTTAGCCCGCAGTCTGCCACTGTCTCTTTCGAGGGCGCGACGCAGACGCTGGCCCAGCAGGTCAGCGGGTCCGGCATCCGATATGCCAACGACACCTGGGAGTTTCGCGGCAAGGGCGATGAAGGCATGTTGCTCGATGCAAAGACCGGCGACACGCTGGCCGGCGATTGCCGGGGCGCGCTGACTGAAGCCTGAAGCCGGCGCCATCACCGGCGCGGTCGCGGGTCAGCAGAACGGCGCTGCGCCTGTCACGCTATCGGGCATTCTGACCGGCACGATTGTCTATCGTCAGCGCATTGCGCTCGATCCAGACGCCGTGATCCAGGTCCAGTTGCAGGATATCGCCCGCGCCGACGCGCCGGCGACCATTGTGGCCACGCAGACGATCACGGCGGCCGGCAGGCAGGTTCCGATTCCATTCGAG
>DAOTYS010000446.1:0-17109 GCA_034434575.1 Thermoflexales bacterium
GCAATACCCAGGGCGAGGCCATCGTTGGCAGCATGGTGGTGTTTGCGCACGGCCTGCCGCGCAAGAGCGACTACCGCCGTTTTAACATTCGCGGCGTTTCAGGGCCGAACGATTTTGAGTCGATGCGCCAGATGCTCGCGCGGCGCCTGCAACGCTGGAAGGACGCTCAGGATAAATCGGACGCCGCCCAGCCGGCCGCCGGCAATGGCGACGCCCCCGGCCGGCGCGCCGCGAATGGCAGAAACGATGATGTCTCGTGGCGCCTGCTGCCAGACCTCATCATCATCGACGGCGGCAAAGGCCAGCTCGGCGTGGCGGTCGATGCGCTGAAGCAGTTCGACTTGCTGCACATCGTGCCCGTTGTGTCGTTGGCCAAGCAGCAAGAGGAGATCTTCATCCCCGGCAAAGCGGAGTCGGTGCTGCTGCCGCGCCAGTCGCAGGCGTTCTACCTGGTGCAGCGCATCCGTGATGAGGCGCACCGCTTCGGCATCACCGGCCATCGCCGCCAGCGCGAGAAGATCGGCCTGGCCTCGCGGCTCGATGCGATTCCCGGCGTGGGGCCGGGCCGGCGGCGCAAGCTGCTGCAAGTGTTCGGCTCTGTCGAGGGCTTGAAGGCAGCCACGCTGGATCAGTTAGCCGAGCATGTGCCGCTCAAGGTGGCGCAGTCGATCAAGGATGCTCTGTGAGGCGTATTGCGTATTGCGTATTGCGCGTTGCATCGCCCGTGATCTGTCGTCTGACGACTGACTACTGACTACTGTCGACTGACTACTGTCGACTGACTACTGTCGACTGACTACTGTCGACTGGTTCCGCCTGACCTGCACGATTTCTGCCATGATGCTGATGGCAATCTCTTCCGGCGTCTCGGCGTGAATCTCCAGCCCGATTGGCGCATGCACGCGGGCCAGGTCAGCATCTGATACGCCGGCTTTGCGCAAGGCTTCGACAGTGGTCAGCCATCGTCGCCGGCTGCCGATCACGCCAACATACGCGACCGGCGCGCGCAACAGCGTCGGCAACACTGACACATCAATGGCTGAGCTGCGCGTCACCAGCGCGATGCAGGCGCCCGGCGTCCATGTAATGCGCGCAAGCTGTTCGTCCAGCGGGCCGGCCAGATGCTCGTCGGCGTCGGGGATGGCTGCCGGCGAACACAAGTCGGGACGGTCGTCTGTCACAACAACGCGGAAGCCGGCCCAGCGCGCTATGTGCGCCAGCGCCCGGCCCACGTGTCCGGCGCCGATGATGACCAGCGTGGGCGCCGGCAGGAGAGGATCCACAAACACCTCGACTTCGCCGCCACAGACGCCCGGATCGCCGCTCGATGGATCGGCCAGTTGATAGGTCAGCAATCGCGATTTGCCGTCGCGCAACGCCTGGCCGGCCGCTGCAATGACCCGGCTTTCCATCTCGCCGCCGCCAATCGTGCCGGCGAGGATTGCCCCGTCACCCGACACCAGCAACTTCGAGCCGGCGTGGCGCGGCACAGAGCCGCTGGCGCGCACGATGGTGCAAAGCGCGCAGGGCGCGCCGCGCTCAGTGTGTTCGGCGGCGATTTTCAACACATCAATCGTGTCGCGCATCATGCCACCACACCGCCCAGCTATTCCGACGCTGCGCGCAGGATGGCCCGTCGCGCCAGCACGCCGGCCATCTCGCGCCGATACTCGGCGCTGCCGAGCCAGTCGCCGGGGGGATTCAGGGCGGCGATGGCGGGCGGCAACTCGCGGTCCAGAAAGCCGGCCAGCGATTTCTTCTCCAAACCGAACTCCAGCGCAGTCAGCCGGATTGGGGTGGCTGCCACACCGCCCACGCCGATCCTGACGCTGCCCAGGATGCCATCTTTCACGGCGCAACGGGCAACCACGCACACAATCGGATAATCACGCGGGGTGCGAGCCACGCGCTCGTATGCGAACCGCAGATCGGGACTGGCGATCGGCAGGCGAATGTCGGAGATGAGCGCGCCTTCGCTCATGATCTGCTCGCGGTAGGCCAGGAATCCGCTCAAGGGCGCGCTGCGCGCCTCATCCGTGTGAAGGGTGAGTTCCGCGTCGCAGGCCAGCAGACAGGTGACCAATGGCGAGGCGCTGTCGGCGGTTACGATCGCGCCGGCCAGCGTGGCCCGATTGCGAATGTTGAGGCCGGACATGGCGTGGGCCGTTGTGCGCAGAATGTCGAACAGCGGCGTGTCGGGCAGGTCGCCGGCGCCCTCCACAAGCATCTGATGGGTGACCGCGGCGCCCAATATGAGCACATTGCGCTCGCGGTCGAGGGTGATCTGATCCAGACCCAGCGCCGCGATATCGACCACAACCTCGACGCCGTCTGGCGCATCACCCACAAGTGATGTGCCGCCGCTGACGATGGCAGCGGCGGGTTGTTTGCGCCGGAGCAACGCCAGCGCCTCTTCTATCGTCTCGACGCGGTGATATTCCTGGATATTGAGCATAGAGAATACAGAAGACAGAAGACAGAAGATCGCAGGTTTCAGCAGCGCGGCGCTCCAATCGTAATTCGTCAATCGCTCAATCGCTCAATCGTCAATCGCTCAATCGTAGATCATGATGCCGATGCCTGTTGGGCCGATGATACTGCCGATAGTTGCGCCGCAAGGGCGGACCGGGATATGGCCCAGGTCGGGAAAGATGCCCCGTAGCAGGTCGATCAGCGCCTCGGTCTGCGCGTTGGCTTCCGGGGCCAGTTGCAGCACGGCCAGTTCCTGGGGCGACTCGAACTCGGCGGCGAACTCAACCAGCTTTTCCAGCGCCCGGTCGAATGAGCGCACTTTCTCGATGGCGGCAATCTCGCCGTCCTCAATGGACAGGAACGGGATGATGCCGAGCAATTTGCCTAGCGCAGCCTGGGCCGGCCTCAAGCATCCGCTGCGCGCCATGTGCGCCAGATCCTGTGTCACAAATGCGCCGTACAGATGGGGCGCCACGCCGCGAGCTGATTTGATGATGTCGTCGCTCGAATAGCCGTCCTGGGTCAGGGCGCTCACCTGACGCACCAGCACATTCAGGCCGAGGGCGATAGTTTGCGAGTCGAACACCACGATATTGGCCCGCCCACGGAAAACCTCGGCTGCCGCCCGGGCGTTGCGAGCAGAACGGGTCAGTTTGTCCGACGGCGCCATGACGATAATGTCGGAAGTCTCCAGCAGCGTCTGCTGGAAGACCTCGGTGTATTCGTCCACGCTGGGCGCCTCGATCACCGGCCATTCGCTGGCCGGGCGATCCTGCACCAGCAAGGCAAACCCGGCGTCATCCAGATCGACGCCCTCGCGATAGACCTTGTCTCCGAATCGGATGCGTTGCGCCATTACCAGCACCTGGTGGTCGCGCGCCCACGGCTCCGGGATTTGGGCGGCGCTGTCGGTGATGATCTTCAGCCGCCGGGGAATACGGGTGTTGCCGGATCTCATTCGATGCCGATGATGAAGTAGTAGTGGGCCTGCTGCCCCTCATACAGGTCCACCACGTGATCAGGGTATTGCTGGCGTGTCTGGTCGACAATGAATTCGGCCTGGCTGCGGGGAAGGTCGTTGCCGTGGTAAAAGGTGATGAGTTCGCGCTGGCCGGCGCCGGCGCGCTCCAGCAACTCGCTCACCACCGCATCGAGTTGATCTCCTGCCAGCGCGAGCCGGTCGTCGATCAAGCCGATCAATTGCCCCTCTGTTGCGCTGACGCCATCGACTGTCACCGTCCGGGTGGCCCGCGTGACCTCGCAGGTGACGACGCGGCGCGACGCCTCCGTCATCATGCGCAGATTGCCTTCCACGTCGCGCTCGAAGTTGAATGCGATGGCGGCTGCGATGCCCTGCGGAATGGTGCGCGTGTTCACCACTCTGGCCGGCACCTCGCTCAACTGCGCCGCCTGTTGGGCTGTCATGATGATGTTGCCGTTGTTGGGCAGCAGGATGACGTGACGCGCTCTCGCCTGCTGAATGGCTTTGAGGAAGTCGTCAACGCTTGGGTTCATCGTCTGGCCGCCGGGGATGACGACGCGCGCGCCGACATCTCTGAAGGCGCGGATCAATCCTTCGCCCGACGCCACGGCAACAATGGCGATCTCCACCGGCGGGAGCGACTCGGCCTGAAGCGCGCCGCGCGCGACGCCGGGCGCAACGCCTGGAAGGAAGGTTTCGCTCTGGGCCTGCATGTCTTCGACGACTACGTCGCGCAACGATCCCAGTTTCGCGCCATAGCTCAGCGGCGCGCCGGGGTCTGGCACGTGCACGTGCACCTTGACCATGCGTTCGTCGCCCATGACCAATGGGCAATCGCCCATGGCTTCGATGTCGCTGCGGATTTGCATCACATCCAGCGCGTCGCCGGGGCGCGCATAGATGAGGTATTGCACGTCATAGCCATATCCGGCCTCTGCCTGCGGTCCCGCGCTGATGGTTGCCGCCCCGGCTGTGACATGCTCTTCGCCCAGCGGCTGTCCGTTCAGAAAACGGCTCATGCCGTCCAGGATCACATACAACCCATAGCCGCCCGAGTCAACGACGCCGGCCTCTTTCAAAATCTTCAGCAGAGTCGGCGTGCGCTGAACGGATTCATGCGCGGCGCGGGTCATGGCGCTCAACATCTCGCGCAGATCGTGCGAGCGGCTGACCGACTGCTCGGCGCTGTCGGCAATCTCTCGGATGACCGTCAGCATGGTGCCCTCGACCGGGTTATTGACGCCGGCGTAGGCCGTGCTCACCGCTTCGCGCAACGCCAGAGCGATATCCTGCGCGTCGCACACATCCTTGTGATCCACCGAGCGCGCAAAGCCGCGCCAGATCTGTGACAGGATGATGCCGGAGTTGCCGCGCGATCCGCGCAAGGCGCCATACGAGACGGCTTTGGCGACTGCGCCGATGTTGCGATCGTCCAGTTCGGCGATGGACTCCCAGGCCGAGCGCATGGTGTGCATCATGTTGGTGCCGGTGTCGCCGTCGGGCACCGGATACACGTTGTAGGAATTGACGATCGCCTCCTGCGCGCGCAGCCACTGGTAGCCGGCCTTGACCAGTTGTTTGAAGCGACGACCGTCGAGGGTGAGGTGATGGCGCCGCTCCCGGCCCGACGCGGCAGGCGAGGATGGGGCCTCATGTTCCACTGGCGACCCCGACGCAGGCCGCTGCTCGCTGGGGGTTGGGGAGGCGCTCATCGGGCCTCCGACGCAGGCGCGGCGCTGCAAAAGACTGTGTGGGTGAATCGTGTCATCATCTCAATTTGTGGATCGGCCCCCTGGGCGCGGCCCCCCGCTTTCACGACCCGCTGGCCTGTTCAATCTTCGTGGGTCACACGCAGAGATGTGACGTGCACATTCACGGTGTCGACCCGATAGTCGGTGTTTTTCTCGATCGCGTAAGTAATCTGTTGCTGCAGGCTGCTGGTGACAGCCTGAATCCGCACCCCATACTCGACAATGATGTTGATGTTGACCATGACCGAATGGCTGCCATCTTCGTTCCGGCGCACTTTGACGCTCAGCCCCCGGCGGGGTTCGCGCCGGGTGACATCGTAGCCGGTGTAGCGCGACGCGATGCCAACGACGCCATAGGTGCTCAACGCTGCGCCTAGCGCCAGACTGAACAGCGCCTGCTGTTTGATCTCAATGGCGCCGGTGACGGCCGGCCTGGTGTTATCTGTGTCCATTGATTTGGGATATGGTAGACTCAGCCCTCGCGCGCGGCGGCACCTGGCTGGCCCGACGCAGCCGCAAACGCCCGAATCTTAGAGACTTTTCCGAAAATAGCAAGAGGTGATTGCGCCATGGCGAAGTGTTATTTTACCGGCAAGCGCAAGCAGTTTGGCCAGTCGCGCAGCCACGCGCTCAATGCGAGCAAGCGCGCCTGGAAGCCCAACCTGCAGCGCCGCCGCATGATGATCGACGGCCGCATGCAGACGGTGATGGTGTCCACCCGGTATCTGCGCACGCTGGCCAAGACAGCCCGCTGAACATCCCGTCGCCAGTTGCGAGTTGCCCGTTGCCGCACCCGGCAAGCAGCAACTCGCAGCCGGTCAGCGGGGTCTGCCCGCTTCCGCCCTCAACTGTCCGCAGCCGGCGTGAATGTCGATCCCGCGCCGCACGCGGATCGTGTTTGGAATCCCCGCCGCCGTCAGTGTTTCGCTGAATCGATGCGCCTGCGTCCGGCCCGTCGCCCGCCCTGCGTACCCGCCGGTCGGATTCAACGGAATCATGTTCACGTGGATCATGTTCCGGCCCTCTTTCTTTGGGTCGCAGATTGACCGGATGTATGCGACCAGCAACTCAGCCTGCTCGATTGTGTCGTTGACGCCGTCGATCAGCGCCCACTCGAAACTGAGGCGCCGGTTTGTCTTGCGGATGTAGTCGCGCGCGGCCAGCGCCAGCTCCTTCAACGGGTAGCGCTTGTTGATGGGCGCAAGCTGATTGCGCAATGCGTCGCTCGCCGCGTGCAGCGAGATGGCCAGATTCACCTGGAGGTTTTCTTCGGCGAATTTGCGAATGCCGGGGACAATGCCCACTGTGGACACGGTGATCCGGCGCGCCCCCAGTGCAAAGCCGCCGTCGCTCTCGGCCTCGGTGAGGCGGCGGATGGCCTCCATGACGTTGTTGTAGTTGGCGAACGGCTCGCCCATGCCCATGAAAACCAGATTCGACAGACGGTTGGGCGATTTTGGACTTTGGATTTTGGATTTTGGATCGCCGTTCGGGACCTGTTGGGCGTGAACCGGGTCGGTGGCGTCTTGTTGGGCCGGCTGATTCTGGAGCGCGCGCGCCACCCACACGACCTGTTCGATGATCTCGCCGGCGCGCAGATTGCGCAGAAACCCCATTTGCCCGGTGGCGCAGAAGCTGCAATCCATCGCGCACCCGGCCTGTGACGAAATACAGGCTGTGCGCCGAATGCCGTCGTACTCCATCAGCACGGTTTCGATCTCGCTGCCGTCCGGCAGTCGCAGCAGCCATTTGCGCGTCCAGCCGTCGGTCGACGCGCGCTCTGCGGCCGTTGACAGCCGGCCGATCGCGTAGTTCTCTTTCAGGCGGGCGCGCAGGCTCTTGCTCAGGTCAGTCATCTCTTCGATGCCGGCCGCAAATCGCTGATACAGCCAGCGCCGAATCTGTCTGGCGTGGAAGGCCGGCTCGCCCCAGGCTTCGAGTTGCTGTGACAGCTGGTCAGCGGTGAGATCGTACAGGGAGGTGGGAATGGAAAGCGCCATCGGCGGCAATCTTACCCCAGCGCCCTGCGCTCATGTGTATCATTGCGACTGATGAATCCTGTCTTTGTCCGAGATGTCATGCGTCAGGGCGTGGTGAGTTGCAGCCCTGACACGACCATTCGCGACGCCGCGCGCATGATGGTTACGGCCGGCGTCCGCGCATTGGTGGTGACCGATGGCGAGTGCGGCCTGGTCGGCATCGTGTCTCAAACCGACCTCGTGGGCGCAACGCTGGTGCGCCCCAACGTGCACTATTGGGATGGTCTGCGCGTGCGCGACGTGATGACGGCGCAAGTGGTCACCGTGACCCCCGATGTGAAACTCGAAGACGCCGCGCGCATGCTGGTGGAAGGCCGCATCCATCGCCTCGTTGTGGTGTCGAGCGATGAGCCGTGCCGGCCGATCGGCGTTCTGTCGATGGGCGACATCGTGCGTGATCTGATCCTGGATCTGGATGATGAAGCGTAGCCGGCCGGCTGCGCTGATCCATGGCGCATGGGTCGCGCTGTTGGCGATTTCAGGATGCGCTTTGCCCGGCGTCGCCGACGCCCCTTCCGCCAATCAGCCCATCGCCAGCCCTTTGCCGGTGACATTTGCTGCCGCGCCGCCGCCGGCTGCGACCGACATGCCGGCGCCCCCGGCAACAGCCTCGCTGCCCGAGACAGGCTGGCAGAACCTCCGCCCGGGCATCCAGTTCCGCCGCGCCAGCGTAGACGTTGGCGACTGGGTGGACTGGCTGGTGCTGCTGCGCGTTGATCCGTCACGAGTGGATTTCCAGGCGCGCTATGCCCCCGACAATCCGCAGCAGGTGCGCGACTGGCAACTGCTGGCCGGCGCGGCGGCTGTGGTGAATGCCGGTTTTTTCAACCAGGACAATCGCATCACCGGCCTGCTCATCAGCGATGGCCAGGTGTATGGCCAGACCTATCGCGGATTTGGCGGCATGTTCTTCGTGCGCGACAGGCAACCGGTTCTGCAATGGCTGGCCGAGCATCCCTATCAACCTGATCCCCGCATCACCCAGGCGATTCAGAGCTTCCCCATGCTTGCTCGCGCGGGCCGGGTGATCGACGGCATTCCGGCCAGCGATCAGCGCAGCCGGCGCAGCTTCGTGGGCATCGACCGGGACGGCTGGGTGGTGTTTGGCGTCACCACCATGCCGGTGTGGAGTCTGACCGCGCTGGCGGAGTATCTGGTTCATCGCTCCGACCTGGCGCTCGACAGCGCGTTGAATCTGGATGGCGGGGCGTCGTCGGGGATGTGGGTCAGCGGCGTTGCCGATGGGTTGCTGGTCAACTCGATCGACAAAGTGCCGGCGGTCATCGCCGTCATTCCCCGTCCGTAGGCTGCCTGCGCGCGTCGGGCGCGCTGTCTGACTCTTTTGCGCGTTCGCTGCGCCGCTCATAAAAGCACAGCAGGGTGGCGCCATAGCGGCGTTGATCCACCAGCTCCAAAGCCTGAAGCGGCAACGCATGGTATTCGCGCGGGTTGATCTGGACAATGACTGCGCCATCTTCCGCCAGCCAGCCGGGGTTCAGGTCGATGGCCAGCACGGCGCGATCCCATAGCCCCTGATATTGAGGCGGGGCGACGTAAATGAAGTCGTAGCGCGTGTTGGGCAGCCCGCGCAGGAATTGAAAGGCGTCCTGTCGGATGACCGTAGCCCCGGCCTCAAGCCGCGTGATGGCCAGGTTCTGCTGAATCGTGCGAATGGCCAGCGGCGCGATGTCGAGGAAGGTGCTGCGCGCCGCGCCCCGGCTCAAGGCTTCGATGCCGATGGCGCCGGTGCCGGCGAACAGGTCCAGCCAGGTCGATCCCTGCACGTCGTCGCCGAGGATGTTAAACACAGCCTGCTTCACACGATCTGTGACGGGTCGTGTGGCGCTGCCGGGCACGGAGCGCAGCCGGCGGCCTTTTGCAAGCCCTGTGTTGATGCGCATGTCAGACTGGCACGTGCGCGGCCGGCGTGGCGACAACCGGCCTGAAGACCAGATCGAGCGACCACTCCTGCGCGCCTCGCCGCGCATGCCAGATGCCGGCAGTCGGGACGTGGTTGCCGTTCGCATAGATGTGGCGAGACAGGTCGATCCGCTCGCACGACAGGATTTGCAGCATGGCCTTGATGGGCGACCCGTGCGACACCAGGACAACGGCTGAAGCCGGTTCATGCTGCAGGCGGCTCAGGAAGCCGGCGACGCGCGCCTTGACCGCATCGAAACTTTCGTCGTTGCGGTGCTCGGCCAGCGCCGGCTCGGTGAGCACGGGCAGGCCGGTTTCGCCGGCGATGATGTGCGCCGTGTTCTGCGCGCGCTCCAGCGGTGAGGCATACAGGCAGGTTACGCCCCGGCCTGCCAGGTACAGGCCGGCCAGTCGCGCTTCTGCGCGCCCGACTTCCGAGAGCGGCGGCCCCGGAGGGCGGTCGTAGGCGACTCCCGTGTTTAGCTGTGGATGTCCATGCCGGACTATGTAAAGATCGGTGATCTGCATCGCGTTTCTCAGGGCCACGGCGACTACGCAACATGAAATGCCAGGCGCGCAACGGCTCGCCGCGCTGGCTATTCTACCCGGCACTCCACCGGCGCGCTGCTCCAGCCGCCATCGCGGCGCTGATAGCACCGGCAATACTCCGAGTCCGGCTCGAAGCGCAGACCGTCATCCCATTTCAGATAGCGGACGCGTATGCGGGCGCACTGAACGGTGCCCCCGGAGTCGTCGTTTGCGGAGCGTTCGGGTGTGGCGATCGACCACGCCAGGCCGGTCACCGACCGGCGCTCGCGGATCGTCCAGACCCGCGCTTCGCGGATTGGGTCGCCCGCGTTGATGACGATTTCCTCGCTGAGGAACAGATAGAACGCCAGCCCGAGCAGCAACGGCAACCCCAGCGCCAGCACGGTGACGACGGCGATGCCGGCCCGCTCGGCCCACCGACGCAGCCCGCGCCTGGGTTGCGTGACGGCCTCTCTGACGGGCGCATTCTCAGAGGGGCGCTCAGGCGTTTCGGTTGCGAGGCTGAACGGATCGTCGCTCATGGTGTGGTCGCATAGTATAATCGGTGGGCTTTGGCGCCGAGCAGCCGGCGAAGCGCCGGGGATGTGTCGAAACTGGCAGACGAGCATGACTTAGGATCATGTGGCGCAAGCCGTGTGGGTTCGAGTCCCACCATCCCCATCGCTGAGCGCAGATGCCAGAAGACAGACGACAGAGCGCAGACAACAGAACGCAGACAACAGAACGCAGACGACAGAGCACAGACAGCAGCGCGCAGACAACAGAACGCAGATTACAGATCGCGGATCGCCGCGCGCCAATCCAGAATCCAAAATCCAAAATCGAATCATGGATGTCCAAATCGAACACCTTGACACGCACGAAGTGCGATTGACGATTCCCGTGGCTGATGATGTGGTCACGCGCGCGCAACGCGACGTTGCCCGCAAGCTCTCCAAAGATTTGCGCATCCCCGGCTTCCGGCCGGGCAACGCGCCATTGAACGTTGTCATGGCCTCTGTCGGCCCGGAAGTGTTTGCCGCTGAACTGGCCAACGAACTGGCAGCCAGGGTTTACAGCCAGGTGATTGACGAAGCCGGCATCGAACCTTACGGCCCCGGCCAGTTGGAGGACCTTAAACGCGAGCCGACCCAGTTGATCGTGCGCGTCCCGCTTGAACCCGTCGTCGATCTCAAGGATTATCGATCCATTCGCCTGCCGGTTTCTGCCGTCACGGTGACGGATGAGGAGATCGAGGCGGAATTGCAGGACCTGCGCGAGGACAACGCCATCGTCGAAATGGTGGAGCGGCCGGCGCAGGCTGGGGATGTGGTCGAGGCCGTCATCGTCGGCGTCTCCGAGGGCGAGGAGCTGCTGCGCAGTTCACGCCGGCCTCTGGTGCTGGATCACGAGCGTGTGGCTATACCGGGTCTGGTGGACGCCATCATCGGCATGTCAGCCGGGGAGCACAAGGATCAGACACTGACCATTCCCGACGACTTCGATGACGAGCGGCTGCGCGGCAAGACGCTCGACCTGTCAATCGATGTTCAGCGCGTCAGCAGCCGCGCTCTGCCGGAGATCGATGACGCATTGGCCCAGGCCGTTGGTCAGTTCGACACACTGGCTGAATTGCGCGAGGATCTGCGCCGCCGGCTGCTCGAGCAGAAGCAGCGTCAGGCCGATCAGCAATATGCCAGCCAGGTTCTGGATGCGTTCACCAACCTGTCTGCTATTTCCTATCCGCCGGCCTTCATCGAAGATCGTCTGGACGACGCAATGGCAGATTTCAAAGAGGATGTCCAGAAACTGGATCAAATGCCTTTTGAAGACTGGCTGAAGATGCAGGGCAAGACCGAGCAGCAGGTCAGAGACGAACTGCGCCCCGCTACTGAAGCCCGCGCGCGTCGCGGTCTGGTGATGCGCGAGGTTGCGCGAGCTGAAAAGCTCGACGTTTCCGACGCCGAGATCGCCGCAGAAGTGGAGCGTGAAATGTCTTTGTTCGACTCGACCAGCAGCCGGCTGCGACGGGTGTTGCAGCGCGAGGAAAACCGCCGCTCGATAGAGAACAGGATTCTATCCAACAAAGTGCTGCAGCGCATGGCGCAGATTGCGCGGGGCGAGGCTGACGCGCCACAGGAGCCGGCAGACGCCGCTGCTGAGGCTATCAGCCAGGCCCCTCTAACGTCCAGCTAATGTTTGCGGTCGATGATTGCCCAATACTTAAACGGGCAACAATCGCACAATAATGAGGTGGAAGGTGAATCTGATCCTGTCACAGGCTGAACCGGCCCGCTCGGTCATTCCGATGGTTATCGAGACGAACGGGCGCGGCGAACGGGCATACGACATCTACTCGCTTCTGCTGAAGGAGCGCATCGTCTTTCTGGGCACGCCAATCAATGACCAGGTGGCCAATCTGATCGTGGCCCAATTGCTGTTCCTCGACCGCGAGGACAGCGAGCGCGACATCTGGTTCTACATCAACTCGCCGGGCGGGCAGGTCAGTTCCGGCCTGGCCATCTACGACACCATGCAGATGATCAGCGCTCCGATCAACACGGTGGCGGTGGGCATGACGGCCAGCTTTGGCACCATTCTGCTCATGGCCGGCACCAAAGGCCGGCGCTACGCGCTGCCCAACGCGACCATTCACATGCACCAGCCCCTCGGCGGCGTGCAGGGACAGGCTTCGGATATCGAGATCGAGGCGCGCGAAATCCTGCGCCTGAAGGCGCTGTTGAACGGCATCATCGTCAAGCACACCAATATCCCGGCCGATCAGGTCGAACGTTACACCGACCGCGACTTCTACATGACGGCCGAGCGCGCCAAAGAACTGGGCGTCATTGACGCAGTGGCCGAGATGAATCAGGCCAAGCTCAAGGCGCTGGGCGTCGGCGCCACACCGACTGCCTGAGCGCGCCGTCGCACTTGCATTCATGCCGGCCCGGTCTTTCCCAGAGACCCGGCCGGCTTTTTTGTTTCAGAACACGCGCACCTCTGTCGTCTGTGCGCTGTCGTCTGTGCTCTGTCATCTGTTGTCTGTATAATGGGGGCGTGGCAAGACCAGGACTGCAGCCCAACAGTTGCTCATTCTGCGGCAAAAGCGAAATGCACGTCAACCGGCTCATCGCCGGCCCGCGCAACGTGTTCATCTGCGACGAATGCGTCAAGATGTGCCAGGACATTCTGGACGGAGAGCGGCGCCAGGCCAGCGAAAAGCAGCGCGGCGCCCAGGCTTCCGGCGCCAGGATGTACTCGCCGCGAGCCATTTACAAGCACCTCGATGAATATGTGGTCGGCCAGGATGCCGCCAAGCGCAGCCTGTCTGTGGCGGTATACAACCACTACAAGCGCATCGAGAACAAAGGCCGGCTGGCCGATGTCGAAGTGAGCAAGAGCAACGTTCTGTTGATCGGCCCAACCGGCTCTGGAAAAACCCTGCTGGCCCAGACGCTGGCCAGGCTGCTCGACGTGCCATTCTGCATTGCCGACGCCACCGCGCTGACCGAGGCCGGCTACGTGGGCGAGGATGTCGAGACGATCCTGTGGCGGCTCATTCAGGCGGCGGACAACGACATCAGCCGGGCGCAGCGCGGCATCGTCTACATCGACGAGATCGACAAGATTGCGCGCAAGTCAGGCGCCAATCCCAGCATCACCCGCGACGTGTCTGGCGAGGGCGTCCAGCAGGCCCTCCTCAAAATCATCGAAGGCAACGTGGTTTTTGTGCCGCCCGACGGCGGACGCAAACACCCGCAGGGCGAGATGCTCAAAATCGACACCACCGACATCTTGTTCATCTGCGGCGGGGCCTTTGAGCGGCTGGATGAGGTGATCGGGGAGCGCATCGGTTTCCGGCGTCGCATGGGTTTGCCGGGCGTTCACCAGAATGACGGGCCGCAAAAACCCGTTGCAAAAGAGGATTTGCTCCACTACGTCACGCCCGACGATCTCATGCGCTATGGGCTGATTCCTGAACTGGTCGGCCGTCTGCCGGTTGCGGTTTCGCTTGACCCGCTGGACGCCAAAGCGTTGATGGACGTGCTCACCCGGCCCAGGAATGCCATCACCAGGCAATATCAGCGCCTGCTGAGTCTGGATGGCGTCGAACTGGTCTTCACTGAAGATGGCCTGCGCGCTGCCACTGAGGAGGCGCTCAAGCTGGAGACCGGCGCGCGCGGCTTGCGCTCGATCATCGAGCGCGCGCTGCTCGACGTGATGTACGAAGTGCCCTCGCGCCGCGATATTCGCAAGGTTGTAGTCGATGCGGCCGCCATGCGCGGACAATCGTCGCCCAAGCTCTACGACTACACCGGCCGCCTGCTCGGCATAAACCAGCTCGACAAGGCGGCGTGAAGCGATTCGGTTCCCCACGCGCCATTGTCTCCGCCGGCGTTGCCCTGACGCTGGCGGCGGTGGCGCTCACCGCTCTGCTGACTGCGAGCAACGTCCGTCGCCATTTTGCGTCTGTCGCTGGCGTCCCCATCGAGGTGTTCGCGCCGGATGACCCCGCTGGAGGCGCCCGGTCGGCGCGCGCGGCGGTAGTCGTCGTCCACGGCTTCAGCGGCAATCGCCAGTTGATGTATGGATTCGGCTTTGCGCTGGCGCGCAGCGGCTATGCGGCCGCCCTGGTCGATCTGGCCGGCCATGGGGCGAGCCTGGATCGCCTGCCGGGCGAATTTGACGAGGCGCGCTACCAGAAACTGGCCGGCAATCTCGCCACCGCGATGGAATATCTCCACAGTGACTGGGACATCCCGCGCGAACGCATCGCCATCCTCGGCCATTCGATGGGCGCCAGTGTGGTGACGCGCTATGCGGTGGAGCATCCCGATGTGCCGGCGACCGTCGCCATCTCGCTCGGAGAATTCGGCGGCCGGCTTCCCGCTCAGGCCGACCGGCCCCGCAACCTGCTCATTCTGGTGGGCGCCGCCGAATTTGCCGGATTTCTCAACGGCAGTGCGAACGGTTTGCGCGCCGCCTATCCCGACGGGGCAGCCGGGCAAACTTACGGCGACTTTGCCCAGGGCGCCGCGCGACGCCTGGTGATCGTGCCGGGCGTCGAGCACATCACCATCTTGTTCAGTCCTGACACCTACCGCGAGGTTGCGCAGTGGATCGACCTTGCGTTCGACAGCCCGGCGGGAGGCGCCGGCCTCGCGGTTGATGGAAGGATGGGGTGGGTGCTGTTGCTCTACCTGGCGGCGATGATCGGGTTCTATCCGTTGGCGCGCCTGGTATGGTCTGGCATTCCTGCGCTGGCGACAGACGCGCCGCGCCGGCCAGTGCCCGCCCGGCGCGCTGTGCTGGCGATCCTCGCCGCCGGCGTTTTTGCCCCGCCGGCCATGCTCGCGGCGCCTTACCGCTGGATGCCCCTGAACGTCGGCAACTATGCCGGCGTTTTCTTTCTGATCGCTGGCGCAGTCCTGTGGATTGCCATTGCGTTGGATCGAGCGATCCTTCGCCGGCAGCGCGAGCCGGCAGCTCCGCAAAGGATCGCGGTTGCGGGAAAAGCCTCGCTGCGCATGGCGCTCGCTGCGCTGGCGCTGGTCGTCTATGCGTTGCTGACGTTTGGGCTGACGGCCCATCTGACCTGGACGAGTTTCGCGCTGGCCGGGGAGCGCGTCTGGATGGCGCTGGTGTTGTTTGTGTTCATGCTGGTCTACTTTTGGGCCGATGAAACATTGATCTGGCGGCCCTCGGCGCGCGCGCGGCTTGGGTTGTATGCGCTCAGCAAGACAGTGCTCCTTGTCAGTCTGGTGGCTGCCATTCTCTGGCTTGGCGGCCCCTTCTTTCTGCTCATCCTGCTGCCGGTGATGCTGGCGCTGTTTGTCTGGCACGGGTTGTACGCGCACTGGTTGCACCGGCTGACTGGCCGGCCCTGGGTCGCAGCGGCGCTGAACGCGGCCGTATTCGCCTGGATGATTGCAGCCACATTTCCGGTGGTAAGCTAGGCGCCGGTTCCGATGCGTGTTCCTGCTTTGGGTGACAGCGGATGCAATCCGCAGCGGGCTGCATGGCCGGGCCGCGCTCGCGGTCTGGGCCTGCTGGCCGTATGTGTGGCGGCCGGTTTGGCTGTCGGGGTTGCCGCCTCGATCGCACATCCGCTGGTGTTGCTGGCGCTGCCGCCGGCGCTGGCTGTGGCGATTTGGGCGCTCAGCAGCGCCGAGCGCGCGCTCTGGCTGCTGATCGCTGTTATAGCCATCTTGCCGCGCGTGGCGTCGCCGGTCAGCATCGGTTTCAAGCCCACACTGCTCGATGTGGCGTTGCTGTTGTTGATTGCGGCATGGGCGGCGCGCACCTCCCGTTACCCGTTGGACCTGCGCCGGCTGCCCATCAGTTTGCCGCTCATCGGGCTGATGGTTGTCGCGCTGGCCACATTCGTGTTCGGCCTTCCCAACGGCCCGTTCACCACGCTGGTTGCGCGCCGATTTGCAGAGATGCTGCTGAGCCTGGGGGCTGTCTTTGTCATCGTGGCAGTGCTGCGCGACGTCGGCGCGATTCGCCGCGCGACGGCGGTGTTTGCGCTGGCCGGCGGGCTGGCGGCGCTGATCGGTTTGGCGTTGTACGTCATGCCCGATGACCTCGCCATCCGTCTGTTGTCTGCGCTGCGCATCTTCGATTATCCGGCGGGGCCGGGCGTCCTGCGCTACATCCGTGATGATCCCGCCCTCATGCAGCGCGCGACCGGCCTGTGGATCGACCCCAATGCGTATGGCGGCTTTCTGCTGGTTGTCGGCGCGCTGACGCTGCCGCAGGTGTTTGCGGCGCGCCCGGCGTTGCCACGCTGGCTGGCGCTGCTGTGCGCCGGCCTGATCGGGCTGGCGCTCGTGGCGTCAGTGTCACGCGGCGCCATGCTGGGGTTTGTGGCTGTGGCCGCGTTGATTGGCGCGGCGCGTTACCGCCGGCTGTTCGTATTGGGGGCAGTCGCGCTAGCGGTGGCGCTCTTGTTGCCTCAGACCAGCGAACTGGCAGCCCATTTTGTGGACGGCTTCATGGGGCGCGATCTGGCCACTCAGATGCGCTTTGGCGAGTACAGAGACGCGCTGCGTTTGCTGGAGCGCTACCCGGTGCTGGGGGTGGGGTTCACCGACACGCCCGACGTCGATCTGTACATCGGCGTGTCGATGATGTATTTGCTAATCGCGCAGACCATGGGGGGCGTGGGCTTGACCGCCTTCCTGGCGGTCATGGCAACTCTTTTCGTGTCGGCTGGTCGCGCAGCGTCGAAAGTCTGGTCGAACGAGGAACTTTTTCCGGCGTGGCTGGGCGCGCACGCCGCCATTGTTGGCGTGCTCATCAGCGGCATCTTTGACCACTACTTTTTCAACATCGATTTCCACAATGCGGTCATGCTGATGTGGCTGGTGGTTGCGCTGGCGGCGGCGGCAAGCCGGTTGGCCGGGGAATC
>DAOTYS010000447.1:0-2895 GCA_034434575.1 Thermoflexales bacterium
TCATACGCCATCCAGCCGATGCGCCGCGCCTCCGACAGGCCGCCACACTTGGTGCAATCCGGCTGGATGTAATCCACCGCGCCGCGCTCGATCCAGGGCATGAAGCTCTGGCGGCGGGTGAGCACCTCGCCGGCGGCAATGGGCACGGGCGAGTGCTCGCGCAGCTTGACGTAGCCCTCGATGTCGTCCGGGGCCAGCGCTTCCTCGAACCAGGTCACATCGTAATGTGCCAACATGCGCGCCGTCTCGATCGCCCACTTATACCCGTGCGGCCAGAACCCCTCACTGCCGCCGGCATCCACCATCAGCTCCACATCCGGCCCGACCGTCTCGCGCGCTGTCTTGACCAGCAGTTCATCCAGCCGGCGATCCACACGCCCGAACGGACGCCAGCCCATCTTGATGGCCCGGAAGCCGCGCGCCGTCACTTCCTGCAGCTTGTCGCGCAGGCGGGCCGGCTCGTCGAACAGGATCGACCCATAGGGCTTGATGCGGTCACGGTAGCAGCCGCCCAGCAGGCGCGCGACCGGCTGGCCAGTGGCCTTGCCCAGCACATCCCACATCGCAATGTCGATGCCGCTGATGGCGTGCGTCACCGCCCCGCCCCGCCCCTGCCAGAACGCCATCTGGTGCAGTTTCTCGGACACCCGCTCCGGCTCGATGGCGCACTCGCCGATCAGCCACGGGCGCATCAGCCGCAGCGCGCCGTCGACCAGCGCCTGGCTGGTGTACACGCTGCCGATGCCGGTGAGCGGCCGGCCATCCAACGTTTCATCCGTGACCACTTCGATCAGCGTGTGCAGGTTCTCTTCCGGCTCGATCTCGTGATCCCAGCCGCCTTCGGGCGTGCGCCCCATCAACGGAATCGACCGCACTTCGACGATTTGCATGGTGGTTGCTCCGGGTTGGGTGTTGCGTATTGCGTATTGCGTATTGGGTGTTGGTGTTGTTTTACGGCAGCCAGTTGCCCGGCCTGACGCGCGGCCATGCCAGCGCCGGCTTGAAGCCCTCGGCGTATTCGACGCCGCACTGAATGCCCCGGAACGCGCCGACGATCTGCGAGTACTTCACCAGATCCCAGCCGCCTGAGGTCTGCATGTTGGCCATCTGGCTCTTGTGCAAGCGGATGAGTTCGCACTTGCGCTCGAACACATCGGTGATGTCCACGTAGTGCGTCGGTTGCCACTCCAGGCCGGTGATGGCGTCCATGTAGTACAAGACGGGACAATGCGGCAGAGGATCGTGGCTGGTGAAAATGGTTTTGACCGCCGCCAGCATCACGGCATGAAAAGCGATCTGACTGGTCACCATGTGATCGGTGTTGTAGTCCACCGGCGGCGGGGCAAACACCACATCCGCTTTCGCTTCGCGCAGCGCGTCGATCAGCCAGTTGCGCGCCTCGTCAGTGTCGCGGATGTACTCGTCAGACTGGCCCATGCACACATAGCGCCCGCCCAGCCCTTCGGCCACAGCGGTCGCTTCTCGCGCGCGGATGCGGGCGATCTCCTCGTAGGGCGTGCGAGGATCGTACTGCGCGCCCTTGTCGCCGTTCGAGATCACCACGTTGGTGATGCGGCAATTGCCCTGGTTGCGATACCGGATCAGCGTGCCCAGGCAGTTCAGTTCGATGTCGTCCTGATGCGCGCCGACGCTCACAATGCTCAACGGTTTCGTGGTCATGCGCCAACCCCCTCTACAGTTCAATCGTGTGCGCGAAGAAATGCTCGCCCTGCGGGCGCGAACGGAATACCCAGTTGCCATCCGGCGCCACCACGCCGCTCTGCTCCGAACAGGGGAGCGAGGCCGGCTCGCAGTTGTCCACCGTCACGATCCACACCTTGCCGGCCAGCGCGCGCATGCGCACGTTGGCCTCGTGGAACTGCCAGGCCACGCGCGACAGCTCGCTGCCATCGCGCCCGCCATTGATGGCATGGAAGATCACCCGCGCGCCCATGCGCGCCAACTGCTGGGTCAGGTGCGGATCGGGCATGGGCGTGCAGCCGGGATTGGCCCACAGATCGTTGCAGATGAGGCCGCCCACCGTGACGCCCTTGAACTGAAACACGCGCAAGGGGCGGGCGGCGTAATCGTTGATCTCGCCTTCGCTCGGCTCAGTCATCGTGCCGCAGCGCAGGATTTTGGTGTGGCAGCCCAGGTAGCCGCCGGCCCGATCATAGAAGCGCAGTTCGTTGTAGCACAACCCGTCCTCCGGCTCGACGAAGCACGTGCCCAGCGCCAACCCCACGCCGCGCGCGCGCGCCCGGCCGGTCGCCTCGGCCAGCGCCTGCGCCACTGCCGCCTGATCGAAGCGCGGCGTGTATCCGCTGAGCGCGCCTTCCGGCGTGAGCAGGATGTCCGCCTTCTGATCGGCGGCATAGTCGATGGCGCGCAGAATGGTTTTAAGGTTGGCGTCCACATCGGTTGTGACGGCCATCTGCGCGGCCGCGACTCTGATGGCAGTGATGTCAGCCATGCGTCTCCTTTGCCGGCGCCTTGCGCGCGCGCCGCGTTCTGGCAGTGTCTTTGCCTGCGGTCGCGCCGGCGATAGTGTACTCGACGGTGAACCCGCCGGCCGGCCCCTCACTGTGGACGACGTGCCTGCCCCGACCCCATCGGTCCGCCTTGCCGTACAGCGCGGCCACACGGCCCACCGGCTCGCCTTCCTCGGCCAGCGCTGCGTAGGCGTCGCCGGCCAGCGCGACCGAAATATCCAGCACCCCGTCCTGATCGACCGTTACCGGGATGCTGCGCTTCAACGCATAGCGCCGGCCATGCGCGGCCACGCGCGCGCCGGTTCGCGGCCAGCGCAAGGTTTCGCCATTCACCGCCAGCGCCAGCGCCACCTCCTCGCTCGCGGCCGGGTTGAGCGGGTTGTCGAACGTCACGCGCTCGAAG
>DAOTYS010000448.1:0-7305 GCA_034434575.1 Thermoflexales bacterium
TTGCCGAAGGCGTTGATGAGCACCGGCAATGACGAACCTTTGACGTTCTCGAACAACAGGGCTTTGTTGTCCCGCTCTGGCCCCTTGCTCACCCGGTCGGTGATTTCGGTGATCTCCAGTTCGGGGTCCACAGCCGCCCGGATGCGCGCCAACTCGCCGCGCTGCTCCAGCGCTCGTACAAATTCGCGCAGATTGCGGTAGGACGACATAGAGTAGCCAGTAGTCAGCGGTCAGTAGTCAGCGGTCAGATTTCTGACTACTGGTTACTGACGACTGATGACTATCAGAACAGACTGAGCTGTTCGGCCTGATCGGAAGCCGGCGGTGTGTCGGCGGGTTTGTCTTCCGGCTTGCGCTGCGCCTCGGCCACGATTTGTTTGAGCCTGCGGAAATCCTCTTCGACCGTGGCGCGCAATGATTGCTGGTGCAGGGCGGCGGCGGGGTGAAACATGGCGACCACAATCCGCCCGCCGACGCGTTTGGCCTTGCCATGCACGGCTGAGATCTTGTCGTTGGGGAACCAGCGCGCCATCGAAAAGCGGCCCAGTGTGACGATGACCCTGGGATCGATCAGTTCGATCTGCCGCTCCAGATAACGCGAACAGGCCTGGATTTCTTCGGGCAGCGGGTCGCGGTTGCCGGGCGGCCGGCACTTGACCACGTTGGTGATGTACACCTCATCGCGCTTGAAGCCGGCGATTTGCAGCAGTTCGTTGAGAAACTGGCCGGCTGCGCCGACAAATGGCCGGCCCTGCTTGTCTTCGTTGAAGCCAGGGCCTTCGCCGATGAACATGACTTCCGCATTGGCCGGGCCTTCGCCGGGCACGGCGTTGGTGCGCCCGCGAGACAACTCGCACAAAGCGCACTGGCGCACTGCGCTGGCCAGGGTGTTCAGGTTTTCCATCGGCCCGCATTATAAGTTGCGCGGCGCGCTACCCTGCGGCCAGCCGGCGGCGCAGGGCCTGCTCCAGCCCGGCCAGGCGCTGCTTGTATTCCGGGCGCTGAAACTGCTGCACCGTCATGATGAGCGCGTCCTCGCCGTTGTCGCGGTAATAGCGTTTGCGCAGGCCGACTTGCTCGAAGCCGTACTTGAGGTAAAGGTTTTGGGCCACTGTGTTGCTGACGCGCACTTCGAGCGTCACGACAATGGCGGCCCGCCGCTCGGCTTCGCGCATCAGGCTCAACAGGAGCAATTCGCCGACCCCGCGACCACGCCAGGCCGGGTGCGAGGCGATGGTGCTGATGTGCGCTTCGTCCACGAACATCCACATGCCGGCGTATCCCGTAATGATGGATGCGTCATCCGGCGACACGCCTTCGGGCGCGCCGGGTGAGGTGGGCCTGAATCCGAGCAGGCGCTGAAGCCAGCCGTGAGGACGGGCGCGCAGGGGGGCGCGGGGCAGCGGGGCGACAGAGATGCTGGCGGGTTGGCCGGCCGGCTGCGCGCGCGCAACCGCGCGCGCAACAATGAAATGCGCGTTGGCGTTTTGCAGCAGCTCGTAGCGGTAAGCCTGCTCGGGCCAGGGCAGTGGAAACGACGCGCGCTCGATCTCCATGACCGCCGGGATATCTGCCAGCGTCATGGGCGCGATCTCCAGTCTTGCTGCGCTCAACCCGGCCGGCGCATCTGATCTCTCCCGCGCCAGCGTTGCTTTGCTTTGGCTCAATTCCGCTTGCGCCATCACGATCGTGAGTGTAACACTACGCCTCTGGCGGGTAAATGGGCGTCAGCGTCATGGCGTCGTCGACGTCGCCGCTCAACCAGCGGGCGTAACCGATCTCGGCCAGGTAGCCGGCGCGGCGCAGGTTGAGCGGCGCCGGCGCGACGGCGGCGCGCATTTCCAGCAGTGATTCGAGCGCCGGCGTCAGGTCGCCGCACACCCAGGCCGGCGGCTCGACTGATTCGGCAAACTCGTTCCACCTTTGGATGCGCCAGTCATCGGCGACAGACAAGCCCTCTTCGCGCCACTCATAGCGCCGGGCGGCCACTCGCCCGCGCCCGGCTTCGATCAGCGCATACACCGGCACATGATGATTGGGTTGCGCGGCTGCGATCACGTCGAATGCCGTCACCCCGATGATAGGCAGATTGCGCGCGGTGGCGAGTCCTTTGGCGATCGCCAGCCCGCAGCGCACGCCGGTGAACGAACCCGGCCCAATTGCCACTGCCACCGCGCCGATGTCTGCCGGCTGGATGTTCGCAGTGCGCATCAGCCGGCGGATCTGTGCGCTGACGCCGGCGGTGTGATGGCGCTCTGTTTCCCACGCGCATTCCGCGCGGATCATCGTCAGGTCGCGCAGCGCCACGCTGCTGCGGCGCGTGCAGGTGTCGATCGCCAGCAGGATATCTGGTTTGCGATTGACGATTGACGATTGACGATTGATAGAGCCAGCGATCCCTGTTGCCATTTCGCCTGAGATCTTTTGAGTGTTGTCCATCCTTTCAGTTGTAACCCGGCATTGCTATTCGTAAATTGCCAATCGTCAGTTGTCAATCGTCAATTGTCAATTGTCAGACGCCAAAGGCATTCTTGCGGAAGGCCAGCAGGATCTGCCATGTGACGGTGTCCTGAGTGGAGAAGGTGAGCCGGCGCTTGTTCTCGTGGATGATCTCGAACCTGACCCGGATGGCTTCGTTGGGAATCAGGCTTTCGGCGCGCTCGGCCCATTCAATGATGGCGACGCCCGTCTGGTCATCCAAAACTTCGTCCAGCCCCAGTGTGGCGAGGTCGCCGGCGCGCTCGATGCGGTAGAGATCGATGTGATACAGCGTGTGCGCGTCGGCGGCGCGGTGATGTTCCTGCACCAGAGTGAAGGTTGGGCTGCGCAAGGGCTGCGACGCGCCCCAGCCCAGCCCGATCCCGCGCGCGAACTGTGTCTTGCCGGCCCCCAGCGAACCGTACAGTGCGATGATGGCGCGGGCCGGCAGCGCCGCAGCGAGGCGCGCTCCGAGGCGCTGCGTCTGCTCCTCGCTATGACTGACGCATTCAAAAGACAACGGTTCGAGAACGGGCATGGCGTATCGCGTATTGCGTATTACGTATCGCGTATTGCGTATGGCGCTTGAAGACTCTACCACGCGCGTTTCAGGCGGGGTTGATGAGCGGGTTCAGGACCTGGAAGCCGCGCACCAGACCTTCTTCAAAGCGCGCGCCGGAAAACACCGGGTCTTCGTGCTCGATGGCGATGCCGCCGTCGTAGCCGATCTCGATCAGCGTCGAGATGTACTCAGCCCAGTTCACCACGCCATAGCCGGGGATGCGGTAGCGCCAGCAGTTGTGGTGGATGCCCAGGATGCCTTCGCGCCGCAGATTGTGATGCAGCATCTCGGTGTCTTTCGCGTGCGAGTGGTAGATGCGATCCTTGAAATCGCGCATGGCTTGAATGTGATCGATTCCCTGCCAGACCAGATGCGACGGATCGAACTCCAGACCAAGCGCTTTCGACGGCACGCGGGTGAACATCTCGCTCCAATTGCGCGGCGACCAGGCCAGGTTGACGCTGTGCCAGGGGATGTCGCCCCACATGCCCGGCCAGTTCTCAAACGCCACGCGCAGACCCATATCCTCGGCGGCTTGCGCGATCGGCGTGAACACCCGCTCGAATCGCTCCATGCCTTCCCTGTACGGCCGATCGGGCAGGTTGCCGGCCATCGAGGTGACGACGCCGACGCCCAACAGCCTGGCCAGCTCGAAGATGGCGCGATACCGGGCCAGCGTGACTGCCGGGTCGTCCAACAGCGGATTGCTATAGTGCGCAATGGCCGACAAGGTGATGCCTCGCCTGTCCAGCGCGGCCTGCGCGCGGCCGGCCACGGCTTTCAAGTCGCCCGGCGCATCCAGAGAGTCGATCAGCGATGTGGCATGCACTTCGAGGCACTGGAAGCCGAGCCGTTGCGCGCGCTCCACTTCCTCGACCGAGAACTTGCACAGATACCCGAGTTTCATGAATGCTCCTCCAGAAGATTCAGACGCATTGTCCGACAGATCGGATGAGAACGCAAACCAGCGCGCCTACAATACGCTGCACAATTCATCCTCCAGGAGATATGCAATGGAAGAACCGACCGTTCAGGATCGCGTCCGCACGTATTCCCGCCCGTCCGACCTGAAGATCACCGATCTGCGCGTGACCGACATCGTCGGCGCGCCGATGCGGTGCTGCCTGCTGAAGATTTACACCAACCAGGGGATCGTTGGCCTGGGCGAAGTGCGCGATGGCGCCAGCCGCACTTTCGCGCTCATGTTGAAGAGCCGCATTCTGGGTGAGAACCCATGCAATGTGGACAAGCTCTTCCGGCGTATCAAGCAGTTCGGCGGGCACGCCCGGCAGGGCGGCGGTGTCAGCGGCATCGAAGTGGCTTTGTGGGACCTGGCCGGCAAAGCGTATGGCGTGCCGGTCTATCAAATGCTGGGCGGCAAGTTCCGCGACCGCGTGCGCATCTACTGCGACACCGACGCCGGCGACCGTCCCACCGGGCGCGACATGGGCCGCGCGCTGAGGCAGCGCATGGAAAAGGGCTTCACCTTTCTCAAAATGGACCTGGGCATGTGGCAGGCCATCCACGAGCCGGGCGCGCTGAGCATGCCCACCGGCGAGCTGGACAAGTGGCGCACGTATCACAGCGCCGGCCGGCGCAGGGTGAGCACGCCCGAAGAGCGCGCCATTCGCAACCGTGACTACGACTTCCACAATGTGATGCACCCCTTCACCGGCGTGCATCTCACTGAGAAGGGTCTGGATTTTCTGGAGCAGTACATCGCCGAAGTGCGCGACGAGATCGGCTATGAAGTCCCGCTGGCGATCGACCACCTCGGCCACATCGCGCTGCAGGACTGCATCAAGCTGGCGAAGCGCATCGAGAAGTACAACCCGGCCTGGCTTGAGGATCTGGTTCCCTGGCAGTTCACAGACCAGTACGCGCAACTCAGCCGCGCCACCACGGTTCCCATCTGCACCGGGGAAGATATCTACTTGAAGGAGAACTTCAAGTCATTGCTCGAAGCTGGCGGTGTGTCGGTCATCCATCCCGACGTGCTCAGCACCGGCGGCATTCTGGAGACTAAGAAGATCGGCGACATGGCGCAGGATTACGGCGCGGCGATGGCCATTCACATGGCCGAGTCGCCGGTCGCGGCGATGGCAGCCGCGCACGTGGCCGTGGCCACCGAGAACTTCCTGGCGCAGGAGTTTCATTCGGTCGATGTGCCGTGGTGGGACGATATGGCCATCGGCCTGCCCAAACCCATCGTGAAGGATGGATTCATCACTGTGCCGGACAAACCCGGCCTGGGCATCGACGACCTGAACGACGAGGTTCTGGCGGCGCACATCGATCCCGATCTGCCCGGCCTGTGGGCGCCGACCGATCAGTGGGACAACGAGTTCTCCTGGGATCGGGTCTGGTCGTAAGCGATTGCCGGGTGATGGAGATGATTGCCATCGACGGCGGCAATCTCATCCCGGTAGTTGTTGGCGTGCTGGCGCTGGTGTTCTACAACGACCCGGCGGTGCAACAATACTTTGCCATGTTATCATCTGATCGAAGCAGATATATGTGATTGCCTGCCGGCAACACAATCCGCCTGGCATTCCAGCAGCCTCTTGGGATCAGATCAAGAGGCTGCTCTGTTTGGTTTGGTGTGGTGTGGAGGGATGTCAAATTGAAGATGGATCGCCGGGATTTCCTGAAGGGATGCGCCAGTTTTGCCGCCGTCGCCGCTGTGCGCGGGTTCGGCATCTCCAGTCTGGTGTTCGACTCACAGTTGGCCGGGCCGGCGCGCGCCGCAGCGCCGCAGTCGCCGAACCAGCCCCCGCCCAACAACCGCGACCTGCTGGTGCTGGTCTTCGTGCGCGGCGGACTGGACGGGCTGAACCTCGTCGTGCCGTTCAACACCAGCGCCAAAGACCGTCAGCAATACTACAACGCGCTGCGGCCCACGATGCACATTCCCGCTCCCAATTCCAGCGCCCCGCGCAAGGCGATTGACCTGGATGGCCGGTTTGCGCTGCATCCCGACGCCGCGCGCGGGGCAAGCGGAGTCAATGTGCTCAATCTACATGCCAGCGACACCGGCGGGTTGTATGCGCTCTACACGCGCGGCGACCTGGCCATTGTCGATGCGACAGGCTCGCCCGATGTCACCGGCTCCCACTTTGACACCGAGCTGTACGTGGACATGGGCGGCAAAAACAACCTGGCCGCCGGCGGGTGGCTTTCTCGCTATCTTGACGCCATCGGTGAACCGAATGACGCGCTGGCCGTGGCGCCGCAATGGAACCCTGCGCCATCGCTAATTTCCCCCACGGGGCGCAGCTCGATGGTTGTTCCCAGCGGCAAAGATTTCGGCCCGCAGTGGCGCACGTCAACCTGGATGCCGGATGCGACGCGCGCGGCGCTGGCGCAGGCGCAGCGCAATTTGCTTCAGCCCATGTTCCAGCGCGGCAGCGCGTTTGTTGAAGCAGTGGGCGCGTCTGCTTTTCAGGCATACGATCAACTGGCCAGCGTTCTTTCCACGACCTACACGCCGGCTGGCGGTGTCAGCTACGTCAGCGCCGGCTCGCATGTGCCGGACTATGGCCACTTTGCGCAATCGTTGCAGGTGGTGGCGCAGATCGCCAAAGCGTCGCTCGGCAATCCGCTGCGCGTGGCGGCGATTGATGTGGGCGGCGGCTACGACACGCACGACAACCAGGGCACGGTGGACTGGAACGGCAATAATCGTTTCCCGCGCCTGATCACCAACCTGGCCAACAATTTGAAAGCCTTTTGCGACGATATGAACGCCGATCCACAATGGCGCGGCCGCTATGTGATCGTGGTGCTCAGCGAGTTTGGCCGCGTGTTGTACGAGAATGACAGCGCCGGCAGCGACCACGGCAGCGGCAACGTCATGCTGGTGATCGGCAGCGGCGGCCAGTATGGCGCCCCCAACATCAATGCCGGTGTCTACGGCGACTGGCCGGGCCTGTCTCATCTCGGATTCAACGACGGCCTGCAAATCACCACCGACTATCGGCGCGTGATCGCCGATGTGCTGACGGCGCGCATGGGCGTTTCGTCGTCTCTTATCAACACTACCGTCTTCCCCGGCTTCACCTTCTCAGCCGGGCTGGGCATTGCCGTGCCGAAGTGAGCCATGAAGACTGTTTATCCCCTTGCGTTGTTCATCGTGTTTATTGGGCTTGGGATTGGGACGCCGCCTGACCGCGCGCAAGCCGGCCCGCACAGTCCTCTGGCGTTCGAGTGGACCCCGCTTACGCCGATCGGTGTCGATGCGCGCCCCACGTTGCAAAGCGAGCCGG
>DAOTYS010000449.1:0-11197 GCA_034434575.1 Thermoflexales bacterium
AAACACGGTCGTCGATGCCGTCGCGGTTGGGCGTGAAGATCGGGCTGGACAGTGTGAAGTCCTCGATTTTGGGAAAGGGCATATCGGCCCCCTCGATGCGCAAGGGGCCGCTGAAGGATGTGACGCCGGCCCCGGTGGCGGCCTCGATGTGCCAGGTGTAGTCGCCATTCGCCATGAGCCGGCCACTTGCCACCCCGTTGAAGAGGATTTCGTAGGGCGCCGGGCTGGGCGGGCGCTCGACATCGCGGCGCAGGTCGAAGCGCGCGCCGTCGGCGCTGGTGAGATAGATGCTTATACGGGCCGGCGTGTGAACCCGATACGTGATGCGCGCCAGGTCGTCTGTGCCGTCGGCGTTCGGGCTGATGACCAACGGTTCCACGCGTACGTTGCTCAGCGGCGAGCCGCCGGCGCTCTGGCAGGCCGTCATCAGAGCAGCCAGCGCAATCACCCCGGAGGCCAATCGTTTTGCAAGCGGAATCATCGCAAAGAGTATACCCGTCTCGATTGACGATTGGTGATTGACGATTGTCGCTTGAAGATTGATGATTGACGAGCGGCGATTCGCCATTTCGTCCCCGATTGCCGGCTCTCGGCTCTCAGAACGTTTGTGCTACACTGGCGATATGTCCAGAACCGCCGCTCCCAAACTCAAGACGCGCTATGTGTGCTCGAACTGCGGCAGTGTCCAGATGCGCTGGGCCGGCAAATGTCCGGACTGCGGCGAATGGAACACGCTGGTCGAGGAAGTGGTGGATGAGGCGCGCGAGAAGAGCCGGCAGTCCACGCGCGCGGCAGGCAGCCTTGCCCCGCAAAAATTGAGCGCCATCCAGGCCGATGGCTTCCATCGGCTTCCGTTGGCGATCGGCGAGTTCTCGCGCGTGTTGGGTGGCGGCATTGTGCCGGGGTCGCTGGTGCTGGTGGCCGGCGATCCGGGCATTGGCAAGTCCACATTGCTGATGCAGGCTGCTGTGTCTACGGCGCAACAGGTCGGGCCGGCGCTGTACGTCAGCGGCGAAGAGAGCGCCCAGCAACTCAAGATGCGCGCCCAGCGTCTCGGCGTTGGCGACAGCGATCTCTATCTGCTCACCGACACCAATCTCGACAACGCCATCTATCAGATCGAGGCGATGAAGCCCAGGCTCACGATCATCGACTCGATCCAGACGATGTATCTCGACACTGTTTCGTCCAGCCCCGGCACGGTCAGCCAGGTGCGCGAATGCGCGCTGCGCTTGCAGGCGCTGGCCAAATCACAGGACATCGCCGTGTTCATTGTGGGCCACGTGACGAAGGAGGGGGCCATCGCCGGCCCGAAAGTGCTGGAGCACATCGTCGATACGGTGCTGCACATGGAGGGCGATCGCTTCCATTCGTTCCGGCTGTTGCGCTCCATCAAGAACCGCTTTGGCGCGACCAGTGAAGTCGGCGTCTTCGAGATGGCCGGCGTCGGCATGATCGAGGTGACCAACCCCAGCGAGGCGTTTCTGGCCGAGCGCATGTCGTTTGCTCCCGGTTCGGCTGTGGCGGTGACGATGGAAGGCACCCGCCCGCTGCTGGTCGAGGTGCAGGGGTTGACCTCGCCCACACAGAACCCCATGCCGCGCCGCACCGCCAACGGCTGGGATTACAACCGGCTGTTTCTCATTCTGGCTGTGTTGGCCAAGCGGGTTGGCATCCGGCTGCACGATCAGGATGTGTTTGTCAACGTGGTGGGCGGCATGACCATCGAAGAGCCGGCTGCCGATCTGCCGGCGGCGATTGCCATCGCCAGCGCGCACAAGGGCGCTCCGGTGCCGATGGATCTCGCTATCATCGGCGAAGTGGGCCTGAGCGGCGAGTTGCGCTCGGTGGGCCAGTTGCCGGCGCGACTCAACGAGGCGGCCAAGCTTGGTTTCAAGCGTTGCCTGATTCCCAAACTGTCGCGGCCAATCGAACGTCCCCCGGCCGGCCTGCGCATCCTCAGCGCGCGCTCGCTGGGCGAGGCGCTCGATCTGGCGCTGGGTCAGCCGGACTGAGCCGCGCCGGCCTCTCAAAACTTGCCGTTGATCGACTGCGCGTAGCCGGTCATCTCCAAATAACCCTGCCCGGTGACGGCCCGACCGCCGGATGTGCCGGTCACGCGGATCGCCCCTTCCCAGTAGACGATCGAGACGTTCATCTCCTGCTCGGGCAGGCGCGCCTCTATGGTGAGTTCGATGTCCTGTTCTGGAATGCGGATGATCCAACGCACCGGGTATTCGCCGCCGGTGACCGGGCTGCGCCAGCGATCCTGCGCCTCCAGAGTGAAGTCGGCGAGCGTCAGGCGTGTGGTCTGGCCGGCTGCGTCGATCAGCGTGCCGGATGAAGCCGGTTCGAGCGACCCGTCACTATTGCGAATCTGGAAGAGCATCAACTCGCGCTGGTCGTCGAGCTGAATGGAGAACCAATCCCAGCCGAGCGCGTTTGCGCCGAGGGCGCTGGTGCTCCACTCATGGTCCATCCAGCTCGAGCCGGCGACGGCGAACCGGGTCCCGTCGAAGACGACGTCTCCTTCTGTTTGCATGCGGGTGAACGAGTAGTAGAAAGAGGCGTTGCCGGGTTCTGCGCCTTTGGGGCTGTGGCCGCGATCCCCGTGCAGCACAACCGGCTTGACGGCGCGCAGTGTCAAATCCAGATGATGATTCTTGTGGCGGGCGATGATGCGAACCGCATCACCCTTGTCGTCGAGCGCAGTCACCGACCAGTCCTCGATAAAGGCGTGGAACGATGCGTCGTCATTGCACGGGATGGCTGCGCCGCGCGCGCAGGCGCCGGCCAGACCGCCCGCGCCCCGGCTGAATTTCTCGGCGGCGACATGCTGGCGGGCGCTGATATCGGTCAGAGCGAAGTGGGCGAAGTACAACTGGTTCGAGGCCAGACTCGAGGCGCGCGACATGGTTTCGGCGGTGAGGGCGCGGCGGAAGATGGTGAACTGGTAGCCAAACTGCCGGCCGGCGGCGTCTTGCAGGTTGCCGGTGTAGTACCACCACTCAGTTTGAAACTCCGGGTGCGGCCCGTGATCTGCGGGGAAGACAAAGGGGCGCGGTTCAAATGCGCGCGCGAAGTTGCCGATGTCTGTTGCGATTGGCGCGCTGTCGATGCGCGCGCTGGCCAGCGGGCGCTGGGCGGGTTGCAGGGCCAGCCAGGCCAACACGACCAGCGCCACTGCGCCGGCCAGAACGGCTGCGATTCGGACACTCTTCATGCCTGTCTCATCTCTATCTGCGTCATGTCAACTGCTCTCTTAACATGGCAAGGTGAGAGGTGTCTGCGATGCAGATGAGGAGATCGCGGCTTTATCCTGTCGCTTGATGAGCGCAGGCGAGCAGTGCGCCGAGGGCGGTTGCCAAACCCGGCTGTGGAGGAATGGCGATACTTGCGCCATAGTAGCCGGCAACGGCGTGTAGAACCTTGCGCACGGTGGGCAAATCTACCAGGTGGCCGACCACCACGATATCTGCCAGGTGTTCGGCGCGGGCTGCGTTGATGGCGATCACCGCGATTACCTGGCTGACCATCACAACCAGAGCGGCTGCGATATCCTCGCGTGTGGCTGACGTGCCGGGGCGGGCAAAGCGTCCGAAGTTCACGGCATTTGCATCTGCAGGAAGCCGGCCCAGCGCGCCGCCGGTTGCCTCGATCAGTGTCAGGTCTGGCACATTGGAGTTGCCGCGCCCGGCCAGCGCATCGATCTCCAGCGCATCGCTGGCGCCGAGCAGCAGTTTGCCCAACCCTTGCAGGGTGCCGCCCCCGACGGCGCTGCCGGTGACATGTTGCGCCTGGTTGTCTCGCGCGGCAACCATGGCTGTGCCCGAGCCGGCGCTCACGACGAGCGCCTGCTCTTTGGCCGCCAGGCGCAATCCGCCCAGGCCAATGGCCGTGACCTCATTCACTTTTACGATCGGCGTCTTGCCGATGCTGTCGGGGAGTTTGCGATGCTGGCCGCCGGTTACGCCAATTCGCGTGAACTCTACGGGTCGATGGCCCACACAAGCGATCGCGCGCTCGAGCTGAGACACATCCACGAGGCCGGCGCTCGGCGTGGTGGCGAAGCGATATGCGCCGCTGCCTGGATCCCGCACAGCGATGTCAATGTTGGTCAGTCCGAAGTCAACCGCCGCGAACATTGCGCACCGCTCCAATGGCGAGTTGCAGATAATTAGCGCTGTTGTTCTCCATCAAAACACCTCGCCTTGATATTCAAGCTTGAGGTATTATCTTCCAGGTTGACGCGCGCGGGTCGGGGATGTGAGCGCGATTTTTCGCATCACGCCCGGCAGTCTTGCGGTGGTGGCTGGGCATGTCGAAGCTGTCGAGGCCGTCCAAATTGGCGGGGCGCTGTCGCTGCCTTCGATACACTCAGGCGGCAAGGCGATCTCCTCCCAACGGCGGATTGACGCGACGGAATAGGTGTTCTAAAGTGTTGTGGCGCAGGGTGCTGAGTTGGTATATTGGGCCGCTTTGCAGGATCAGCGTCCCACCCGGTCAGAGTCTGGCTCTTGTGTCGGATAACACAGTATGCAAACCCAAATTGCAAATCGAACTGCGGCCACGGCCAGGCCGGCTTCGCCGGCTTTTGGCGCCAATGGCAGGCCGCCTATCGTCGTTGAGGAGTTGAGCAAGACCTACAAAGTCACCGATCGCGAGGGCGGCTTTGGCGCGGCGGTGAAGAGCTTCTTCAAGCGCAAGTTCAAGGAAGTTCACGCGGTTCAGCGTGTGAGCTTCGAGATCGGCCGGGGTGAGATCGTTGGCTTCCTGGGCCCCAACGGTGCCGGCAAGACCACGACGCTCAAGATGTTGTCGGGACTGTTGTATCCGACCTCGGGCAGCGCGCGCGTGCTGGGCTACACGCCCTGGGAGCGGCAGGCCGGCTATCTGCGCTCGATGACCCTGGTCATGGGTCAGCGCAACCGGCTGGCCTGGGATGTGCCTGCGGCCGACTCTTTCCTCCTCAACAAAGCCATCTATCGCATCAGCGACGATGATTACAGGCGCTCATTTCAGGAACTGGACGATTTGCTCGAGCTGGGGCCCATCGTTCGCAAGCCAGTGCGCAACCTGTCGCTGGGCGAGCGGATGAAGTGTGAACTGGCCGCCTCCCTGTTGCACCGGCCCAGCGTGCTCTTTCTGGATGAGCCAACGATTGGATTGGATGTGGGCGCGCAAGCGCGCATCCGGGCGTTTCTAAAGGAATACAACCGGCGCAATGGCGCCACCATCATTCTGACCAGTCACTACATGGCCGACGTCGTGGCGCTGTGCGAGCGCGTCATCATCATCCACCACGGCGCGTTGCGATATGACGGCGGGTTAAGCGAGTTGAGCCGGCGCATTGCGCCCTACAAGATCATCAGCGTGCACCTGGGCGGCTGCGACGACTGCGCGCTGGAGGCGTATGGCGCGCTGTTGCCGGGCGAGGATGAGACCGGCAAGAAGCGGCTTCAGGTCCTGGCCGATCAGGCGCCGGCCATTACCGCGCGTCTGCTCGCCGAGCAGCCGGTTCAAGACCTCACCATCGAGGATCCGCCGATCGAAGACGTGATCGAACGCGCCTTCAACGAGCCATTGAGCCATTGAGCCATTCGGTCATTGAGTCATTGAGTCATTGAGTCATTGAGCCACTGGTCGAATCGCCAATCACTCAAGCTTTACCTGCTATGTTTGAAATCTTCCGACGCCTGTGGGCCTTGAACTGGGCGGAGCAGTGGCAGTATCGCGCCAACCTGCTCATGTACTTGTTGTTCTGGCTGGTCTCGCCGATCGTCTACCTCGCAGTATGGACCACGGTGGCCCAGAGCCAGGGAAGCGTCAATGGTCTGACGGCCAACGACTTCGCGGCCTATTACATGGTGCTGCTGGTCGTGGACATATTGACCAGTGAGATCACCATCCATGTTCTGGCGCCCGAGATTCAGAATGGCAATCTGTCCAACCGGCTGCTGTTGCCGGTGCACCCGGTGCTGACGCAGGTGCTGGTCAACAATATCGCCTTCAAGGCGCTCAATCTGATCGCGCTGGCGCCGATCTGGCTGGCGCTCTATCTGCTTTTCCGCCCGGCGCTGAACCTGAGCGCGCTCCATCTGGCGCTGGCTGTTCCGGCCTTGATTCTGGCGTTCGGCATTCTGTTCCTGCTCGGCTCCGCGCTCACGCTGGTGGCGTTTTGGACGACGCGCGTTTGGGCGCTGTGGAACTTTTACTCGGCGGTGTTCATGCTTTTCGCCGGCCACTTTGTCCCGCTGGCGCTGCTCCCGCCGGTCCTTCAAACGATTGCCAAAGCGCTGCCGTTTTCCTACACGCTGCACTTTCCGATTCAACTCATCCTTGGCAAGCTCGGCCCGCAAGAGATGGCGCTGAACTTCGGCATGCAGTTTGTGTGGCTGGCGCTGGCGTATGTCATTTTCCGCGTCACATGGCGCGCCGGCGTCAGGCAGTTCTCGGCTGTCGGGGCGTGATTACAGAGGGCTGATCGCATGAATGCTTTGCGCATTATTGGCGCTTTTCTCAAGTTGAACGTTCAGGTGGCGCTGGCCTACCGCAGCGAGGCGGTGGTGCAGATTCTCCTCAACCTGATGTGGCTTGGATGGGAACTGACCAGCCTGGCCATCATCTTTGCCAATACGAATGAGTTGGGCGGGTGGGGGCCGGCTGAATTGATCGCGCTGCTCGGTGTGTGGCGGCTGGTGAACACCATGATGTCCATCATCGTGTGGCCCAACACGGAGAAATTCAATCAGGGCCTGCGCGATGGCTCGCTCGACTACACATTCCTGCAGCCGGCCAACAGCCAGTTCCTGGTCAGCATCACGCGCGTCGAGTTGTGGCGGCTGTGGGACTTTGTAATCGCCGTTGTGTTGATTGTCGCGGGGCTGGGCATGAGCGGCAGAGTGGCCGCGCCGGCGAACATCGCAACCTTTCTGGCCCTGACCGTTTCTGGCGCCGCCGTCGTGTACAGCCTGTGGATCGTGATGATTGCCGTCACCTTCTGGTTCACCCGGTTCGACAACAATGTGACCATATTGGCCGCGCTGATGGACGCCGGGCGGTTTCCGGCGCAGGTGTATCCGTTCTGGCTGCGCTTGCTCATCACCTTCATCATTCCCATTGCCGTGGCGACAACTGTGCCTTTGCAGGGGCTGCGCGGCGAGTTGGCGTGGTGGGAAGTCGCCGGCTTTCTTGCGCTCGGCGTGGCAGCAGTCTTTTTGTCATCCCGGCTGTGGAAGGCCGGCGTGCGGCGCTATAGCGGCGCGTCGTCGTAGACGCCCCCTACCTGCGCTCGATGCTCGCTCCCAGGCCCCGCAGCTTTTCGTCGAATCGTTCGTAGCCCCGGTCGATTTGCTGGATATTGGAGATGGTGCTGCGGCCCTCGGCGCACAACGCGGCGATGACCAGCGCCACGCCGGCGCGGATGTCGGGGCTTTGCACCGTTTCGCCGTGCAGCCGGCTTGGGCCTTGCACGATGCAGCGGTGCGGGTCGCACAATACGATGCGCGCGCCCATGCTGATCAGTTTGTCCACAAAGTACAGCCGGCTTTCGAACATCTTCTCGTGAAACAGCACCGTGCCGTTTGTCTGCGTCGCGGCCACGATCGCCAGGCTCATCGCATCGGCGGGGAATGCCGGCCACGGGTTGTCGTCGATCTTTGGAATGGCCCCGTCCAGCTCCGGCTCGACGCACAGCGGCTGGTCGCCTGGCACATACACATCCGGCCCGTGAATCTCGAAGCGGATGCCGATCCGGCTGAGCATGAGCTGAGTCATGCGCAGATGCTCGGGGCTGGCGTTGCGCACCCACACCCCCTCTCCGCACAAAGCCCCGATCACGATGAAGCTGGTGACCTCGATGTTGTCCGCGCCGATGGTGAACTCGGTCCCGTTCAGGCGCGATACGCCCTCGATCTTCAGCGTGTTCGAGCCGATGTGCCGGATGCGCGCGCCCATCGTGTTGAGGCAACGACACAGGTCTTGCACGTGCGGTTCGCTGGCCGCGTTGCGGATGACTGTCTCACCCTCTGCCAGCGCCGCCGCCATGATTGCGTTCTCCGTTGCTGTCACACTGGCTTCATCCAACATGATGTCGGCTGCCGACAGGCTGCGGGCGGACAGCTCGAAGCCCCCGTCCACTTTCAGGCTGGCCCCCAGCGCTTTCAGCGCCAGGAAATGCGTGTCCACCCGCCGGCGTCCGATCACGTCGCCGCCGGGCGGGGGCAACTTCACATGGCCGGTGCGCGCCAGCATGGGGCCGGCCAGCAGGATGCTGGCCCGAATCTCTTTGCACAGCGCCGGGTCTAGTTGACATTCGTCCACGCGCGCGGCGCGCATGCGCACGCTGTTCGGGCCGCTCCACTCCGCTGACACGCCCAGCGATTGCAGCAGCTTGAGCATGGCCTGAACGTCGCGGATATTCGGCACATTGTGAAACGTGACCGGCTGGTCGGTCAACAAAGAGGCAGCCAGCAGGGGCAGGGTGGCGTTCTTGTTGCCCGATGACTGCACCTCACCGCGCAGCCGCGCTTTGCCATGAATGATGAACTCGGACATGACGGTTTAGATGCGCTTCAGCAGTTCGGCCCGCTTGGCCTGGAACTCCTGCTCGCTGATCAAGCCTTTCTTGCGCAGGTCATCCAATTCCTCAAGCCGGTCAGACACCTCGGCAATGCCGACAGTGTCCGCGCCGCCCTTTGCCGTTCGCGCGGCGCCAAGGTCTTCGCCGTCGCTGGTTTGCCGCAGGGCGCCCTTCGCGTTGACCATGGCGATCTTGAATTGCACCGGCGACGCCAGCTTGTCCAGCCGGTTGACCCCGATTGTGCTGCTGGTGAGTATCTTGATGTCGCCGTAATCAAACACCCGCCCCAACACGGATTGCGTCAACAGCACGTCGTTGATCTTTTCGAGGGACGAGTCCAGAACTGTCTTGTTGATGAAGCCCTCCGACTGGATGATGCGTTGATTGGTCAGGATATACTCTTCTGTCCACCAATCGATCAGCTCCTTGATGATCAGGAACAGAGGGATGGCGACGAATACGACGCCGAAAGCGCCGACGCCGCCTGTCACCGCGCCCAGGAGGGCGCTGGCGATTGCGATGGCGACCGCAATCAGCGCGTACAGCAACAGCCGGGGAACCCAGATGAACCAGTGCTGCCGGCGGCGGATGATGATCTTCTCATTCGCGCCGAGAAGGCTTTCGACGTAACCAGCCATGTGAACGCTCCTTGTTGCAGATTGGATCAGGCGCGCAGATATCCCTTCGGGCAGGCGTTTCGCAGCGTCAATCGCCGGCCGTTTCCTGTGTTCCCTGCGCGCCGCTTTGCTCCTCCCCGGCCTGGGCGGCGCGCGCTTGCGCCCGCGCTTGCGCCCGCATGTGCGCGCGCTCCTGAAGCGCGCTCCACGCAATCAGCAGGATCACACCGGACACAATGCAGATGTCGGCGATGTTCGACACCGGCCAGTCGAATCCGATCTCCGGAACCTGCAAATGAATGAAGTCGGTGACATACCCATGCCGCAAACGATCGATCAAGTTGCCCACTGCCCCGCCCAACTGCAAGCCCAGAGCGGCGCGCGACAGCCAGTCGCCGGGCGGCAAGCGCGGCGTGTAATACACGATCAGTCCGGCCACAATGGTGGCGACGATGATGAAAAACCAGTTGGCGTTCTGAAACAAGCTGAACGCGGCCCCGGTGTTCTGGACGTGGGTGAATGTCAGATAAGGCGTCAGGAATGGCGCAATCGGAACAGTCACGCCGAGGGGAATATTGGCTTGCACCAGCAGCTTGCTGATCTGGTCCGCTGCCAGAGCAACCAGAGCCACGATAAAGAGCAGCGCACGGTCGAGCGGCGACAGGCGGCGGATCGAGTCACTTTTCATCTGGCGTCACCTGGGAAACTCTCTCCAACACGGCGGTCTTGCTGACTGCCCAGCCATGAGAACGCGGATGGGGGAGCAGGCCAGGGTTTGAAGAGCGTCATTCTTTCTTTTTAGGTCCGGCGCACAGGCGCGCTGCGCGTCAGGTCTGCGGCTGCGGTTCGCGGCTCAAGCTGTTGCGCAACAACGACACGGCCAGCAGGATTGCCCCTGCCAGCAGCGCGACATGAGACAGGTTGAACACCGGCAGGTTGGCGATGTGAATGAAGTTAAGCACATGGCCATACGCCAGCCGGTCGAACAGATTGGATGCCAGCGCGCCCAGGATGCATCCCAGGCTGATCGAGTACAGGCGCTGCGGTCGCGCGCCGCCCCAGAACAAGAGGATGAGCGCGCACAGCGCGACGCCGAATAATTCAGCGCCCACGGCAAACGCGCTCGATGTGGGCGTTGCGCCGGCCATGCTGGCGCGCACGACATCCGGCTGGACTGCGATCACCAGCAGCTTTGCAAGGCGATCGACAATGAACACGCCGCCGGCCACGATGGCCGACACCCATGCCGGCAATCCCAGCGCGAAGGGTTGCGGGTTGGTGTCCGGGGCTGGCAGGCTGGCCGGCGCGACGATGACCTCGGTGGCGAGGTTCGCTGTGGTCGCGGGCGCGCGAATTGCCGCCTCAGCAGGCCGGCGAGGTTCGACATCCTGGCCGGCATAGGTCAGTCTCAGCGCAGCCGCCAGGTCGGGCAATGACAGGGCAGACAGCAGCGGGTTGGCCGTCAGCAGCGACTTCAGGGCGGGGTGCCGGCTCACCGCGCCATACCAATCGTCATCGGGCGGGGCCGACATCTCGCCGCGCAATTGTTGCTCCAGCGTGGCCAGCAGCCGGGCGTTATACCGTCCTGCGTCGAACAACTGCGGCGACAGCGCCTGCAGGGCCGCCAGCTTGGCGATGACCGTGGCGGATATGGCCTGGCCGACGCCGTCTTCGGCGCGTTTGACCACAGCGCGCATGGCTGTGCGCCAGTTGCCAGCGGCTACCTCGATCAGCCGGCGATCGGGCTGCAAGGCAGAGGTGATGATGTGCATGCAGGCCGGCGGGATGTCCTGACTGCGCGGGTCTGCCGGTTGGGGCGCTTTGGCCAGGTCCTGGCGGGTTCTGGACGATGGCGCTATCGCAATTGGCGCGCTGAGCACTTCGATCGTCACGCGCTGGGGCAGCCATTTGTCCAGCAATGCCTCGCTGGCCGCGGATAACACGTTGTCCTGTTGCTCGCGGCCGGCATCCTGTTGGAGTTTGGCGATCAGGGCGGCGT
>DAOTYS010000450.1:0-3811 GCA_034434575.1 Thermoflexales bacterium
CTGAGCAAGCTGCGCCTGTATCTGCGCCTGGCGTTCAAGTGGCGCTGGCTGACCAGCGGCCAGCACGAGCATGTCAGCCAGATGGTAACCCAGATCGGCCGGCTGCTCGGCGGGTGGATGCGACAGACCAAAGCGACTGGCGCATGAGGAGATGGGGCGGGCATGGCGGGAGTGAATCCAGGCCATGCCCCGGCTTGTGTATGCGCCTGGCGCAGGCAGCGCCCCAGTGCTGCCTGTTTGCGCGCAGACCAGACGTGTCCGGCGCTGTTCTTCTCCCTTCACCTCAACCCGCAAACCGTAGTCGGCGGGCATTGTCGGAACGACCGTGCACATGGTGATGCAAGCCGCCGCGCAGCGCCTGCCCGGACCGCCTGGCCGGGTCTTGTGGCCCAGCGGACGGATGATAGCACGCAGCCCCGACACTCCCGGAGTCTTGAAGACTCCGGGAGTGTCAGGCGCCATGTCAGCCGCCGGCGATGGCCGCGATCAGCCGCAACGTGTCTGCCTTCAAGTCGCGCGACGCGGCGCTTTCATCGACCGGCCCCACACAGGCCGGACAGCCGCGCTCGCAGGCGCACTCGCGGATGCGCCGGGCGGCCATCTGCAACAGATCGGCATGATGCGCGAACAGTTCTTCGGCCAGCCCCGTGCCGCCGGGCGCCAGCTCGTACACGGTGATGGTGGGCAGGCGCGTGTGGGCGCTCTGAACGTCGCCGGCGGTCGCCAGATCGCCGGGGTCGCACATCACAAACAGCGGCGCCAGGTTGCCGACCAGCCACGACAGCGCCTGCAACGCCGTGCGCGTCGCCTCGGCCGTCTCGATGCGGGTGTGGCAGGCCGGGCAGACCGTGACCAGGTTGTCGAGCCGGTTGGCCTCGATGTGGCGATCGTTCTCGCCGCGCACATAGCCGAACTGGCGAAACGGCTTCTTGTGATGCACATCGTGCTGCCGGCCGGGCCGCTCCGGCGCGCCGCACACCGCGCAGCGATAGCCATCGCGCGCGCGCGCCGCGTCGCGTTGTTTGGGCCAGCTCGGCCCGTAGTCGTTGGGCAGGCGCAGCACGCCGGCGCGCGCCAGCGCCTCCACCGCCTCGGCCGGCACGCTGAACCAGTAGCCGGCGGTGAGCAGCGTCTGCGCCGGCAGATCGATCTCGCCCCAGCCCAGCGTGCGGTGCGTGTTGAACTGCACCTGCCGGTAGCGCGTCGCGCGCGAGGTAACCTCGATCTCGCCCCAGGCCGCCTGCCCGCGCGCGCCCAGCTCGGCCAGCACCACAACTTCAGAGGCCACCGAGGCGTCGGTGTAGTAATCCGCATCGACGCGCTGCGCGCTGGCCCGGCCCGCTTCCCAGTCCAGACGCGTGATCTGATACGTCTGGCCCTGATGCAGATAGATGGCGCCCGGATGCACCCGCGCCGGCGCAATGGCCCGCTCGGTCTCGCCGATCAGGCGGTCGTGCGGCTGGCCGGCATGCTCGCCCGGCTCGACGATGATGACCCGCTCGCCGATGCCGCGCAGGCTGACGCGATCGGCCGGATAGCCGTCGCCGACCCAGGTGTAGCGATTTTGGATTTGGGATTTTGGATTTGGGATTTGAGTTTGGGAGAAGAGGGGGAGCGAGGAAACGCCGCTGGCGTGAATGTCGCCCGCTTCGGCCAGCGCGTCGAGCAGGTCGCTCACCTCGGCGCGGCCCAGCCGGTCGCCCTGCGTGAAGGGCAGCTCGAACGTGGCGCAGGCAACGTGGGCTGCCAGCACGCCCAGATTGTCCGGCGCGAGGCGCGCGTGTTCGGGCGATTGCCGGAACAGGTATTCGGGATGGGCAGCCAGGTATTGATCGAGCGGCGTGGCGCTCGACACCATCACCGCGACCGAAGCGTTGCGCCGGCGGCCGGCGCGGCCGGCCTGCTGCCAGAAGCTGGCGATGCTGCCGGGGTAGCCCAGCATCACACAGGCGTCCAGCTCCCCGATGTCGATGCCCAGTTCCAGCGCGTTGGTGGCGACGACCCCGCGCACGCTGCCATCGCGCAGGCCGGCTTCGATCTGCCGGCGCTCTTCGGGCAGATACCCGCCGCGATAGCCCACGATTGTCAATTGACGATTGATGATTGTCGATTGTCGATTTCTTCTCGTCTCCCCCGCGCCGGTCGCTGAGCTTGCCGAAGCGGAGCTTGTCGAAGCGCCGGTCGCCTGCGCCATTCGCTCCCGCAAATAGGTCAGCAGAACTTCGGTGTCCTGGCGCGAACGGGCGAAGCAGATGGTCTGCGCGCCGGCGTCGATGAAGCGCGCGGCAATCTCCGGCGCAACCAGCAGGCTGCTGCGGCGCAGGCCCAGTTCGGCGTCGATGATGGGCGGGTTGACGATCAACACATGCCGCTCGCCGTGCGGGCTGCCGTCGTCGTCGATCACCGTCACGGGCGCTTCGATCAGCGTCTCGGCGTGCTCGCGCGGGTTGGCTGTCGTGGCCGAGGCAAGGATGAACGCCGGCTGCGACCCGTAGAACGCGCACAGGCGTTGCAGCCGGCGCAGCACGTTGGCCACGTGGCTGCCGAAGATGCCCCGGTACAAGTGCATCTCATCCAACACCACAAACCTTAAATTCTTGAACAGGGCCGCCCAGCGGGTGTGATGCGGCAGGATGCCGATGTGCAGCATATCGGCATTGGTGAGGATGACGCGCGCCTCGCGGCGGATATCGGCGCGTTTGCCCTGCGGCGTGTCGCCATCGTAGACATTGACGATTTCGGATTTTGGATTTTGGATTTTGGATTTCGGATTGGAATCGGCGCTGCCTGTCAATCCAAAATCAGAAATCAGCAATCGAAAATGGGCGAGTTGGTCTTGCGCGAGGGCCTTGGTGGGGAAGAGGCACAGCGCGCGGGAATCAGGGTCGGCGAGCAGCGCGTTGAGGATGGGGGCGTGAAAGCAGAGGGATTTGCCGCCGGCTGCGCTGGCCACGATCGCCGTGTGCCGGCTTTCCAGGGCCGAGGCGATGGCCTGCGCCTGGTGCGTGTAGAGCGACTCGATGCCGCGCCGCTGCAGGGCTTCGATCAGCGCCGGGTTGAGGCCGGGGGGAAAGGGCGCGTGGCGGGCCGGCTGGGCCGGCGCGCGCTCCCAGGCCGTCACATCGCGCATGAACTCGCGGTCGGCGCGCAACTCAGCAAGAACATCGGAAATAGACACCGCTCAGAGCTACTCTTCGCTTTCGACAACAGCCGATTCGGCCACTTCGCAGATATCGTCCAGGACGCGCACGACTTCATCATCGATGCAAGCGTCTGGCACATACTGTGCCAGAACATGGTAGTCTGTCTTATTGAGCAGGTTCGGCAGGGACAGTCTTCTGAAGAAATCCTCGAAAATTCGGCGCAGCGCATCGCTGGCTTTGGTCTCGATCCACCACGGATCATTCAGATCGCGCAGGGCCGCGCGCGGAACCAGATCATCGAGGCATTCCTGCATGGCATCGCGCCACAGCGACGCGAACAAAGGCGCGTTCTGCCCTTCCTGTCCCATGGCCGCGGCGTAAGCGAGCAATGTCTCGGGTTGCCACAGATAGTTCTCGATTTCACGGCGGCGCCACTTGTACTCTTTCAATTGCGGCATGGGAGTCGAGAGGAGGCGCGCATCGCTGTCACACAGCGAGTAACCCATCAGCCGGGGCCAGGCTTCGCGCAAACCGTTGAAATGGTCGCGCGCGCGCTGCGGCAGATTTCCGACATACTTTACGAAAGGCGACGCCAACGCCTGCTGACCGCGATGATTCAGACGCCTGGCAAACGCGCGCAGAATGGCCAGATCAGTTGACCCTTCGAC
>DAOTYS010000451.1:0-4502 GCA_034434575.1 Thermoflexales bacterium
CTCGAAGGGCGCGTCGTTCGCGGCGTCGGTGATGTAAACGCCGAGGTCGCGGATCCACAGGGGGCCGGCGCGCAGATCGGCCAGGTTGACGGTGAAGCCATCCTCCACGCCCTGTGGCCCGCCGGCCGGGTAACGGAAGGTGAGCAGGGTGCAGTTGGCGGAGCCGGCGGGCGCGTCGGTGGCGACGCCGGCGACGCGCAGGCCGGCGCAGTCAGGCAGAGGGTCAACGCGCGCCACAACGCCGTTGTACGCCGTGACGGTGTATGGCCTGTCGCCGCTCGCTGCCACAGGCCGGACAAGAATGTCGAAGGGAATCTCGCGCGCGTCGGAGTAGACGGACACTCCCGGAGTCTTAAAGACTCCGGGAGTGTCAACAACGGTTACGCGCAGCTTCAGCGTGCGGCGATAGCGCGCCAGGTAGCCGGGACGCTGTTCCAGGTCGCGCACATCAGGCAGTTCCAGCGCGTCCAGCGGGTCGAACGCGCAGATCAGCGCGCCGTCTTCGCGCCGGCACACCCCGCGCGGCTCAACCCACCGGCCATGGAACGGGTCGTCCTGGCCGATCCAGCCCCGGCGCGTGCCGTCGAGCGATTCCGGGTCGGGCTGCGGCCAGTTGCGCTGCCAGTATTCGACGCGGACCGCAGCCGGGTCGGGCGCCTGGCCGGCGAATGTCAGAACCACCCGCTGCACGTCGCGCGGCTCTTCCCACTCCAACACAATTTCGGCCTTTTGATGTTGGCCTGTCGATGAATCGGCGCGGCGTGTCTGAGCGAACGGCGCCAGGTCGAAGAGCGTTTGCATGGGGGTCAGCAATCAGGAGTCAGGAGATGGAATACGCAATACGCGATACGCGACACGCAATACGCGACACGCGCCATGCGATCCCGAATCCAAAATCCAAAATCCAAAATCCAAAATCGACACTCACCCTTTGAGGCCGGTGGTGACGATGCCCTGGATGATGAAGCGCTGGGCGACGAAGTAGAGGATGATGCACGGCGCCACAAACATGGTTGCCGCCGCCATCTGATACGACAGCTCGCCGCCGCCCCGGAAGCTGCGCAGATAGTTGACGCCGAGGGCCAGCGTGTACAGGTCGGTGTCGCTGAGGTAGATCAGCGGCCCCATGAAGTCGTTCCAACTGCCGAGGAAAGAGAAGATGCCGATGGTGGCGAGCGCCGGCTTGGCCAAGGGCAGGATGATCTGCCAGTAGATGCGGAACTCGTTGGCGCCGTCCACCTTGGCCGCCTCGTCCAGCTCCAGGTTGATCGTCAGGAAGAACTGGCGCAACAGGAAAACCGAGAAGGCCGGCCCAAAGAACGCGCCGGCGGTGAGCGGGGCATAGGTGTTGATCAGGCCGATGGTTTTCCAGATCACGAACTGCGGGATCATGGTCACGACGCCGGGCAGCATCATCGTGGACAGCAGCACCAGGAACAGGATGTTGCGGCCGGGGAAGCGCAGGCGGGCAAAGGCGAACGCCACCAGCGAGGCCGACAGCAGTTCGCCGGTGACGGCAATCGTGCTGACAAGCGCGCTGTTGAGGAAATAGCGCGCAAACGGGATCATGCGGAACACCTGCGGATAATTGTCGAGCACAATCTGGCTGGGCAGGAATTCGGGCGGGAACTTGACGCCGGCGCCGATCGGCTTGACCGACGACGACACAGTCCACAGCAGCGGCAGGATGAAAAGCGCGCCCAGGCCGACCAGCAGCGCATACACAAACGCAAGGCGCAGCGCGTCGCTGACCCTGCGCCGGGCCGAGCGTTTGGTTTTGTAAACCGGGCGTTGTTGGGTTTGCGCGATTGTGGTCATGTCTCAGCGTCCTCTTCCTGCGCTTTCATAGTACACCCACAGGCTGGAGGTGCGCAGCAGGATCAACGTGAAAAAGAGGATGATGACAAACAGCACCCACGCGAGCGCGGACGCATAGCCCATCTCGAACCAGTTGAAGGCGTTGCGGTAGAGATAGAGCAGGTAGAAGAGCGTGGCGTACCCCGGCCCGCCGCCGGTCATCAGGTAGGAGATGGTGAAGGTCTGGAACGTGCCGATGACGCCGGTGATGACGGAGAACATGATCACCGGCGAGATGAGCGGGATTGTGATGTGCCAGAACTTGCGCAGCGCGCCGGCGCCGTCCAGCTCAGCCGCCTCGTAGAGCGATTGCGGCACGCCCTGCAGCGCGGCCAGAAAGATCACGGCCCCGCCGCCCGTGCCCCACAAACTCATCAACACCAGCGTCCACAGCACCACATTCGGGTCGCCCAGCCAGTTTGGCCCCTCCAGGCCCAGCCGGCTGAGAACGAAGTTGACGATGCCCAGGCGATGGCTGAACAGCCAGCTGAACACAATCGCCACGGCCACGCCGGAGATCAGCGAGGGCATGTAGAAAATGGTGCGGAATACGCGAATGCCCAACACTTTTTGATTCAGCAGCAGCGCGATGAGCAGGGCGACGATCGTTCCCAGCGGCACCGCCAGGAGCGTGTACACGCCGGTCACGCGCAACGCGATGCCAACGAACGGGTCGGTGAGCATGCGCTCGTAATTGGCGAACCCCAGCCACTCCGGCGGCTTGATGAGCGTGTACTTGGTCAGGCTGAAATAGAAAGACAGGAGAATAGGCCCCACCAGAAAGATCAACAATCCCAACAGCCACGGGCTGATAAAGAGATAGGCGACGATGGCTTCCCGGCGGCTCTGGGTTATGAAAGGCCGGCGACGTGTGATCGCGCCGGCGTCCAGGCTCGTTTGCGCGCTTGCCATAGCACTCCGATTTTGGATTTTAGATTTTGGATTTTGGATTGGCGGGCAGGGCGACGCGGCGATGCAATCCAAAATCCAAAATCATCACTCCACAGACAATCGACAATCGTCAATCGTCAATCGACAATCGTCAATCGTCCATTCGGCTCACCGGCGGGCCAGTTCAGCATCCACCAGCGGTGTGGCGGCTTCCATCGCTTGCAGGGCGGTCTTCTGGCCGTTCATCACCAGGTCGATCTCGGCCCGGATCATGCCCTGAATCTTGTCGAACTTCTCGCCGGCGCCGGGGATGCGAATGGTGTCGGGCTTGGTCACCAGTGCGCGCAACGGCTCATAGCCCAACTCCTTGTGCAGCGGCACATTGAAGAAGCGGTCGAGCATGGTGCTGAGTGACGGGACATACGGCACCAACGACTCGATCACGCTGTCCAGCACGAATTCGCGGATGTACTCCCAGGCCGCGTTCTTCATTTTGGACGGCGGCGAGATCGACCAGCAGGCGGTGTGCATGTACCACACGCGGTTGCCGTTGTTGGCGCTGGGCGTCAGCACGGCTTTCCAGTCGAAGCTGTTGATATTCTTGAATTCGCCGACATCCCAGTAGTTGCCGAGATACATGGACAGCGCGCCGGCTTTGAACGCCTCAGTGTTGCTCTGCAGCGCCTGCATGGCGCTCGACCCCGGCGCCACCTTGTGCACGTTGATCAGATCGGCCCAGTATTGCAGCGCCTCGACGGTCTTCGGGTCGGTCAGGGTGGACTTGCTGCTGTCCGGGGTGAACCAGTCGCCGCCGTTCGACCACACGGTGTACAGATGGTTCACGAACCAGTTGCCGTAAGAAAAGCCCCACTGCTCCGGCATGCCGTCGCCGTCCGCGTCCACGGTCAGTTTTTTGGCGGCGTTGAGCACGTCATCCCATTTCCAGTCCGGGCTGGGCAGATCAACGCCGGCTTTGGCGAAGTGGTCCGGGTTGTAGTACAGCGACACGGGGCCGGGCATGAAGCCGATCAACATGGCGTGAATCTTGTCCTGCCAGGCGCCGGCCGCGATCGCCGCCGGCACGATGTCGCTGCGCTTGATCTTCGGGTCGCCGGCGATGAACGGCTCCAGGTCGAGCAGCGCGCCGTTGGCGGCATAGGGCTGCACATAGCCTTCCCACATATCGAACAGGTCAGGCGGGTTGCCGGCGGCAATCAGCGTTTGGAGCTTCTCGAAGTAGCCGGTGCCGGCAGGCGGCGCTTCCTGAATGATCTTCACGCCGGGATACTTCTGCTCGAACTGGGCGTTCCATTTGGCGCGCAGATCGATTTCGTCCTGGCCGGAGCAGCACAGCAGGATTTTCATTTCGCCTTGCTCATAAGCGGCGCCGGCTTGCGGGGCGGGCGCGCCGCCCTGGTTTTGCGCGGGTGCGGCGGTCGGCGCAGGTTGCGCGGGCGCGCAGGCAGCCAGCATCCCGCCGGCGGCGCCGACAGCGCCCAGCCCGGCCAGCTTCAGCATCTGCCGGCGCGTCATTCGTGTCACAGACATGGTCCCTTTCCTCCTCAATCACAGGTAGTCAAATACGAACAAGCTCAAAGTCTGAAAACGGGATCAATGAGTGGACAGTGTGATGGGGTAGTGCAGGTTTGCAGGTCGTTTCGCTAAGCGTCACCTCCCTCCATACGCGGTTTTGATTGCAGTTCGAGCCGCTGTGCGCGCGGCTCGCAACCTGTTGCGGCGCGTCGAGGATGCGT
>DAOTYS010000452.1:0-8291 GCA_034434575.1 Thermoflexales bacterium
CCTGCCAGGCCCAACATGCCGGTGACCGCGACAATGACAAGTTGCGTGTGGTTTGCCGACACACTGGGGCCGTGCGGAGGGGCGTCGGCTCGCAGGGCTGCGGTGCGATCACTCAGCGCCAGAGGGAGGATCGGCGCGATTGGATGAGGAGGGAATGTGGCAGGTGGCGCGGCAGGCGAGCGGATCAACAGGCCAGAATAGCCGCAGTTTAATCTGGCATCGCCGGACAAGTCGATGGCAGGTCCTCTGGCATCACGCACACGCACTTGCCACGCCTGCCCCGGCTTGCCCGTCTCGATTTCAAACGCAAAGAGCAGCACTTCCGACTCGTACAGCGCAGGAGTGTGGAACCGCAATTCTTGTCCGGTGAGTTTGGCCCGGCTTGACTGCGACCAACCGCCGACAATCCGGGCCGCTGCCTGTGCCTGAGCCACAACTTCAATCTCCCTGGCGACGATGCGTCTGCTGGCAGGGATGGGGCTGGCGACAGGCAGTGTGCGTGTCGGCGCTGACTCTGGCGTCGGGGTCAGTGTTGGCCCGCGCAGTGCCGGCGCCTGGTCGAACACACACACATGAACCATCCAATCAGACTGAGACCCGGGTCTGGCAGGTTCGGCGCGGACAACATATTTGATGCCGGCTGGCAATGGAGTTGCAGTGGCAGAGGGTATGGATGCTGCTGGGACGACCGGCGCCGATTCGGCGCTATCGGTCCCGAATGTGTCGGGTATGGGCGTTAAGGCGGGTGTGGGGGACGTTGGCGCGAAAGCAGGCGCAAGTGTGGGTGTGGGTGTGGACGTTCCCGCAGATGTTGGCATGGGCGTTCGAGTGCGTGGCGGCCGCGGTGTTCGGCTGGGCGTTGCTGATGGTGGTAGCGGCGTGGCTGTGTCGATCGGTGTATCGGTGGGTGGAACTGGCGTGTTGGCGGGGGGTGCTGGAACCGGCGTCTCTGTGGGTGTTGGCGTGTGCGTCGGCGGAAGCGGCGTGTCGGTTGGCGGTTCAGATGTTGGGGGAACAAATGTAACGACGCTTTCTATCACCTGTGCTGCTACTCGAAAGCCGGGGTGCTCGACGGAAAGCATCTGCGCGGCCAGGCTCAGACCGCACACGACGAGTGGCAACAGCCACAATCCCCCGGTGAACCGCTGATTGACTTTCATGGCTGCTGGGGCGCTGCGCGCCATCCTGTTGCCAAGTATAAGTCATGCGCCGAGAAATCTGCGCAACGAAAGTGTGGCAAAGCCAGCCTTGCGCCGGTAATCGCCCGCGAGTCGTTGCGCGAGCGGACGCAGTCCGGATCTTCGGGCAAGAGACCGGGCAAGGAATGCAGGCCACTATATCGCCGGCCTCATGTCAGCGCGGACGCAGTCCGACATGCGCGCGCGGCAGCGACGCGGTTCAACAGGGCGTCCAGTGCGCCGGGGGGAAGTCGAATTGACCCCAGAGCCAGTTCGGTGTCGCGCACCGGAGAGTGAAAATCACTGCCGCCTGTGATGAGCAGGTTGTGCTTGCGCGCCAATGCGGCGAATGCCTCAGACTGCTCGGGTGTATGCAACGGGTAGTAGACCTCAATTCCATCCAACCCATGCGCAAGCATGTCCTCGAACACTGGCATCAGGTCGCCTTTGTACAGGGCTGGATGAGCCATCACAGCGACGCCGCCGGCGCGGTGGATCAGGTCTACGGCTTCGGCAGGGGTGAGTGCATCGTTGGGAGCGAAGGCCGGCTTGCCTTCAGCCAGATACTCGTCGAAGGCCTGTTGCCTGGTCTGGACGTGGCCGGCTTCGACCATCGCGGTGGCGATGTAAGGCCGGCCGAGCATGGCGTCGCCGGCCAGTTCTTTCACGCGCTCGAAGCGCACCGGCTTGCCCAGCCGCTCCAGGTTCGCCAGGATACGTCTGGCGCGGCTTTCCCGGCTCGAACGCAGGCCGGCAATCTGCTGGCGCGTGGCTTCGTCTGTTGGGCGCACGCCGTAGCCCAGCACGTGCACCTCTCCCTGTGACGACAAGGAGCTGATCTCGATGCCGGGGATTACGGTGACGCCTTCTGCAGCGCCAGCCGCAAGCGCCTCCTCGTGGCCGTCGATCGTGTCGTGGTCGGTGATGGCAATGACGCCCAGATCGCGCAGGCGCGCGATGCGCACCAGCTCAGCCGGCGAGTAGTATCCGTCAGACGCCGTCGTGTGGCAGTGCAACTCGGCTCGTGAATTTGATCGATTGAGGGCCGGAACCGAGGGTGAAGGTGGGGTCATAGTTGGGTTTGGTTTGAGTGGTGACGCGGGCTGAACGTCCGGCCCGGACACGTAAAATGCCGCGAGCGATGTCATCGCCCGCGGCTGGCAGCCTTATCACGATTCAGTTAGCGCGGCTCGCGGGGTTCGATTGCAAACCGCACCGCAGTGCGCTCGGTGCCTTCAATGTCCACCTCGGAGAAAGATGGAATCACGACGACGTTGATTCCGTCGAGCAGGAGATAGCCTCGCGCAATAGCCGCCGCCTTGATGGCTTGGTTCACTGCGCCGGCGCCGATGGCCTGGACGTCTGCCCGGCCGTGTTCACGAACCACACCTGCGATGGCCCCAGCCACGGCAGTTGACCGCGAGTTGGCCGAAACCTTGATGATCTCCGGCCCGCTGGCCGGCTCCTTCTTCCCGTTGTCATTGGCTGTGCGCTGCTCATCCATGTTCCCAGTTCCAGTTACTACAGCTCTTATACCCTGCGATCTTCATCATGAAGACTGGTTTTGAGGGCAAGCTGAGAGCAGGATTAACAAATTGCCAAAAGGAAGGACGAGTGTGGTTGAGAGGGGATGCGGGCGCCAGGCGGCTTATGGTTTGTTGTGCGGGCGGCCAGCAGGCGAGCCGGGGTTTTTCCTGCGTTCCTCCGCCTCCAGGCGGTCCCGGTAGGCTTTGATGCGATCACCCACCGCCTCGCTGCCGGTCATCACCCAGAACAGCCAGCCCAGAAGCACGAAGAGGGGCGGCACGATCAGCAGGCTCAGCGCCAGCAGCGCGAACACAACGATCAGCAGGACCAGTGTGAAAATCGGATTGGCCCCGGCCACCAGCGCGCCATTGCGCAGCGCCACTTTCCAGCTTTTGGTCTCCTGTTCGACGTAAAAAGGAAAGGCATAGAACTGGGTGGCAATCCAGAACAGCAGCCCGGCCAGCCAGGCGCCCTGCACCCACGACACCCACACTTCATCGGGAAACTGGAGCGGATACCACAGAAAGTTAAGGACGAGCAGCAGCAGCACGGCGAAGGCCAGCAGGAGGTAGCGCCACCACTTCCAGATGTTCTGTTTGAGCGCGGCGAAGAAGAACTCCCACGAGATGGCAAAGCCATTGACGACGCGATTGCAAACGGCGTACAAGGCGGCCCAGCAGCCGGCAAATGGAATGAACGTGGGCACGGCCATCGCAACAAGCGCCGCAACAGTCAACACCAGGGTCGAGCGCGCGTTCTCCGGCGTTGTTACCTCAAGCCCAAAGGTGATGATGAAGTAGGCGATCAGCCCGGCCGGCAGCGCCGAGAGGAACGTCAACCCGTTCATCAACACCAGCATGAGCATATCTTCCCAGATGCTCTTGACGGTCTTCCACAGGACTCGAAATGCGTTGAACATGCAGACTCAGTGCGCGCTCTGGCAAAGCCCTGCAGGGCATGACAGGCGGAGGAGCAGACGTTGAACACCGGCCATTCTAGCCGGCTATTCTACAGTAAGGGTCAGCGCCGGCACGATGCCGAATTGGTCGGCGTCCAGCCCGCTGAGGTCGCTTGCCTGTGTTGGCGGGTACGTGCCCAGCGACGCTTCCTGCGTCATGCCCGAACCCGGCGGCGCAAAGATGTCGATGATGCGGGTGTGATTGGTGTCTTGTGGCGCGCCGCCGAGTCGCCACTGTGAAGCTGCAGGCGCAATGTCGCGCACGCGCCGCACGCCGCGCGCCGGGAATGCGTCCTGGCTCAACACGGCTACGGCGAAGGCCCATTGGGCCGGGTCGCCGCCGCCGAGATCGTCGATCGACACGCGCACGATCACGGCGCCGAGCGGATCGACCTCCAGGGTGGGGGAGATTCCGTTCAGAACAGTGATGGTGTCGCCGGCTGCCGGCGCCAGCGCCTGTTGATGCCAGCCTTCGATCCACAAGGCGACCTCCCACCCGTGTTTGGCGGGCAGTGAGGCGTTGCGGCCTTCGAGCAGTTTGCGCCGGCCTGTTCCCTGGCCGGGGTCTTTGTCGATGTAAATGTCGAATGTCTGCAAAGACAGGCCGGTCGGCGAATCCCAGGGATTGGCGATCGGGCTGTACAGGTCGATTCTGAAAACCAGATCGCGGCCCTCTTGCGCGATGCGCAGCCGTTTGAGGTCGAAAGCGCCGCGCTCGAACACGGGGTCCGTCGGGTACGTGTATTTGCCGAAGCCGTAGTCATCGCCGGCAGGGTCGTCGATGGTGAACTCGAAGTTGGGCGTGATGCGCTGCGGCAGGCTGAGGCTGGCCAGGCTCATCTGCGCGATGCCGGCGCGCGGCGTGCGCGACATGATGCGCTGTCCCAGATGGGCCACAGCCGCGAACGAAATGAGGTCGCCGGGGTCGAGCGCGCCAATGGCGCGCAGGGGCAGCGCCATCTCCACAACTGGCCCGCGCGCCGCGCCTGTCGCCGGCATGACCAACGACCAGCCCATGTTGGTATTGGCTTCGTACAGCGCGCTGGACGCCGCGCCGTCCGGCCCCAGGGTCCATTCCAAAAGGTGCGTGGCATCGAAGCCGAGCGCGCGGCGCGCCTCATTCTCTGCGTTGACGCGAGTGAAGCGCGAGATGTACGATGCGCCGGGCGTCTGAAGATAGATGCCGATGCGGAATTCTTCCGCAGCTTCTGCACTGCCGACAAGTGAAGCTACGTCGGCGGTTGTGTCGATGCGGAAGTACAGATTCTCTGTGTTCAAGCCAAAGCGCACGCTTGAAATGGCGGCGCCGGCGCTCAGGGCGGCATCGCCTGCTGCCAGCAGGCCGGCGCCATCCCACTCGCCCTCTTCCACAAAACCGTTCAGGGTGGGCGTGATGAAACCAGTTGGCGACTGGCTTTGATCCGCTGCGCTGGGTTGCAGCGTTGGCGCCAGGACATAGTCGGGCACGGGCGCTCCCACCGCCCGGTGCACTTGAGCCAGCAAGTCGCGGAAGATGCTGTCGATGTATTCACGGTCTTCTTCGGGTTGGTCGCTGCCCGTTGCCTCAAACCAGTCGGCGCTTTGCGCCAGCAGCGCCGCCTCATAGGCCTGATTGACTGAGGCTGCGTCGGTGACTCTGTTGCCCGACAGATAGCCTTGCAGAAACTCGCGCGTCTGATTGAGCAGATTCCATGCCGCAATATCTTCGGCATGGCCGGCCCATACGTCGAACGACGTGTTCCAGGCGCTGGCAGTGATGGAGGCGAGTTGCGCCGGGGCGGGCGTCTGGCTCATGTGTTCGGGCACGGTTACGGTGCGGATCAGGCCGGCCTGGCCTTCGGCGGCCAGTCGCTGGTAGAGCGCGTCAAAAAACGCTTCGTCAAGTCCGGCGACATCGATCACCAGTGTCACCAGGGGCGGGGCGCCTGCGCCAGATGGCGACAGGCGCGCTCGAATGGCGAGCGTCTGATCGACGAGGTGTTGCGCTGCGCGGTCAGGCGTTTGCCGGCCTTCCATCGTCACAACGTCGGACAGCGCCGTGTCGCCGAACACGATGATAAGTGGCGAGTTTTCAGACGCGCCGGTGGAAAGCGCATAAGGCTGATAGAGGGCGCCGGCCTGAACCGGTATGCCGGCTTCATCACGACTGAGCGGCGCGTCGGCCCGTTCGCCGATTTCGCCGGCGAGCGCGCGTTCGCCGGCGATCAGCCACGAGAAGCCCGCGTTCTGAATGGCTTGCAGGATGCCGGGCGAGACGGCGCCGCCGGCCGGCCACAATCCGCCCGGCGCGCGTCCGAAGAGCGATTCGTGCAGTGTCCTTGCGCGCGCGAGCTGTTCGTTGCCGTCTTCAGGATGCCCGTACACCGGGCGTTGAGCTGCGGCGCTGCCTGCCACAGCCTGTTGCACGGCCGGGTCCATCAGCAGAGGCAGTATCGGGTAGGCCAGAGGCGATGCGCTGATCTCGATGCTGCCGCGCTCCTGAAGCGATCGCAGGGCCGGCAGCAGGCCCTGGAGGGTCGCGGCTGCCTGCTCCAGCGCGATTTGCTTGTCTTGCTCCGAGAAGTCGCGGCCTTTGCGCACCAGTGTGTCGAGCGGCGGTTCTGCAAGTTGACTGCGCGGCAGCGCTGCCAGGTGATGCCACACCTGCGCGTCCAGGATGTCCTGGTCGCTGAACGCGGCTGCGCCCTGCGCGCGTTTGCTCAGCAGCTCCTGATAGCGCGGCGGCAACCTCGCGTCGGTTTCGCTGACCGCCGGCTGGGCGAATTGCTCCACCAGCGTGGCGCGCTCACGGGCGGTCAGGCTGGCCGGCTGCCGAATGCTCAGCTCCCACATCACATCGCGCGCGCCCGACGCCAGCGCGGTAAGCTGGCGCGCCAGGATTGGCGATACGTTAACGGTCGTGTGGATGTCGGGATGGTGTTGCGCCGCCCGCGCGAGCGCGTTGTAACTCCGCAGGGCGTTGAGCCTGACCGCGCTGCGCACAATGAGGCCGGTGTCCGGGTCGGCGCCCTGCAGCGGCTGGTGCAACAGCCACACCAGGTTGAGGTGGATCGGCGCAGGGACCGGCGTGGGCGACGGGGTGACGATGAATGTGGGTGTGATCGGCAGCAGTGTTGGCTGCGGGCCGGGGGATGCGCACGACGCCAGCACGGCGCCCAGCGCGACCCACAAGGGCAGGAGCGTTTTCATTCGGGGAGTGATTGTAGCAAGTCGTCAGGATGCCCGCGCGCTGGAAGCTGCGCGCGCGCCGGCTGTCACCTTCACCATCTCGGCGGCAATGGCGACTGCGATCTCCTCCGGTGTGCGCGCGCCAATGTCCAGACCGATTGGCGCGTGGATGCGCTCCAGTTGCGCCTGGGTGAACCCGGCCTGCCGCAGCCGTTCGAGGCGGGCGGCGTGTGTCTTGCGGCTGCCCAGCGCGCCGATGTAGCGCGCCGGGCTGTTGAGGGCGATCTTCAGCGCCGGGTCATCCACTTTCGGATCGTGCGTCAGGATGGCGAAGCAGGTGGAGGCGTCGATGACATCGGGGGTGAGCGCGCGCTGCGGATAGGCGACCAGCAGCGCATCAGCATGGGCAAATCGCTCTGGTGTGGCGAACACCTGGCGCGGGTCGATGACAGTCACGTGGTAGCCCAGCGTCCGCGCGATGGTGACGAGGGCGATCGAGATTTGTGTGCCGCCGATGATGTACAGGCGCGGCGGCGGCTCGATGGTATTGACGAAAGCGAGACCCTCTGACGTTTCGATCAGTCCGGCTGGTTGGGGCGGGTTGTCCGCATCAAGATCGGGGATGATCGTCCTGGCGCCGATGCGCTCGCCCGAAACGAGGGTGCGCACGGCAAAGCGCCGGCGCGCCCGCGCAAGCCGGGCGATCTCGTCGAACTGGCTGTCGAGCTTTTCGACGAACACCTCGATCTGCCCGCCGCACATCAGCCCGACGCTCCAGGCGGTTTCGTCGGCGATGCCGAAATGGAGGCGTTGCGGCCGGCCCTGCTCGATTACTTCCAAAGCAGCCTCGACGACAGCCCCCTCGACGCATCCGCCGCTGACAGAGCCGATGATGTCGCCGTGCGCGTTCACGGCCATACTCGCGCCGGCCGGCCGGGGCGCCGAGCCGGTGACTTTGATGACGGTTGCCAGCGCGACGGCGTCGCCCCGCGCGCGCCAGGCGTCGATCGTGTCCAACAGGTCAAGCATGTCTCGGCCCTACTTCAGCGCCAGCAGCAGCACGGCCAACGCCAGGATCAACGTGCTCATCGCCAGCACAGCCATCCACGGCGACGGCTTCTTTTTGGGCATGGGCACCATGACCACGCTGCGCTTGAACTCGGCGAATTCCTGTCGCTGGGCGCGCACCTGAAACTTCAGGTAGACCATGTAGGTCAGCATCAGTCCGATGGCGATGAGCATCACTTCCATAGCACGGCCTCGTCAGAGCATAGAGTGCTGAGTGCTGAGTGCTGAGTGTTGAGTGCTGAGTGCGCAATTGTAACACGAAATATGCTATTCCAGTCGCGCCACAATCTCGACGCCGTTGACGGCCATGTTGAACAGGAAGATGGCGTGCAGCAAATCGCCGTCATGCGGCGGGATGCCCAGCTTTTCAGCAACATCCAGCGGCGTGTGGT
>DAOTYS010000453.1:0-9416 GCA_034434575.1 Thermoflexales bacterium
AGGGCTGCGCTGGGCCGATCTGCGGGAGGCGGAGGCGGCGGGGTAAGGAAGAAGGAACAAGGAACAAGGAACAAACAGGAAGCGAGTCTGTGATCTGTCGTCTGGAATCTGTCGTCTGGAATCTGTCGTCTGTCATCTGATGAACATTGCCATTGTCGGCGCGGGGGCTACCGGACTGGCTGCCGCGCATGAGCTGTTGAAAGCCGACCACGCCGTCACCGTTTTCGAGGCCGGCGAGAAACCGGGTGGATTGGCCGGCGGCTTCAAAGCGCCAGGCTGGGACTGGTCGCTGGAGAGGTTCTATCATCACTGGTTCGCATCGGACGCCGACCTGTTGCGATTGGCCGGCGAGATCGGCGCGCGTGACCGCGTGATCTACAACCGGCCTACAACGGTGGTGTATTACGAGGGTCGTTTCTACCCGCTCGACGGCGCGCTTTCGACAGTGCTGGGCAGCGGACACTGGGTGGACCGATTGCCGCTATCGGGGTCGATTGCGCGCGGCCTGCTGGCCCTGCGCTACCCCGGCTTCAATCTGGCGGATGTGATGCGGTACGGATTGGCCGGCGCTTATCTGGTGCTGACCTCAGACTGGCGCCGGCTGGAACAGATCACGGCGCACGATTGGCTGTCGCGCTGGATGGGCCGGCGCGTATATGGGTTGCTCTTCCAGCCGTTGCTGCACGGCAAGTTCGCTGAGTATGCCGGACAGGTCAACATGGCTTGGATGTGGGCGCGTATCAAGGCGCGCACGCCGATGCTGGGCACCTATGTGGGTGGCTTTCAGACCTTCTTCGACGATCTGGCGACCCATGTGCAACAACGCGGCGCCACAATCGTGTATGGCGCGCGCGTGGAGTCGATTGTTTCAGAGGGCGCAGCCAGCCAGCCGCGCCTGGCTGTTCACTTATCTGCGGCAAGCACCCGTCAATCGTCAATCCTCAATCCTCAATCGTTTGACCGTGTGCTGGTGACCACATCGCCCCGGCTGATGGCGAAGCTGGCGCCGCAACTGCCGGCCGATTACCTGAGCGCGCTCAACCAGCTCAAGTCGCTGGGGGCCGTGGTGTTGATCGCGGCGCTGGATCGGCAACTGAGCCGCGCCGGCTACTACTGGCACAACCTGCCCAAGAGCGCCGGCTTTCCGTTTCTGGCCTTGTGCGAGCACACCAACTTTGTGCCGGCGCAGCACTTTGGCGGGCAGCACCTGGTGTATTGCGGCGACTACCTGCCGCTCGACCATCCCTACTTCTCGATGAGCCACGACGACTTGCGCGCAGCTTTTTTGCCGGCGCTGAAGCGCATCAACCCTGAATTCGACGAATCGTGGGTGCGGCAGACCTGGGTGTTCAAGGAGCCATACGCGCAGCCGGTGCCATTCGTCAATCACTCGCGCAACATCCCCTCTACCTGCACCCCGCTGCCCGGCCTGTTCTTCGCCAGCATGAGCCAGGTATACCCATGGGATCGCGGGACAAACTTCGCCGTGAAGCTGGGGCGCGAGGTGGCGGCGCAAATATTGTGTGGACAAAAGCCTGGTTGATGAACACGATCATTCTGGACGGCGCGATGGGCACCGAATTGGCCCGGCGCGGCGTGGACACCGGCCTGCCGCTCTGGTCGGCCAATGCGCTGATGGCGGCGCCCGAAGCGGTGAAGCAGATTCACCTGGACTATCTGCGCGCCGGCGCGCAAGTGCTCACGGCCAACACCTTCCGCGCCAACCCGCGCACGCTGGCGCGCGCCGGCCTGGCCGGCCGCTCGCGCGCCCTGACCTTTCTGGCCATTGATCTGGCGCGCCAGGCTGTGGCGATGTTCTGCGCAGAGTCCCCCTGCCCCGGCGGGCGTCCGCGCGTTGCCGGCAGCATCGCACCGGTGGAGGATTGCTACTCGCCCTGGCTGGTCCCCGACGACGCCGAACTGGAAGCCGAACATGGCGAGCTGGCGCGCCACCTGGCCGACGCCGGCTGCGATCTGATTCTGATCGAAACGATGAACACCATCCGCGAGGCCGTGATTGCCGCGCGCGCTGCAACGGCAACCGGCCTGCCGGTCTGGGTCAGCGTCACACTAAATGCGCGCCATGAGTTGCTGAGCGGCGAGCCGTTGCGCGACGCCGCGCAAGCCATCCTGAGCGCGCAGCCGGCTGCGCTGCTGCTGAACTGCATCCCCGTAGCGCAGACCCTCAGCGCCCTGCAGGAACTGCGGGCGGCGATTGGACAGGCGTCGGTTCGCATCGGCGCCTATGCCAATGCCGGACATGTCGAAGCAGACGGCTGGAGCATGGCGCACGGCGTCGGGCCGGACGCTTATGCAGACGCGGCGGCGGAGTGGCTGGCCGCCGGCGCAAGCATCATTGGCGGATGTTGCGGAACCTCGCCCGATCACATCGCACGGTTGACAGCCGGCCTCCTGCGCCTGACACTCCCCACTTGACACTCCCGGAATCTCAGAGATTCCGGGAGTGTCGGGCAGATGAGACTCGGCGATTCGGAATCATCTTGCCTTTTTCCCTCAATTCGCTTACATTACAGATCCAGGTTCCGGGCGTGCGGTTTGTGATCCTGTCTGCCGAAAAGGCACTTGTCTGTAATCAAAGGAATCCATGAGCGCAGTGACATCGAGCGCAAGCACAGAACTGCCAAGCGCCAAACCGCTTAGAACGTTCGCGCCGCGCAGTTTATGGGGTTCAGCCTGGCGGCGATTGATTCGAGGCTGGAACGGCCGGCTTGGGCTTCTTGTGGTGACGATCATCACACTGATCGCAATTGTCACGCCGATTGTCGATCCCTATGACCCGCGCATCGACAGCGAGCCGGCCAAGTCGCGTCGTCCGCCCTCGTTAGAGCATCCCTTCGGCAACGACTTCATCGGGCGCGACATTTTCCGGCGGGTGATGCACGGGGCGCGCTATTCGCTGGCAGTGGCGCTGTCCACGATTCTGATCGGCACTGTGTTGAGCACCGCCATCGGCATGGTGGCGGGCTATTTCGGCGGATGGGTCGATACGCTGGTTCAGCGTGTGGCCGAACTGATGCAGGCCTTCCCCAGCATTCCCCTGGCGATCGCCATCGTAGCCATCGCGGGGCCAAGCCTGTTCAACACTGTGCTGGCAATCACCATCGTCAGCATCCCCGGCGGGATGCGCGTGGCGCGCGCCATGACGCTTACCTTGCGCACACGGGACTACGTGGAAGCGGCGCGCGCGCTGGGCGCGTCCAGTTTGCAGATATTATGGCGACACATTCTGCCCAACCTGCTGTCCTACGTCATCGTGGGCGCGACGCTGGGCGTTGGCGGCGTCATCCTGAACGCGGCAGCTCTGGGTTTCCTGGGACTTGGCGCGCAACCCCCCACGCCAGAATGGGGCGTGATGGTGTCGGACGCGGTCAAGTTCATGCGTCAGGCGCCACACATGATCCTGTTCCCAGGCCTGGCGATTGTGTTCACAGTGCTGGGATTCAACCTGCTCGGCGACGGCCTGCGCGATGCGCTTGATCCATCGCTGAGTGGCGCAGGCTGACGTTATCATTGTCGGTGATCTGACAAGATCGACAATCCAGTGTGCAAAGCGCAGGTGCGCTTTATCGTTCTCAGGGCACAAAAACAGTTCAGAGGAGAAGGCACTATGTTTAGCAAGAAGACAGTCGTGACGCGTCGCACGTTCCTGACTCTGGCGGGCGTGTCAGCGGCAGCCGGCCTGGCTGCTGCCTGCGCGCCAGCCGCCCAACGGCCAGCCGCCGAACCGACCACAGCGCCGGCGGAGCCACAAGCGCCAGCCGCTCCCGTCGCAGAGCAGACCCTCATCATCGGACGCGGCGGCGACAGCGTGGGGCTCGACCCGGCCATCGTCACCGACGGCGAATCGGCCCGCGTGTGCACCGCCATCTATGACACCCTGGTCGTCCTCGAAGGCGCCAGCACCAAGCCGGTGCCGTGGCTGGCCGAATCATGGACAACCGAAGACAGCAAAGTGTGGGACTTCAAGCTGCGCGCCGGCGTCAAATTCCACGACGGTGAGCCGCTGACCGCGCAGGCCGTCAAGTGGAATTTTGACCGCTGGCAGAACCCGGATCATCCCTACCGCTACCCCAGCCAGAAATATGAGTATTGGGACAAAGAGATGAGCGGCGTCGTGCAATCCACAGAGGTTGTTGACGACCTGACCTTCCGCATCACCCTAAAGGAGCCTTCGGTGCTGATCCTGCCCAAGCTGGCGTTGTTTAACTTTGGGATTGCCAGCCCGAAAGCGGTCGAGGCGCAGGGCGAGAGCTACGCTACGCAGGCCGGCACGCCGGTCGGCACAGGACGATTCAAGTTCGAGAGCTGGACGCCCAACGACAAGATCACCGCCGTTCGCAACGACGACTGGTGGGGCAGCACAGTGACCCTGCCCTACACCCAAATGCCCAGAATCACCAGGATCATCTGGCGTTCGATCCCGGACAACAACACGCGCCTCGCTGAGTTTCAGGCCGGCACACTGGACACAGCCGATATTGCTCAAACCGACCTGTTGACGCTGGAAGGCGATCCCAACTTCGTCTTCACGGTCACCCCCTCGACCAGCGTAGGCTACATCGCATTCAACCACGCCAAACCACCGTTCGACAAACTGGAGGTGCGCAAAGCCTGGGCGCATGCCGTCAACTGGGACGCGCTGATCGAAACGTTCTACAGCAAGTACGCCAAGCGCGCGACGTGCTTCCAGCCGCCGTCGATCCTCGGCCACAACCCGAACATCAAGCCCTACGAGTACAATCCCGAGCTGGCCAAACAACTGCTGACCCAGGCCGGCCTGTCCGACGGTTTCGAGACAGACTTCTGGTACGTGCCGGTCATTCGCGGCTACTTCCCCGATTCCAAGGCCCTGTCCGAAGCGATGGCGGCCGATCTGGCCAAAGTCGGCATCCGTCTCAACCTGAAGACGGAAGACTGGGGCGCCTATCTGAGCGACCGCAAGGAAGGCAAGTTCCCGGTGTGGGCCCTGGGCTGGGGGTCTGACAACGGCGACCCGGACAACTTCATCGGCTACCACTTCATCTGGAGCGATCCGACAAAGCCCAACGTCGAAGACGGCTACAACAACTCCCGGCTGCAGGAGTTGCTGCGCAAAGGGCGGGTGGTGTCGGACATTGCCGAACGCGAAAAGATTTATCAGGAAGCCGAGCAGATTGTTCATGACGATGTGGCGCGCATCCCCATCGCCTGGCCGGCCAGCGTGGCAGTGGACCGCAGCTACCTCAAGGGCCGCAAAGAGTGGGTGTTCCGCGACCAGTACGAAAACTTCTACATCGAGAAGTAATCCGCTACATGCTTGCAGGCCGGGGGCGCGCCTGGATGCGCCCCCGGCGAAACACTCATGGCGACGTACATCATCCGCCGCATCCTGATCGTCATTCCCACCCTCTTGGCGGTGTCGATCCTGTCGTTCACGTTTGTGCGTTTGATCCCCGGCGATCCAGCCACCGTCATGCTGGGCGAACGAGCAAGCCCCGCCGATGTCGAGAAGTTCAAGGAGCAGATGGGTCTGAACCAGCCCATCTACGTGCAATATATCCGATACATTGAGCAGGTTTTGCAGGGCAACCTCGGCACATCCATCATCACGCGCGTGCCGGTCATGGACCAACTGGCCTACCGCCTGCCGGCCACCATCGAAGCCATCTTCTTTGCCCTGCTCATTGGCATCTTCGTCGGCGTGGTCACAGGCATCATTGCGGCCCTGAATCGCAACACCATCATTGACACAATGGCCAATCTGGTCGCCCTGACCGGCGTGTCGATCCCGATCTTCTGGCTGGCGCTTATCATGATCTACTTCTTCGCCGTCAACCTGAAGATCGTGCCGCCCGGCGGACGCATTGCGGCTGAAATCACCGTCGATCGCATCACCGGCTTCTATCTGATTGACACGCTGTTGATGGGACGGCTGGACTACTTCGTCAGCGCCATCCGGCACATGATCCTGCCGGCGGTCGTGCTCAGCACCACCGTCATGCCGCAGATCATGCGCCTGACGCGCACCTCGATGCTCGAAGTGCTGCGCGCCGATTACATTCGCACTGCCCGCGCCAAGGGCCTGCGCCAGGGATCGGTCATCTTCAAGCATACCCTGCGCAACGCCCTGCTGCCGGTCATCACGGTCATCGGCCTGCAGATCGGCAGCCTGCTCGGCGGCGCGATCCTCACCGAAAACGCCTTCTCATGGGCCGGCATGGGATCGTGGTTCTACGGCGCCATCTCCGCCCGCGACTATCCCGTGCTCCAGACCGCCATCATGTTCAACGCCATCATCTTCGTCGTCATGACCATGCTGGTGGATATCTCCTACGCTTTCATCGACCCGCGCATCCGCTACAAGTGATCGGGGCATTGAGTCATTGAGTCATTGGGCCATTCGACAAATCGCTCAATCACCCAATCACCCAATCACTCAATCACTGAATCTCTCAATGACACAATCTACTCTTCACACCGCCGAACGGTCGTTGCTCGGCGACATCCTGACTTCGGAAACACTCTGGCCATCCCTGCTCGTCCTGTGCGATGACTGCAATGGCCGCTTCGTCGGCAGCGACGATGAGCGGCGCGCCGCCGCCTTCATCCAGCAATCCTTCGAGCAATACGGCTTGTCGAACGCGCACATCGAAGAATTCCCCTTGCACGGCTGGCGACGCGGCCCGGCCAGCCTGACCGTGAACGGACACGAACTGGCCTGCATCGGCCTGCCCGGCACACCACCGTGCGATCTGTCTGCGCCGCTGATCTTCCTCGGCGATGGCGAGCCGGCCGACTTCGAGAAAGCCGGCGAGGCCGCGAACGGCAAGATCGCCCTGGTGCGCGGCAAAGGCTCGCACCGGCTGGAGAAGTACGCCCGCGCCGTCAAGGCCGGCTGTGTCGGCTTTATCTTCTCCGGCGCCGAACCCAACGCGCTGCCCCCCACCGGCAGCCTGGAGTTCGGCGGCAACCCGGCCCCCATCCCCGGCGTCGGCATCGCCTACGAGACCGTGTGCCGGCTCGAGCGCACCGCTGCGCGCGGCGACATGACCGCTCATCTGCGCGTGCAGGCGGAGTTGTTCGACGCCACCGGCCACAATGTGATCGCCGATCTGGTTCCCGCCGGCGTTGAATCGCCGGACTGGCTGATGATGTGCGCGCATTACGACGGCCACGATATCGCCCAGGGCGCGGTCGATAACGCCAGCGGCACGGTGGCCGTGCTGGAAGCCGCCAAAGCGTTGAAGTCAGCCTACGACGCCCTGGCGGGGCAAGGCGCAACGCCCCAGCTCGGCATCCGATTCGCGCTTTGGTCCGGCGAGGAGGTCGGCATGATTGGCTCCAGCCATTACGCTTCCAAACATGCCGCCGAACTGAGTCGCATCAAGCTCGTGTTCAACTGCGACATCGTGGGCAACCCGGGGACTTTGTTCCTCGGCGTCAACGGCTACGACACTGATCGCCTGGTGGCCTGTTTCCGGGAGTTGGCCGGCGACCATCTGTTCGACATCCAGGCCGGCAACAGCATGGTCATCCCCTACTCCGACCACTTCTCGTTTTATCTGAAGGGCGCGCCGGCGCTGATGGCGGCAACGGGCGGCGGCAAGTCGCCGGGGCCGCACACGCATGGCGACACGCTGGACAAGGTGGATGTGCGCGCCATGCGCTCGGCGACTGCCTTTGCCGCGCGGGCGCTGTTGCGGCTGGCCTGCGACCCGGCCCCGCTGCCGGCGCGCCACGCGACTGCTGAGGAAGTGCAGGATGTGTTGCGCAAAGCCGGCTACGAAGACCTGTTGAAAGCGCAGGGCCGCTGGAAGTTCTGACGGTGTCTGGCCGGGGCAAGCGGTCGTGACTTGCCCCGGCGTTTATCTTGACATCACTTTCCCCAGGCCTATAATCGCGCGCCAATGACACGGGTGCATCTGGCCGTTCGCACGGCGCGATTCCGCCACGCCGCGACCGCCTTCGGCACTCGCAAGCACATTCACAGGAGATATGGCCATGCTTCGAATCGAGACCGGCGGCAGTCCCTACGGCGCGCGCCTGATCACCGATCAACCCTACAAGCAGGGAGAGATGCTGTGCCGCATCGAGAACTACAAGGTGACAGATCAGGCGACCTACCAGACGGTGCAAATCGGGCCGCATAGCCATATCGAAGAACTGGGGGTGCTGGCTTACCTGAATCATTCGTGTCAGCCCAACGTGATCGTGGACACGACCGCGATGGAAGTGCGCGCCGCGCGCGACATTGCGGCCGGCGAAGAGCTGACCTTCTTCTATCCTTCCACGGAATGGGAGATGGACCGGCCGTTCATCTGCCTGTGCGGCGCGGCGCAATGCATCCGCCTGGTGGCCGGCGCGCGCTACCTTTCCATCGACACCCTGTCGCGTTACTTCATCAACCAGCACATCCGCGATATGGCGCTGGCCGCCCTCGATCAGGCAGTGCAGCGCCAGCAGACAACTCACGCAGCCTCCTGACCGGGCAATCCCGCCGGTTGCGCATTTGCTGCGCGAGAAGCGCGATCGAACATACCCGGCTGTCGGCGATCTCCATCGCCATGCGACACACCTGCGCGCTCACATCGGGCCAGGTATTGTGGCATGGGTCAGGCTGACTCGGAGCCAGGCTGGAGGCCGAACGTTGAGGGTATACTCGGCGCAGCTTTACGCTCCCATCACGATGCGATAGCGGCTTCTGACACGAAGAGCCGCGAGGAGTGATCGAATGCCTGGAGATCAGGTTCGTTTCATCGCCAAGCCAACGCCCATCCCCCTGCGCCGCCGTCGGTCGCGCATTGCGATGGCGCTTGGCATGGCAATTGCGGCAGCGATGTGCCTGTCAACGCTCTCGACGCTGCCGGCGCAGGCCCGCGCCAGCGCGGAGGCCAGTCTCGCGCAGACGGCGGCGCCGAGTCTGACCGTGACCATCAACGTGGACAGCGCCTTCGCCTATAGTGCGCCGGCCTGGAACGCGGGCCGGGTTGGACGGCTAATGAAGTGGCAAACAGTCAAGGCGATTGGCCGCAACACCAACGGCGAGTGGCTGCAAATCGACTATGGCAACAGCCTGGTGTGGTTGCATCGCACGACTGTGCGCTTTCCCGGCGACCTGAACGGCGACAATTCGCCTGCAATGGCCCTGCCGGCCACAGAAAGCGCCAGCCGCGTGTCGCCCAGTCGCATTCGTATGACGCCGACAGGCGCGCCGGTGATCTCGGCGCGCGCGCGCCAGATTTACCGGCAGGCGATCGCCGCCGGGCGCGACGCCAACCTCTTCACCGTCGCCGGTGACTGCAATTCCGAGCCGCCGGTCTATCTGGGCCGTTTCGCCGCCGGCGGGTTCGATCTGGCTGCCAACGGCTTCGCCGCGTTGCAGCCGGTCGCCAGAAAGTTCGCCCGCTCCTTCAGCC
>DAOTYS010000454.1:0-5124 GCA_034434575.1 Thermoflexales bacterium
GCAGGCGGCATGGCTGCCTATCGCCGACGGTTGGCCGCCGCCTTCGCCGCGCTGGCCGTCGGGCCGCTTCCCTCTGAAGCCGGCGACCTCTACATCCCGCTCGACGAGATCGTGCTCAAATAGGCGCGCAACCCTGGCGCGCGATCAGCCTGCCAGAAACGGCAACGCCAGCGCAGCTTGCACGTCTGGCTCCAGAAAATGTCCCGCTTCACGAATCACGTGAATGGCTGCCTGCGGGTATTGCGCGAACAGATTTCGTCGCTCGGAAAGCGTGAACATCGGGTCGCGCTCGCCCAACAGGATCAGCACGTCACTTACCTGCGTCAGCGCGCCGGCCTGGTCTGGCGACTGCCGCAGAAAATCGGCCGCAGCCAGCAGCCGGCACGCCAGGGTGCGCGCGTTGAATGCTGACAACAAATCGCCGGCCGAGGCGGCCAGACAGCCGGCGCGCTTCGGTTGCCTGCGCACGGCGGCTTTCAACCCTTCTGTCGAGAGAAAAGCAGTGAAGCGCGCCAGCATCCGCGCCCGCCGCAGCGGTTCGTGTCGTGGCGCGGTGGTGGTGGATAAAATCAATCGGTCAACCCGCTCCGGGTATTGCTGCGCCAGGCGCTGGGCAACCATGCCGCCGTAGGAGGAACCGAAGACATGCGCCTTTTGAATGCGCTCGGCGTTCAGAATCGCAATCACGCCGTCGGCCAGTTGCGACATGCGGCGGGCCGGCGGATAGCTGGGCAGGATGATGCGATGATCTCGCTCGAACGCCTTCGCCAGTTCATACACCAGCTCGCCTCTGCCGTGAATGCCCGGCAGAATCACCATCCACGATTGGCCGGCGCCCACGATGCGATATTCCCAGTTCAGCCCATCGACCGCAATGCGCTTTGGCCTGTGTGTGGCTCGAAAGTGCTCCAGTTGTCGTTGCGCTGTGTTGTCTTGCATGGTCGCGCTCTGTTTGACTGCGTCGCTTGTTGACTGCGCCACTGCGCGATTGGCGCCGCGCTTGACCCTAGCCGGCTTGCGTTAACGCCTATTGGCGCGCCGGTTAACTCAGCGTTAAACGCGGCTGCGTACACTTCCCCTGGTGAGCAAAACGCACCCGCAGCAACCCTCCCGCGGATTGACACAAGCTGAAGCGCAAGCGCGCGCGCAGCGCGGCCAGCGCAACATCTCCCCCGCCGGCGGCGCGCGCAGCGTGTGGGAGATCGTGCGCGACAACGTTTTCACCGTCTTCAACGTCATTCTCTTTGCGACGCTGGCGGCGTTGCTGGCGCTGGGTATGGCTTCCCCACAGACGCGCCAGACTGTGATCGCAGACGCCATCACCTCTGGCGGGGCGGTGTGGCTGAATATGCTCATCGGCCTGGTTCAGGAGCTATACGCCCGGCGCAAGCTCGAACGGCTGGCTGTGCTGCACGCCGGCGCAGCCCGCGTCTATCGAGACGGCCAGTTGCGCGCCGTCCCCTTCGACCAGATCGTCCTCGGCGATGAGATTGAGTTGCAGGCCGGCGATCGTGTGCCGGTGGACGGCGCGCTGGTTGAGGCGCATGCGTTGGAGGTCAATGAATCGCTGCTCACCGGCGAGTCAGAGAGCGTCCAGCGCGTCGCCGGCGACACCCTGCTCAGCGGCTCGTTCTGTGTGGCCGGGCGCGGCGTCATGCGCGCCGAACAGGTCGGCGCAGCCAGCTATGCCAATCGTCTGCTGGCAACGGCGCGCCGGCACAAAGACAGCCTGACGCCGCTGCAGCAGGCGCTGAAGCTTGTGATCGAGCTGCTGGTGGTGATGACGGTGCTGATCACGGCGCTGCAACTTGCCGCCGCATCCCTGGGCGGGTTGTCGGCGCTTCAGACCATGCGCCAGGTGACGGTCATCGTCACCAGTTTTGTGCCTTCGGGATTGATTCTGGCCGTGTCGGTGTCGCTCAGTGTCGGCGCGCTGCGCATCAGCCGGCTGAAGACGCTGGTGCAGCGCATCAACGCGGTCGAGAGCATGGGCCATCTCACGGTATTGTGCGTGGACAAGACCGGCACCCTCACCGAGAACCGCCTGGCGGTGCAGGCCATGCTGCCGCTAAATGGAGCGTCCCCGGACGCTGCTCGTGAGTGGCTGGCGCACTATGCGGCGAATGCCTCTTCACAAAACAACACCACGCTTGCGTTGGCCCGCTTTGCCGGCGCGGTGTCAGACCCGCGCGCCATTATTGCGGAAGTCCCGTTCAACTCCACGCGCAAGTGGGGCGCGATTGCTCTGGCCGGCCGCGACGCGCAGGATGCGCCCTGCGCGGTGATCGTGGGCGCGCCAGAGGTTGTGCTGCCTGCCCACGCATCCGACCCTGCCGTCTGGCAGCGCGTTGCGCAACTGGCCGGCGACGGGCTGCGCGTGATGGCCCTGGCCGTGCAGCCGGCTGCGTGGCCGGCCTCGTTGAACGGCGCCTCGCCCGGCCTGGATGCTATTGCGCCCGGCCGGCGCGCCCTGGCCCTGCTGGCGATTGAAGATCGCCCCCGCGCAGACATCGCCGCGACCGTGGCCGCTTTTCAGCGCCTGGGCGTGCGCATCGTCGTCATCTCCGGCGATCACGAGGCGACCGTGCGCGCCGTGGCCGCCCGCGCCGGTTTGCCCGCCGGCGAGGTGATCGGCGGACCCGCGCTGGCGGAGATGAACCAGGCTGAATTCGACGCCACGGTGCGACGGGTCAATTTATTCGCGCGCGTCACGCCCGATGTCAAGCGATCCATCGTGGCGTCGTTGCGGCGGCGCGGCGACTATGTGGCCATGGTCGGCGACGGCGTCAACGATGTGCCGGCGCTCAAGGAGGCGCGCCTGGGCATCGCCATGAACGACGGCGCGCAAATCGCCAGGGATGTGTCTGACCTGGTGCTACTGGACAACGCGCTCTCCACATTGCCGCGCGCGCTGGAAGAGGGGCAGCGCATCACGCAGCGCGTGTACGCAGCCTGCCGCATTTACATGGCCAAGAACGCCGCTACGGTGCTGGCGATTTTGTTTGCCGCGCTGGCCGGCCTGCCGTTCCCCATCGAGCCGAGGCAGATGAGCTGGCTGACCACGTTGATCGTTGGGATTCCCTGCACGGCGCTGGCGTTCAATCTCATTCGTCCCATGCACACCCGCTCGTTTGTGCGCGGGGTGCTGTGGCGGGCGCTCTTGAGCGGCACGATCGCCGCTCTGGCGGCGGTTGCGCCATATCTGCTCAGCTATGCCATCACGCCCGACGCGCGCGCGGCGCGCACGGTGTTCATCGTGGCGGCCATGCACATCTCGGCGCACCTGGTTTGGGATGCGCTGGGCGTGTCGCTTTTCAGCCCGCAGAGTCTGCGCAAGCGTTGGCCGGCGTTTGTGTTCGGGCTGGCGTTGCTGGCGCTGGGAGTGGCCGGCGTGCCGCTCCTGCCTGCGTTTCTTGAGACGGCGCCGCTGGCCGCGTGGCAATGGGCCAGCGCCATCGTCATTCCGCTGGCCGGCGCGCTGGCGTTGCGCCATTGGCCGCGCAGCCGGTTTGCGCGCCGGCTGGCCGCGTTGTTGTTAGCCTGACTCTGCCACCCGCTGGCCCACTGGCGCCGGGACAGGCCGGGCGCGCTGGGCAGTGGCGGCAATCACAGCGGCATAGTCGTCCAACAGCCCGTCCAGCACAACTTCCCAGCGGCGATTTTCAGCCACGGCGCGGGCATGTGCCGCCAGTTGTCGCGCCAGATCGGCTTTTGTCACCAGAGCGCGCGCCGCCTCCACCAATGAGGACTGGTCTTCGGGGTCGAACAACAGGCCCGACGCGCCGTCGATCACGAAATCCAGCACGCCGCCTGACCGCGCCGCCACCACCGGCAGGCCAGAGGCCATCGCTTCAAGCACCACGTTGCCGAAGGTTTCGTTCGCGCCGGGAAAGATGAACGCATCGGCGGCAGCGTAGGCGCGCGCCAGATCGTCTCCGCGCAGATAGCCGGTGAACACGGTGCGGCCATCGCCAAACAGGCGTTCCAGGTGGGGGCGGCTGGGGCCGTCACCGATGACAGCCAGGCGCGCCGTGGGCAGCGCATCCAGCACAGGGCGCAGCCAGTCGATGCGTTTCTCCGGCGCGAGGCGGCCCGCGAACAGCAACAGCGGCGCGTCGGGATGGCCGTTGGTTAGCCGGTGGCGCCATTCCGCACTGCGCTGGCGTGGGTGGAAGCGTTCGGCGTTCACGCCCCGGCTCCACACTTTGACCCGCCGGAAGCCATGCGCCTCCAGGTCGAGCTGCGTGGCGCGCGACGGGCACAGGTTCAGATCGGCCTGATTGTGAATCCAGCGCAGATAGCCGCGCAGCGGCTCGACGGCGATGCGCAACCCCCAGCGCGCGGCGAAGCCGGGAATGTCGGTGTGATAAGACGCCACGGTGGGCAGACCCAGGCTGCGCGCGCGCCACAGCCCGGCTATCCCCAGCCAGATCGGATTGATGACATGAACGACGTCCGGGGCAAACGCCCGCAATTGGCGCAGCGCGGTTGGCAGCGATGTCACCAGGCGCAGCTCAGGGTAAAGCGGGAATGGCATGGCGCGCAGTCCGATGACCGTGGTGTCGGCGTAGCGGGCAGGCCCGCCGGCCGGCGCCAACAACAGGCTGGTATGCCCCCGGCGCGCCAGATGATCCAGCAAATGACACAGCGTATTGACGATGCCATCGACTTTGGGAAGGAATGTTTCGGTCACGATCGCGATGCGCATGGTTACACCCCAGGAATGAGCAGGAACGCGGCTGAATAGACTACGCCGCCGACCAGCGCGCCGGCAATGGTTTGAGCCAGGTCGTGCCGGCGCAACACGATGCGCGACCAGGCGACCAGCGGCGTCAGCGCCAGAATCAGCAGCGACGCCGGCCCGGCCAGGTGCCAGGCCACCACGCCGGCCCCCGCCACTGTGGCCGAATGCAAGCTGATTTTCCAGACGCGGGTGATGACCGCCAGGATCACCGTTTGCGCCATCAGCGCGCCGACCAACAGCGTGAACAGTCGCGGCGCCTCGAAGGCAAATGACAAACCAACTGCCACCCCCGCAGCCAGGATTGTCACCAGATACGGCCACGCGCGCTGATGACGGTGGCGCAGGTCGATATCAGACGCGCGCCCGGTTTGAACCAGCCA
>DAOTYS010000455.1:0-5367 GCA_034434575.1 Thermoflexales bacterium
ACTATGTGCAACGCCAGGAGTATCACGACGCCACCCACACCAACGAGCGCACGCGCAACACCTACTTCCCAGAGAACTACACGCCGCTCAAAGAGGCGGGCATGTTAACTCTGCTCGACGGTGAAACGGAGATTGCCCCTGGGGTGCGCCTTGTGCCGACGCCGGGCCACACAGCAGGGCATCAATCGGTGGTGATCGAGACTGCGGATCATCCCCCTGTTCTGATTCTGGGCGACCTGGCCACCCACATGATCCAGTTCGCCCGTCTGCCCTGGGTGACCGCTTATGACGTGTTGCCGCTGGTCACCATCGAGACCAAGCGCGCCTGGCAACAGTGGGCCCATGAGCGCGGCGCCATCCTGATTTCTCCACATGACACGCAGATACCAGCCGGGCGGCTGGTGAAGACAGACAAAGGCTTCTTCGATGTCCAGCCGGTGACGCTGTAAGCGCGACTCCGGCTGCTTTGTTTTGCGATCGCCATGTCATTCCAGATCAAACCCCTGTCGATCCCGGAAGTCGTGCTGCTGGAAGCGCGCACCTGGCCGGACGCGCGCGGCTACTTCCGCGAGGTGTTCAAAGCCTCCGCGTTTGCCGGCCTGGGTCTGCCGGCGCATTTCGCCCAGGACAACCTGTCGCATTCCGTGCGCGGCGTGCTGCGCGGTCTGCACTATCAAAAAGAGCCGTGCGCGCAGGGCAAGTTTGTGTCGGTCGTGCATGGCGCAATCTACGATGTGGCCGTCGATATTCGCAAAGGATCGCCCACGTACGCGCGCTGGGTGGGCGCGGAGCTGTCTGCGGCCAATGGTCGCATGTTGTATGTTCCGCCAGGCTTTGCGCATGGGTTCTATGTGTTGAGCGAGACCGCCAGCGTGCTCTACAAAGTCACCACGGAGTGGAACGGCGCGCTGGAGGCCGGCGTGCGCTGGAATGACCCCGATATCGGCATCGCCTGGCCGATCACCGATCCGATTCTCTCGAACCGAGACGCCGCACTGCCGGCGCTGAAAGATGCCGACAACAACTTTGTGTACTGAAGCTGGCGCGCCGAGGATGCACCGATCTGTGAGCCGGCGATGGCTTCTGACATTCGCGGTCGCCGTGAGTCTGGCGGCCGGCGCGCCGGCCTGCGCGCCCGCGCCGCCGGGCGGGCAGGTCATCATCCTGTGGCACTCATTGACAGGCCATCGCGAGCGCGCCCTGCTCGATCTCATCGATCGATGGAATCGCAACAACCCGGACGGGAGTGTTGTGGCGCCGGAGCGGCGCGATCTCTCCGATTTGCATGCCGGTGTGCTGAACGGCGCCGCACGGAACGCTTTGCCTCATCTCTTGCTGGTGTCGCCCGCTCAGGCCGCCGTCTATCACCAGCGCGGCCTTCTGGCGTCGCTGGACGCCTACATGTCGAGCGACGATCCGACCATCGGGTGGAGCGCGGCCGACCGCAGCGATCTCTATCCGTTCATCTTCACAGCCGGCCGAACGACCGGCCCAGACAGCGCCACGATCGGCATTCCGTTTGGCGGCGTCGCGCGGGTGATGTTTTCCAATCTGGACTGGCTCCAGTCGATCAACCTCGACACCATGCCGGCCGACTGGGAGCAGTTCGACGCGGCGTGCGCCGGCGCCACGGATCGATCCAGGGGGACGCTGTGCTTCGGCGCCGACACCAGCAGCGCGGTGTTTGAAGAGTGGCTGTATGCCCACGGTGGAAGCCTCATGGCGCAGGATGAAGAGGCCATGCAATTGCTGACGCCGGCGGCCAGCCAGGCGCTCGACCGGCTCAGCGCGTATATGCGCAACAATCAGGCTTACCGCGTGAACAGCCAGCGCCAAAGCCGCGACGACTTCACCGCCGGGCGGATCCTCTTTGCATTCGACTGGAGCAATCAGGTCGGGCTGTATCGCGATCTCATCCGCGAGCGGGCCAATTTCGCCTGGGACATCGGGTTGCTGCCGGCAACATTGCCGGAACGGGGAACGGCGTTTCGCGCGCCCCTATGGGTTGTGACGAAAGCCGGGCGGATGCCATCCGACGACGCGCGCCAGTTGGCCGCCTGGCGTTTCATTCGCTGGTTGACCGATGCGGCTCAGACTGCCAAGTGGGCCATTGAGACCGGCGAATTGCCGGCCCGCGTCTCGGCCATCAATGTGATGGCCGGCCAGGCGTCTGTCGATTCATCGACGGCGTTGCTGCTGAAGACCATTGCGCCGGCAGCCCGGCCAGAGCCGCTGATTGGCGGGTGGGGATGCATTCAGGGGGTCCTTGCCGGCAGCCTGCGCCAGGTGTTTGACGGCCAGCCGGTCACAGACACCTTGCAAGTCGCGCAGTCCACCGCGCAACAACAGATTGACTTCGACTGCTCATTGCAATAGACTTGCTGTCAGTCGAAGGTGGTCTTGCTGGCCACACCGGGCGCATGCAACAGGCGGGCAGGGGGCATGGGCGCGCCCCTGTCCGGCGCGAGGCATGAGACAATGGCCCAGGAATTTCCACTGGCAGCCTATTCAGACGAGCCGGTTTACAACATGAAGGCGGTCACCCAGCGGACGGGAATTCCGGCGGCGACCCTGCGCGCCTGGGAGCGCCGGTACAAAGTGCTGGAACCCGGCCGCACCGAGGGGAACTACCGGCTCTACTCCGACCGCGACATCGCCATTTTGATCTGGCTGAAGGCGCAGCTCGACGCCGGCCTGAGCATCAGCCGGGCGGTTGCGCTGCTCGAACGGCTGCGCGCAGACATGGCTGTGTCGGCGCTGCCGGCAACCGCCGAAACGCCGTCTGGCGCGGCAATTTCGGCCACGCCGCAGACCAGCCGGGCAGCGCATGCGTTGCACACATGGATGGGCAAACCCAACGCCGCCACCGCGCAGACCTGGGATCGTCTGAAGACTGCGCTTCATGGCGCGCTCACCCGGATGGACGAGCACGCAGCCGGCGTCATTCTGGCCGAGGCGTTTGCGGTGTGCCCGCTGGAGATTGTGTGCATGCGCATCATTGCGCCGTGCATGGAGGCAATCGGCCAGGACTGGTTCGACGGCAAGATCTCTGTCGTGACGGAGCACTTTGCCACGGCCTACCTGATGGGCCGGCTGCTGGCGCTGTTGAACGCGCAGCCGGTTCATCAAGGCCCGCTTGCGCTGATCGGGTGCGCGCCCACCGAGCGCCACGAGATTGGCGCGATGATGGTGGCGTTGCTGCTGCGGCGCGCCGGCTATAACGTTCGCTATCTCGGCTCGGACATTCCGCTGGCGGAGCTGACGCGCGCAGTGCGCGAGTTCAAGCCCCGCGTGCTCGCCGTGTCCGCCATGATGTCCGAATCCGCGCAGTTCCTGCTTGATCTCCCGCGCCACCTCGTGCAACAGGAAACCGGCGCGCATCTGGTGTTTGGCGGACGCGCATTTTCCATCAACCCCGACCTGGCCGCCCAGCTCAATGGCAGCATTGTGGCGACGGATATCGTGGACGGCATTAGCCAGATCGAGCAGCTATTGTCCTGATGGGGATGCGCCTGAGCGTTATCATGGCGCCCACGCTGGAATCGTCGCGTTCCTTGCCAGCAGGCGTTGCTCTGCAAGGCCCGGCGTCTGATCAACTCGAATCAACCACACCTCTGGTTGCGGATTGGGCGTCCGCAGGCTGGTGCGCACCGCCACGATCCACTTTTCGTCTGGACTCCAGCGCAGGCCGCCGTAGCTGAATTCGGGCTGGTCTGTCAGCGGGCGCGCTGCGCCATCTTTGACCGAACTGATCCATACCTGTGGTCCGAGCGCCCCGAAACTGCTCCTGGCTCCAATAGATTGGCGGCTGAACGCGATCCATGCGCCAGAAGGCGACCAGGCAGTCGAAGCGTCATTGGCTGGCTTCAACTCGGTGACCGGCGTAATCACATTCGTCGTCAAGTCTGCGCGCAACATCTGGCTGAACTGGCCGGCGTCCACGGCCACCAGATCGGGGTAGATCAACTGGCTGCCATCGGGCGACCAGACGCCAGAGTCACCCAGCACGCTCGGCAACTGGACAATCTCACCAGATCGGGTGTCCAGGACCGTGATGGCGCTTTCGAGCGGGTCGTAGTATGCGAGCCTGTCGCCCACCGGCGCCCAGCGCGGCAATGCTCCAAGTTTCTGTCCTGCGCCATCGCCTGTTTCACTGAACAATGGCGCCGCCTGCCGTGTAAGGCTGTCGATCAGCCAGATGCGGGCCGGCCCTGGCGCCCGGCCCACCGCGCCTTCGACCAGCGCGCGCCGCTCAAAGGCAATGCGGACGCTGTCGGCAGCCCACGATGGCGACTGGCACACCTGCTGATCGCAGGCGACCAGCAGTTCACGCCGGCTGCCCTCCAGATCGATCAACCACAGATCGCGCGCGCCGGAATCGTCGCGGTTGGCGCTGTACACGATGCGCGCGCCGTCCGGGCTGATGGCAAAGTCAAAGACGCCATAAGGCTCGGAGGTGAGCCGGCGCGGAGGCGTCGCGGCGTCGATCTCGGCCAGGTATAGATCGCCGGTCTCCAACGCGGGCGAGAGATAGACCACGCGTGGATGGCCAGTGCGAAAAGACCACTGTGCATCGCGCAACAGCAGGCGCCCACGCTCGCTGCGCGCGCCGGCCTGAATGGTCACGGTATAGGTGGTGTCGGGTTGCAGGGGGCCGGCTGGCGCAAACAAAGCCGTGGCCCCGCTCCAGCGCAGGGCACCCGGCGTCTCTGGCGACAGGCGCACCCGGCCTTCAAGCGAATCGGCAATCATCGCCTCGCTGAAGGTGAATGAGAGCACAGGTCGGATGGCGACAGCTTCAGCCCCAGCCGTAGGTATGGCGCGGATGATCTGCACGCCCACCTGATCGCCGCGCCACAGAATGACGCCGATCACACTGGCGATCGCCGCCATTGCAGATAGGGCGGCGCGGTCAAGGCGATCCAGCTTCATATCCCGCGTGACATGCGCGCTGACGCGCAGGCCGGCGTCATGCAGCCTGCGCAACCTGGTTCACATTCAGAACATGTATGAACTGCCGGCCGCTCTTGCGATCTGCGCCGATCATGACCGCGCTGATCGACGCCGGCGAGACGCCCAGGCGCTGGAAATTGTCGAACGGCATGCCGAGGAAATGGGCCAGCGCGGCGCGAATGGGATCGGCATGCATGACGACGGCGACAACCGGCGGTGACATGTTCGGCTGCCCCTCTGCGCCGGCGCCGACGCGGACACTGTCCGAAGCGCCGCCATCCTGTTTTGCTTCGGTCTGGGGAGGCGGCTCAGGGTCTGGATGCCGGGCTGCGATTTGCTCCAGCGCCGCCACTACCCGCTGTTGCATGCCGGCCAGACATTCGCCATTGGGAAAACAGGCTTCGGATGGCCTGG
>DAOTYS010000456.1:0-22317 GCA_034434575.1 Thermoflexales bacterium
GTGTCCACGCCGAGCAGGGCAATGTTGATCGTGCCCGGGGGCAACACCACCAGATCGACCGGCGGGGGCACGGCAGTGTCGGAGAAGGTCTCGGTGGCCGAGAGGCCGGTGGTGGCATCCTCGCCAACTGCGGGGACGGGGACGCGCTGTCCTGTGATCGCAACCGGATCGGGCAAGGGTGTCGGCGACTCAGCCGGCGTTTCGGCGGAAGTCGCGGACATAGTCCGAGGCGTCGGCGCAACCGTTGCGATCGGGGTGGGTATGGCTGCAGGCGGGGCCGGCGTTGCCGGTTGGGCATTGGGCGGCACAACAATGTCCACCACGATGGGCGTGTTGGTGGCTGAGCTTGTCGAAGCCGGGGGTGTGATCGGCGCAACGCGAATGCCGGCCGGCGCAGACGACACGGCAGCGGCGCACGCCGTCAGCGCAAACGCCAGGGCAAGCGACAGGGCGCTGGCGGCAAGCCGGCGCGGACAGGCAGCAGGCTGAGAGAGATGATCGCGGTTCAACATCAGGCCCTCCACGGAGCAGGCGGACAGAGTCCGCGTTGCCGGGCGGGCATCATATCACCAACAGCGGCGCCAGCCAGGCTCGCCAGCCTGACAATTCCCTGTCGATCACCTGCTGCTGCGCCTGCGCGAAGCTCACCACACCGCGCATAGCCGCCGGATCGAGACCGCGCGCATCGGGGGAGCGATCTTCCAGAAAGCGCAGCGCAGCGCCGGCGGCCATGTGCGCATCGTTCACGCCGCCATAGGCATCCTGGGCCGCAACACAGGCGGTCAACACCCTTTCTGCGCGATCGGCCGGCAACACCTCGCGCAGCGCGTCGGTGAGGTAGCGCAGGCGCTTGATGGCGATCCGCAGGCGATGCAGATCTTCGACCGACGGCGCATCGGGCATCACGTCGAACGCCCTCACCCGCGCCAGATGCTCGGCCTGCATGGCGTCGATGGCGTGGCGCAGGCGGGAAGGCTTGCCGGGTTTGGCCGGCCGGTCGTGGCGATCGGTTTGCACAAACGCCAGCATTTCCTGGAACCATTGCGCGTGTTCCGGGCCGGCCAGATATTCGGTGACGCGCGCGCGCAGCGCCTCGCGCTCAGCCTGCCAGGCCGCCATGAGCGCCTCGACGCCGGGCAGCGCCTCCGCGCCGGCCTCGAAGTCTCTGGCATAGTCCTCCAGCGCCGTCACGAGCACATCGTGTTCGCGCAGCGGGCGCAGGCAATCGGCCAGGCGCAGCAGCCCTTTGGTCAGGGGGCGCAGGCTCTTCGGACGGTAATAGTCGCCGAAGGCGCGCAGGGTGCTGCGCATCCGGCGCGTGGTCACGCGCAGGCGGTGAATCAGCCGGGGTGAGGCGGCGCCATCGCGCAGCAACCAATCGTCCTGATCGATGCGGTCGAGTTGATAGCGCAGGATGCGCCGGCCGGCGGCAGCGAGCGTGTCATCGGGCGTGAGGCCGGGGCGCGTCATGCGCCCGCTCACGCGCACAGGCCGGAACAGCGCGCGCCACAGGTCGGACTTCTTTTCGGCCCGGGCGGCGTCTTCGTGGCTGTGCGGGCCTTTCACGCGCAGGCGGATGGGTTTTTCGGCATCCGGCGCCTGATCCAGATCAACCGAGTCGATGCGCGTGGATTGGGTCTGCGAGTAGTCCAATCCGTCGGCAATGCGCACCAGTGCGCTGAGCACAAGCGTCTCATGCTGCTGAGCAGGATTCAACGCCTGGAATAGCGGCTCGGCCTCCGGGCGAACTGCCTTGCGATGGAAAGCGGCAATGCAAGCCAGCATCAATCGCTCGGCCTGGGTGAAGCCGGAAAGTTGCGCGGCGACGATGATGTCACGGCCGGCGATGTGATGGCCGGCGGGGTCGGTCGTCAGGCCCACGTTGTGCAAAAGGGCGCCGGCCTCGGCCAGTTCGCGCGCGCGCGGCGAGCGTTGATGGAGCGGGTGCAGCGCGTCGAACAGCGCCGTGGTCAGCCGGGCGACGTGGCCGGCATGCGCCAGATCGACGTGATAACGCTCGCAGAGAGAGGTGATGCTGTCCATAGCCGGGCGCGCGGAGGACTTCCGCGAGGCAATGATACCGCGCCTTGCGGGGGCCGGCGTGCCCGCTCCGTCGCATCGCCCCGCCATCGTATTGCGTCGTCATCGCCCGGCCCGCCACTCGTACACGCCGGCGATGTACACCACCGGCTTCGACAAGCTCAGCCACCAGCCGCTGCGCCACGACCTGCCCCTGCGGGTTGTACAACGTGTGGCAAACGAAGCGCGTGCCGTCTTCGTTGACCACGGCGTTCAACCTGTCATACACATACTCGCTCAGCAGCTTTCTTCATCTCACGGGCTGGTTCTGAACGACCAGGTGTAGCTGAAGGGCGCGCCGTTGTACGCGCCCGATATAGACACCACATAGGCCGTGTTGCGGGCCAGCGCGACGCTGGGCGTGACCTTCACGCCCTTGTGCCCGGCATCCAGGCTGGTGGTTGCGGTATGCGCCACCGCCACGCCATCGGCGGTTCTCAGGCTGGCGCCGGTCAGCGTAGGCGCAGGCCCCCAGTAGCGCCAGAAGATCGTGATGGGGTATTGGGCCGCCGGCACGTCGGTCTGACCAGAGGCCGGGTAACGCACCGGCCAGTTGGGGTAGGACGCATCGGCGGTCGAATTGAAGCGCGACAGCACGTCCAGGCCGGCGGCCGCGCGATTGTTGGCCGCAGTGTAGAAGCCAAAACCGAACACCGGCGTGGTCGGATACAACATCCACAGCCGGTGCCCCACCGATCCCATCCAACCCTCAATGGCGTGATAGGGCTGCCAGTAGGGTTGATAGAACGCGCCGCCCATCCAGGCGTTGCCGTTGCCGGCGCACACCTGCCCCTGCGGCGTGTACCAGGGATTGTTTGGGTCTTCCTGATGGGTCAGCACGTTGTTCTCGGCCATGTACCGGGCGTGCAGCCAGCAATTGTTGTTCAGCGTGGCATCCAGACTGATGGCCGGCGCGCCGGCCAGCGCCCGAAAATAGTTGATGTAGGCGCGAATATCATTTTTGTCCGCCGGGGGGTTGGGCAGTGATGCGGGTGATCTGACAACTGTGGGGAAGAATGCGCGCGGCGACACAGCCGCAACCGTTGCCGGCGCTGGCGACCCATCGGGCGGCACGTCAGGCAAGGCGCTGGATGACGGGTCGCCTGTCGAGTGCGGCGTCTGGGGCACGGGGGCAGGCAGATAGGCCGGCTGGGGCAGTGATTGCGTTGGTGGCTCAGGTTGCTGCGCGCGAACCGGACCAGCGTGACCGGCAGCAGTCACAAGAGCGCAGGCTGCCATCAGGCCAACCAGGTGGCCGCACTTGCATTGCATAATCATTCTCCGGTGAAAATGCGCCCACAAACCCGGTCATGCCACCACTTGCGGCATTTTCATCCGCTGTGGTGAACCGCCGGTTCATGGGCAACTCCTTTGCTTTTTTATCGCAAAAGGGCAACAATATCACATCACATCGCGCTCACCGGCAAACGGAAACGAATCAGGGCAGCAACAAAGCAAAAAAAGAGGGGGCATTCTTGTGAATGCCCCTCTGGGTGGCGATGGGGGATGGGCACAGGGCGGAAGCCGCATCAGCCGTCGCGGCGCAACGTTTCTACCACAGCGCCATCCGGCCCCAGGATATCGACAATCATCGGCATCTGGCCCAGCGCGTGGGTCGAGCACGACAGACAGGGGTCATAGGCGCGCACAGCGGCTTCCACCCGGTTGAGCAGGCCCTCGCGCACCTTCTGGCCGCTGATGTAGGTCTTGGCCACGCTATCGACGGCCGTGCTCATGGCATAGTTGTTGTGGCCGGTGGAGACGATCAGGTTGACGCGCTCGATCTGGCCATTTTCCTTCACCCAGTAGTGGTGCAGCAGCGTGCCACGCGGCGCTTCGATGACGCCCACCGCTTCTGGATTGAAGTCTTTGCGCGTATTCTGAATCTCGGTGCTAAGGATGTCCGGGTCGTCGAGCAGGACGCGCACTTTCTCGATGGCGAACAGCGCCTCGATCAGGCGCGCGTAGTGATAGTGCAGGGTGTTCTCAACCGGCCTGCCGCCGTTCAGGCTGCGGAAGAGCTTCCATTCCTCGTTCGCCAGCGGCGTGTCAATGCGGTCGGCCACATTCAGCCGGCCCAGCGGGCCGACGCGGTACACCCCCTTCGGCCAGCCCATCTTCTTGTAGAACGGGAACTTGAGATAGGACCAGTCCTCGACATGCTCCTGGATATAGTCGAGATAGCGGGTCGCCGGGAACTGCTCCAACAGGTTGCCCTTCTGGTCGATCAGCCGGCAGTCGCCCTGATACAGTTCCAGGCCGCCCTGCGGGGTGACCAGGCCGAAGTAACCGGTGGGGAAGACGGCGAACTTGTCGATGTCTTCCTTGTTGCGGGCCGCCCAGTCCTTGATGATGGCAATGCCGAGTTGGGTGGTCTCCAGGGCTTCCTGCCAGCCGGCCAGGATCTCGTCACGCTCAGCCGGCTTCAGCGCCTTGTTCACGCCGCCGGGGATGGCAAAGTTCGGATGCACCTTGCGCCCGCCCAGGGTGTGGATGATCTCCTGGCCATACTTGCGCAGCCGCACCGCTTTCACCGCGACTTCGGGGTTGGCCTGGATCAGGCCCACTACGTTGCGGATGGCGGGGTCGGCGTCGAAGCCCAGCAGCAGATCCGGCCCGGCCAGCTCGAAGAAGTGCATGCCGTGGCTCTGGATGATCTGCCCCATGTGCATCAGCTCGCGCAGCAGGCTGGCCGGGCGCGGCGGCTCGGCCCCGACGATCTGGTCGCACGCTTTGGCCGAGGCCAGATGGTGGCTGACCGGACAGATGCCGCAGATGCGCGGCGTGATGCTGGGCATCTCGAAGTACATGCGGCCTTCGCAGAACTTCTCAAAGCCGCGGAATTCGTTGATGTGCAGATACGCCCGCTCGACATCGCCGGCCTCATTCAGATGAATGGTGACCTTGGCGTGCCCCTCAATCCGGGTGACCGGCTCGATCGTGATCTTTTGCGCGCTCATCTCTTCTCCATTCCGTTTCGGATTCGGGATTTGCGTCCGCAATCCAAAACCCGCAATCCAAAATCGCTAGTGCCAATGCAACAGCTCGCCCTTTAGCTCTGGAATGCGCCCCTGCGCCAGCTCGCTCAGCGCGTAGAAAATCACGTCGGCCTCTGGCGGGCAGCCTGGCACATTGACATCCACCTTCACGACCTCGCCGACCGCCTTCACAGTCATGGGCCGGGCCAGCTCTGGATCGGACGGCACTTTGCTGCCCGGCTCGGTGCTCTCGGTTTCGACATAGGCGCGCTGCAACGCGTCTTCCAGCTTGAAGAAGTTGCGCATGGCCACCACGCCGCCAAACACGGCGCAGTCGCCCAGCGCCACGACGATCTTCGCGCGCTTGCGCATGGTGTGGGCCACTTCCTCGTTATAGGTGTTGTTCACCGCGCCGGTCAGAATGCCCACATCCACGCCGCTCTCATCCGGCGTCTTCAGGTCCGTGATCGGCGTCGAGCGCAGATCGACCAGATCGACCAGCTGCAAAATGCGCTCGTCGATGTCGAGCAGCGACATCTCGCAGCCGGCGCACCCGGCCAGCCAGTCATCACACACTTTCGGCTTTGCCATACCCTCTCTCCATTGCCGATTTTGGATTTCAGATTTTGGATTTGCCTGGCAGCCCCAAATCTAAAATCCAAAATCTAAAATCTAAAATCCCTTCTGCCAGTCAGCAGTCAATTCGTAGCCCATCTTCTGAGCCAGCGACTGCAACACCCTGAGGCTGGACCACACATCGTCCGGCGGCGTCAATCCGCGCCGCGCTTCCTGCGCCCTGCCCTCGATGTTGACAAAATGCCCTTCCTGCTCGGCCCAGGTCTCGACTGGGAACACGACATCAGCGGCGGCTGTGAGTTGCGAAGCATAGGCCGCCTGCACAACCACGAACGGCGCGCCCTGCGCTTGCTGCACAAGCTTCTGGCTCGGCTTCTCGTCGCCCAGGGCCAGGAACACGGCCTGCTTGCCCTTTGGCTCGAACGCGCCGGCCAGTTTGTAAGCTGCGGCCGCGCGGCTGTTGGCCTTGCCATACACGCTCACGATCTTCGCGCCCGTGGCACCGGCCAGTTCAGACAGCGCGCCCGACACGCCCTTCAGCGGGCCGGCCACGATCACCACTTTGCCGGCTGCCGCGATCATGCTCGCCGCGCTGGCAATGACATCTGCCACCACGCCGGCCTGTTTGCTGAATTCATCACCCGGCTGACCTTTGATCGCGGCCACGATGCCGGCCACTGCGCTGTGTTCGGCGCCTTTCTTCGGTGTGATGGCGCAATCGGCCAGCGGTTTCATCCGGTTCTCGCCGGCGTCCACGACGATCAATCGTGTTCCTTTCGGCAGCGAACGCTTGACAAAGAAGCCGGCCACCTGATGATCGGCGACCAGGTCGGCGCCGACGGTCAGCACACAGTCGGCGTCCTTCAAATCGGCAAGCGCGCCTGTTGATGCAACCGGCGCGGGGATTGACTCGTCCGTTGTGGCGAGCGATGCGCTGCCCAGCTTGTGGCCAAACAAGTCGCTGAACGCGCAGAGGGCCTCGGCGGTCAGGCGCGGCGAGGCGACTGCCGCGACGCCGGCGCCATTCTTGCCAGCCAGCGGTTGCAGCTTCGCGGCAGCCACGGCGATGGCCTCTTCCCAGGTTGCGGCCTTCAAGGCGCCATCTTTCCTCACCAGCGGCGTCAGAATGCGCTCGCCGGGGTCGTCCAGCGGCCTGAAGCGGCCCACTTCGCACAGCAAACCCTCATTCACCGGCGCATCCCAGTCGCCTTCGATGCGCAACAGGTTATTGTCGCGGGTGACCATGACGATGCCGCAGCCCAGACTACAGCCGGCGCAGGTGGACGCGATCCTCTGAGTGTCCTTCTCGCGGCCACGATAGGCGCTGGCCCGGTCGATCAGGGCGCCGGTCGGGCAGACCTGGATGCACGTGCCGCACGCAATGCACGTGCTTTCGCCCAGCGGCGCGCCGAGGTCGGCCATGACCATCGTGCGCGCGCCGCGTTCCTCGACGCCGAGGGTGAAATTGCCCACCAGTTCGCCGCACGCGCGGATGCACCGCCGGCACAGGATGCAGCGGTTGTTGTCGAGCATGAAGTCTTTGTGCGACGCATCCACCGGATAGGGTTGCCAGTTCGGTTGCAGCGGCCAGTGCGTCATGCCCTCGGCATAGGCCGAGTTCTGCAGCTCGCAATCTCCGCCGCTGACCGGGCAGTACATGCAAAAGTGATTGCGCTCGCTGAAGATAAGCGTCAGCACGAACTTGCGCGCCTCGCGCACCTGGGGCGTGTTGGTCCAGACCACCATCTTGTCGCTGACCGGCAGGGTGCAGGACGGCTGAAGCGTGCGCGCGCCTTCCACCTCCACCAGGCAGAGCCGGCAGCCGCCGTAGGGTGTGAGTTCCTTGTGATCGCACAACTTTGGAATGGTGATGCCGGCCGCTTCTGCGGCGCGCAGCACCGTGGTTCCTTCCGGCGCGCTGATCTCTTGTCCGTCGATTTTGAGATTGACCATGTTGGAGTCCTCTTGTCAGTAGTCAGTCGTCAGTAGCCAGTAGTCGGGAGTCGGGAGTCAGGAGTCAGGAGTCAGTCAATCTGCGCACTCTGTGCTCTGTTGTCTGCGCTCTGCGCTACGCGCCGCGCACTTTGCCGGACATGGCACATGCGCCGGCCGGGCACACCTTGAGCTTGATGTGCGCCTCCACCTCGGCCCGGAAATATCTGAGCATGTCCCGGATTGGGACTGCTGCCGTCTGGCCCAGGCCGCAGTTCGAGAACTGGTTCAGGCCGTTGGCCAGGGTCTCCAGATCGTTCAGGTCGCTCAGCTTGCCGACGCCCTGCGAAATGCCGTCGAGAATCTGCCAGGCCCGGCCGGTGCCAATCCGGCAGGGGCCGCAGCGCCCGCAGCTCTCGCTCTTGAAGAAATTCATCAGCACTTTGGCCAGATCGACCACGCACGTGTCCTCGTTGCAGATGAGCAGGGCGCCGGAGCCAAGCGACACGCCGGCCTTTGCATATGAGTCAAAATCCATCGGCGTGTCTTGCAAGACAGCCGGGATGATCGAGCCGCTGGAGCCGCCGGTCTGGGCCAGCTTGAAGGCGCGCCCATCGCGCATTCCCTTGGCGTAGATCGAGATGACCTCGCGCAGGGTGATGCCCATCGGCACTTCGATCAGGCCGGTCATGTTGACGTTGCCCAGGATGGTGTAGACCTTCGTGCCGGCGCTGTTGGGCGTGCCGAACTGCTTGAACCAGGCCGCGCCGTTGCGGATGATCGGCGGGAGGTTCGCCAGCGTCTCGACATTGTTCACCAGCGTTGGCTTGCCCCACAAGCCGACCTGGGTCGGATAGGGCGGCCGCGGGCGCGGCTCGCCACGCTTGCCTTCAATCGACTCAATCAGCGCCGTCTCTTCGCCGCAGACATACGCGCCGGCGCCCGAATGAATGTGCAGATCGAAATTGAACCCGCTGCCGAAGATGTCCTGACCCAGGAATCCCATTTCTTTGGCCTGGGCAATGGCTTTCTTCAGGCGTGTCTGGGCCAGCGCGTATTCGCCGCGCACATAGACGAACCCCTCATCAGCGCCCACCGCATAGGCCGCCAGCGCCATGGCCTCGATGATGCTGTGCGGGTCGCCTTCCAGGATCAGGCGATCCTTGAAAGTGCCCGGCTCGCTCTCGTCGGCGTTGCAGATGACGTACTTCTTGGGATTGCGCTCGCGGTCGACCATCTTCAGCTTCGCGCCGGTGGGGAAGCCGGCGCCGCCGCGCCCGCGCAGGCCGGCGCGCGTGATTTCTTCGATCACGTCAACCGGCTTCATCTCGGTCAGCGCCTTGCCCAAAGCCGCGTAACCCTCGTGAGCGATGTAGTCCTCGATGTCATCGGGGTCGATGATGCCGGCGCGCTCCAGAACAATGCGTTGCTCGGCCGGCAGCGTGCCTTTGCGCGCGGACAACCAGGCGATCCGCCCGGTCATTTCGCGCGCCGGCGCCATCAGGCCGGGGGCAACGCGCCCCTTGTACAGATGCTCCTCGACCAGCGTCCTGGCATCGTCGGGCTTGACCGGCCCGTACACCACCGCCTCCGGGTACACCATGACCATCGGCGCCACGTCATGCCGGCCCACATCGGCCGCCAGGGTGACCGCCACTTCATCTTGCAGCCCGAAGGCTTTCACTTCCTCCTGGATGCGGCGATAGACCTCCTGGGCGCCCAGCGCCATGCTGTCGGGATCGTTCGAGACCAAAACGAGAGAGCGTACAGCCTTCACTGTGGCCTCCTTCACTGGTACTTTGCCAGTATCTCCGTCACCTGCGCCGGCGTCACGTTGCCATAGATATCCGCGTCGACGACGACGACCGGCCCCACGGCGCAAATGCCAATGCAACTGGTTGTCTGCAAAGTCCATTTGCCATCCGGGCTGGTCTCGCCGGGGCCAAGTTTGAGCGCCTCCTGTAGCGCCGTCCAAACCTGGCGCCCCCCCACCACATGGCACGGCGCGCTTTCGCAGAACTGGACGACATGCCGGCCGCGCGGCCTGGTGGACAACATCTGGTAGAAACTGGCCACCGAGAACAACTGACTGACCGGCAGGCGCAGTTGCTTGCCGACTTCGACGAACGCTTCCGGCGGCAGATAGCCCAGCGCCTGGTTGACCTCGCTGAGAATAGGGATCAACTCCTCGCGCATGTGGACCGGGTCAGAGGTTGCGCCGCCGCGTCGGGCGACGGCCGCCTGCACTGCCGCGCGCACCTCGTCCTCGCTCAACGCGGGCCGGGGCGGGTGAACCACATTGGGTTCAATCCCTTCGACTTCGGTCGTCTTCACGGACATCGATGACCTCCCGTTGGGTTGTTCAGGTCTGTCAGGCTCTCAGGTTGGTCAGGGTCCCAGGTTGCTCAGGTTCTCAAGTGTGTAACGTTGCCGTCTCGCCGCCAACATGACGAACCTGATAAACCTTACGAACCTCACCGAACCTTACGAACCCGAAAAGCCCTACCGGATGACGATGGCGTTGAAGTTGCACACCTGCTCGCAGATGCCGCAACGGATGCAGGTGTTCGGGTCGATCACGTGCAATTGGCGGCGCTGGCCGGTGATGGCGTTGACCGGGCAGTTGCGCGCGCACACGGTGCAGCCGGTGCAGGCGTCCACAATCTCGTATCGAATCAGACCCTTGCACACCTTGGCCGGGCAGCGCTTCTCGTAGATATGGGCCTCGTACTCGTGGCGGAAGTGCTTGAGCGTGCTCTCGACCGGGTTGGGCGCGCCCTGCCCCAGACCGCACAGGCTGGTCACTTTGATCCACTTGCAGAGCGTTTCGAGCGTTTCGATGTCGCCGTCGCGCCCGTCGCCGGCGCAGATGCGCTGCAGAATCTCCAGCATGCGCCGGGTGCCCACGCGGCAGGGCGTGCACTTGCCGCAGCTCTCATCCTGGATGAACTCCATGAAGAAGCGGGCGATGTCGACCATGCACGTGTCTTCGTCCATGACGACCAGGCCGCCCGACCCCATGATGGTGCCGGCCGCCGCCAGCGATTCATAGTCGATGGGCCGGTCCAGATATTCTTCGGGCAGACAGCCGCCCATCGGCCCGCCGATCTGCACGGCCTTGAGCTTCTTGCCGTCTTTGATGCCCTGCGCCACGTCGTAGATCACCTCGCGCATGTTGATGCCGAGGGGCACCTCAATCAGGCCGGTGTGATTGACGTCGCCGGCCAGGGCGAATGTCTTGGTGCCCTTGCTCTTCTCGGTGCCCATGCTGGCGAACCACCGGGCGCCCTTGAGAATGATCTGCGGCACGTTGGCGTAGGTCTCGACGTTGTTGACATTGCTGGGTTTGGCCCACAGGCCGCTCACCGCCGGGAACGGGGGGCGCGGGCGCGGCTCACCGCGCTTGCCTTCAATCGAGGCCATCAGCGCCGTCTCTTCGCCGCACACAAATGCGCCGGCGCCCACGCGCACTTCGATATCGAATGAAAAGCCGCTGCCCAGGATATTCTCGCCCAGCAGGCCATAGGCGCGCGCCTGTTCGATGGCGATGCGCAGGGTGCGCACGGCGACAGGGTACTCGGCGCGACAATAGACGTAGCCCCGGCTGGCGCCCACGGCGTAGCCGCCGATGATCATGCCCTCCAGGACGGAGTGCGGGTCGCCTTCAAGGACGCGCCGGTTCATAAACGCGCCGGGGTCGCCTTCGTCGGCGTTGCAGATCATGTATTTCGGCGTGGCTTTGGATGCGCGCGCGAACTGCCACTTGCGGCCGGTGGGGAAGCCGGCGCCGCCCCGTCCGCGCAGCCCGGAAGCCAAGACCTCATCGATGACCTGCTCCGGCGTCATGCCGCCAAGCGCCTTCTCCAGCGCCGCGTAACCGTCTTCGGCAATGTAATCGTCGATATTTTCGGGATCGATCTTGCCGCAGTTGCGCAGCACGACGCGCACTTCCTTCGAGGTCGGCGCGCCCAGTTCCTCGTCGGCGCTCACCCTGGGCGGGGCGACGAATTTCCGGGCGACGCGGCCCTTGAGAAAATGCTCCTCGACCAGATACGGCACGTCGCTCACCGACAGGCCGACATAGTGAACGCCTTCCGGGTAGACCATCACTTCCGGGCCGACGGCGCAGCCGCCGATCCGCGATGTTTCCAGCACTTGAACCTCGTCGATGAGGCCCTGGGCTACGAGTTCGTCGTTGAGCGCATCCAGCACATCGTGCGCGCCTTTCGACAGGCACTCAGGATCGACGCAAACCAGAACGTGACTGCGAAAATACTTCATGGCAATTGACGATTTTGGATTTGCGATTTTGAATTTTGGATTGTGATCCAGGCAATGAGGTTAGCCAATCGCAAATCTAAAATCCAAAATCTAAAATCCCTTCAAGCGGTCTGAACCACCCACTCTGAGACGACCTTGCCGCCCATGACATGATCCTTCATGATCCGCCGGGCGCGCTCGACGTTGACCTTCCCATAGGTCACTTTGGGATGGCCGCCGGCCTCGACCATGACAATCGGCTCCAGTTCGCACATGCCGATGCATCCGGTCTGCTTGACAACCACGCCGGCCAGACTGTTGGCTTCGATTTCGTCGAGCACGGCGCGCATCGTGTCGCGGGCGCCGGCGGCAATGCCGCAGGTGCCCATGGCCACGGTGATCTGGATGTCGCCGCTGGTCGTCTTGGCGTTGCGCTTCTGAATGGCTTCCTCACGCAGCTTTCTCAGCTCTTCGAGCGACTTCACTGCTGGCATATCAAAACCTCCATTTGGGATTTTGGATTTTGGATTGTGGATTTTGGACCTGGGACTTTGCATTCCCGATCTGGCGCAGCATCAGCCAATCCAAAATCAGCAATCGAAAATCCAAAATGGCCCATGTCCTTGTCTTAAACAGCCTGTTGCTGGACGCCGGCGACGCCTTGCTGCAGCGACTCGCGTATGAACGCGAGCACCGCCGGCTCAGTCAATGGCGCGTCGCCGAGTTCTTGTTTGATCGGCCCGCTGTCGAACTCGAACCTGGACTCGCCCACGCTGTAGCGCAGAACCCAGCGCACATCCGGCCAGCCCACCACCAGGGTGTACATCGTTCCGGCCAGATCGCCCAACGGCATGCGATCAATATGGCTGCGCTGAAACTCGGCCTCCAGGCATGTTCCGTGCCCGACCGCCGAGAGAATGCGCAAATGGCCGCCGCAACTCTCTGCGGCTGCCTTCAGCAACGGGATGCCCAACCCGACTTTGCGGGTGGTGCGCGAGGTCACGAATGGGTCTGTCACGCGCGCCACCATCTCCTCGTCCATGCCTCGCCCATCATCCTTGACCCACAAACGCAGCCGGTCGCGTCGCAGGTCTTCCTCGACGCCGATCTCAACGCGCCGGGCCTGGGCCGACACGCTGTTCTCAGCAATGTCAAGGATGTGGAGTGCAAGCTCGCGCATGGCCATCCCGATTTTGGGTTTTGAGTTAGACGCCCTCTTCAATCCCAAATCGAAAATCCAAAATCCGCAATTTCATTGCTGGGCTTTCTTGAGGATCTGCGGCAACTTGTTGGGGCGCACCCGGCCATGCAGCTCTTCGTCAATCACGATGACCGGCGCCTGGCTGCATGCGCCGACACAGCGGCACACTTCGAGCGTGGCCATGCCGTCGGCGGTCGTCTCGCCCACATCACATCCGAACACCGACTTGGCTTTCTCGATCAACTGCGGCATGCCGCCCACGTAACACGCAGTGCCCATACAGAACTTCACAGTGTGCTTGCCGCGCGGCATGGTGGTGAAGAACGAGTAGAACGACACCACGCCGTGCACTTGTTGCAGCGGCACTCGCATTTGTTGGGCAACGTAGGCCTGCATGGCCGGCGACACAAATCCGATCTGGGCCTGCAATTCGTTTAGCACGACCATGACCGCGCCGGGCAAGTCCTTGTTCTCGGCAAGAATACGGTCGATCAACGCTTTCTGCTCGGGGACGGCAACCGGATCGTTCTTCGGGTTATCGTGAACTGTTTGTGCCATTCTCTGCTCGCATTCAACTGCCCGCAGTGTCATCAACGATGTTGTCAACGCTGCCTCAGTGTGGTGAAAATTTTCACAAGGATTCTAGCACCGCGCCCGAAAAAGTCATCTGTCAAATGTCACCGCTCCAGGAGGCTATTTGTCAGACCCGAGGCGGAGGTCAAGCAGCGGGCCGGCTTGCAGGCGCGCTTCCGGCTCACTGGCCGGTCATCGCATCCTCGACTCGGATCGATCGCAACCGGAAGGATCTCCCATCCCGGCCCTGCAACGCCAGCCTGATCTCGGCCACGGTCGGCGATTCGAGGCGGAACAGGTTCCTGCCCATATATTCGTCCAGCCGGTGAACATCGCCGCTTTGAATGAGCGCATACTTTTCAAGCTGCGGATAGTTCAGCCGCGCCCGTTCCGGCGTGATATGGCGCGAGATCTCCAGCGCGTCGAAAGGCGCGTCTTCAGGAATCAGTCCCAGATTCTGGATCAGGCTGTAGGCTTTGCGGTCAACATGAGCGGGAATGGCAAGGCCGCCCAGTTGATGAACCCGTTCCACAGCGTCGCTCAGCCCGATATTCGCCGAGGCCAGCAGAAGGCGCGTTTCGCGTCTCACGAAGTCGCCGGTCTCATCCACAACGAACTGATCGCCAAAGTGCTCGGCGTCGTTCTCCAGAGCCGGCATGCGCCGATCCACCTCCTCCTGCCAGGCGCGCGTCTGTTCGAGGGTGTCAAACAGGCACAGCAGATGCACTTCTTCGACGGTTTGCAGTTCCATGCCGGGCAACACCGTCAGCCCCGCGCCGGCGGCCGCCCGCATGACCGCCTCTGCATTGGCGCTGGCATTGTGATCGGTGATGGCGATCAGGTTGATGCCTTGATCGAGCGCCGTCTGCGCGATCAGGGGCGGGATCATTTCGACCTCCGCGCACGGCGATAGGCACGTGTGGACGTGCAACTCGGCGATGTAGGATTTCATCAGAATACAGAATACAGATCACAGACCACAGATCACAGACCGTATCCCGTCTGTTATCTGTTGTCTGTTGTCTGTCGTCTGTCGTCTGTCATCTGGACTCCGTTCTCAGCCCCATCTCCCACAGCCTACCCACCACCTCGAACGTGGGCATTTGCGTGGACAACAGAATGACGCCTTCCTCGTCGGCTTTGGCGATCGCCGAGGGATCGGGCATGGCGCCTTCGGTGATGATGACGGCGCTGAGATCGAGCAGGGCAGCCACAGCAACGATATTGGCGTGCGCCTGAAGCGTGACCCAAACTGATTTGCGCTTTGCGCCGGCCATGACACAACTGAGCAGGTCGGAGGCATAGCCGGAAGCCGGCGTGATCCCGCTGAAGTCTGTCTTCCGGGTCAGCGCGGTCAGGTCGAGTTGCTGGATAATGTCCTGTAGCGTCATGCGGCTGTCTCCTTGTTGGTCATTGTGACGCGCCGCCGTTTCTGCCGGCGCGTTCTGCGGACGGATTGGGGTCGCCAAGCTGTTCATCGGGTTTCAGAAAGATGCGCATTTCGAGCCGTGTGCCGCGCCCCACGGTCGAGTCGAGATACATGTCGTCCACGCAGCGCTGGATATTCTTCAATCCCATGCCGGCGCCAAAGCCAAGCTCGCGGACAGAATCTGGCGCGGTCGAGTAGCCGGGTGTCATGGCCAGATCGATGTCTTCGATGCCCGGCCCATCGTCAATGGTCTCCATCACGATCTGGTGCGGCTCGATCTCCACCCGGATCGTCCCGCCGTGGGTGGTGTGGATGATCAGATTCATCTCGGCTTCGTAGATGGCGATGCCGCAGCGGCGGGCGATTTGAGGCGAGGCGCCCAGACGCACCAGCGCCCGTTTGATATGGCTGGAAGCATTGCCGCCATGGGCGAAGTCGCCCTGTTTGATTTTGTAGCGCAAGGTCAGGCTGGTGCGGTCAGAGACGATATCCTCGAACAGGTGGCGGGCGCGGTACTTGCGCACCTCTTCTTCCTGGTAGTCGTATTCCAGCGCCCGCAGCACGCCGCGCGTAATGTCGCCTTTGGTGATGATGCCCACCAGCCTGCCGGCCTGATCGACCACCGGCAGACGGCCGACTTTGGTCGCGGCGAAGATCTTGAGCGCCTCGATCACCGGGCTGGAGGCTTCGAGGGTCGTCACCTGCATGGTCATATATTCGCTCACTGCGGCGGCGGTGTTGTTCTCCTGCAGGGCGCGAATCAGATCTGCGATGCTGACGATGCCCACCAGTTCGCCATTCGCCATCACCGGCGCGCCGGACACTTTGGCGTCGCGGAACAGCGCCAGCACGTCGGACATGCGCATATCGGGCGTGACGGTTCGGGCCGGGCTGGTCATCACCTCGCCAATTTTCAGTTCGTAGGCCAGTTCTTCGACGCGGGTGATGAGGCCGGCGGCGCCATCGGTGATGACGCGGTCGGCGCGAATGGGGCCTTCATTGACGCCGGTTTGGGTCATGCCGGGGTTTCCAGACTGCGCAGGCCGGCCTGATGCAGCCGGCCGCACAGCTCGAACATGCCGTGCGCGCTGGTGATCAGCGGAATGCGCTCCTGATTGGCCAGGGCGATCGTGTCGAGCGAGGGGCGCTTGCCGCGCACGAAGACAATCGCAGCCACATCGGCCATTTGCGCGGTGCGCACGACCTGGGCGCTGCACAGGCCAGTGAGCAGCAGCGCGCCGGGGCCGATGTAGGCCAGCACATCGCTCATCAAGTCCGCGCCGCAGCCGCCCTTCACCTGGCGGCTCATGTCGAAACCGCCAGTAAGCACTTCGCCTTCAACCAGTTGAATGATCTGTTCCAGTTCCATCGTGTTGCGCGCCCTCGCCGGCGCGCACAGTATATATCGGGGGCGGTAGAATCATCCTCGAACAACCATGCGCACTTTCGTCTCCCTCGATATCGAAACCACCGGCCTCGACCCTGAACAAGACGCGATCATCGAAATCGGCGTCGTCCGCTTTCGCGGCGATGAGGCGCTGGAGGAATGGAGCAGCGTCATCAATCCCCGCCGGCCCATTCCGCAAAAGATCACCGACCTCACCGGCATCACCCAGGACATGATCGACCGCGAGGGCATCCCGCTGTGGGACGGCCTGCGGCACGCGCAACGCATCGTCGGCAACGCGCCCATCGTCGGCCACAACATCGCGTTCGACCTGGGCTTCCTGCGCAGGCAAAACCACTTCGTCAGCAACCCGTCCATCGACACGTTCGAGCTGGCCGGCATCCTGGTGCCGCACGCGGGGCGCTACTCGCTGGGCGCGCTGGCGGCGGAGCTGGGCATCCGGCTGCCGGCCACTCATCGCGCCCTGGACGACGCGCGCGTGGCGCACCAGTTGTACCTGAAGGCGTTCGAGCGCGCTGTTGATCTGCCCAAAGACGTGCTGGAAGAGATCCTCGGCCACGCCGAGCGCAGCGGCTGGTCGCTGGCCGGCTTCTGGCGCGACGCGCTGGAACAGCAGGCGCGCGGCGTGTTCACCACCACCATCGGCGCGCAACTCAAGCGCGCCAAATCCGGCCAGACCGTGCTGGCGCGCAAAGCGGCGCTGAAAAGCCAGCTGGCCGCCAAACCGCTGGAGCCAAAGGAAGACATCCGCCCGCTGGATGTCGAGCAGGTCGCCGGCGCGCTGGCCGAGGGCGGCGCATTCGCCCGGCACTTTGCCGGCTATGAGATGCGCCCCCAGCAGATCCAGATGCTGAAGCTGGTGACGACGGCCTTCAACGAGAGCGGCCATGCCGTGATCGAGGCCGGCACCGGCACCGGCAAATCGGTCGCCTACCTCATCCCGGCCATGTTGTGGGCCATCCAGAACGGCGAGCGCGTCGTTGTCAGCACCAACACCATCAACCTGCAGGAGCAGCTTTTCGAGAAGGACGTGCCGGCTGTCACACAGGCCCTGGGCATCGACGGGCGCGCGGCAGTCATGAAAGGGCGCGGCCGCTACCTGTGCCCGCTCCGGCTGAATGAGTTGCGCAGGAATGGCCCCAAAACGCTGGACGAGGTCCGCCTGCTCACCAAGATTCTCATCTGGCTGCCGAACACCCTCACCGGCGACGCCGACGAGTTGTTCATGCCGGCCCCCGGCGAGCGCGCCGCCTTCAACGCCCTGTCGGCGCAGAACCCCGCCTGCAACTTCAGCACATGCAGCGCGACCGACTGCTACTTTCATCAGGCCCGCCGGCTGGCCGAGAGCGCGCACGTTGTCATCGTCAACCACGCCTTGCTGCTGGCCGATATCGCCGTCGACAACCGCGCCCTGCCGGAATATCACTACCTGATCGTCGATGAGGCGCACCACCTGGAGGCGGCCGCCACCGACTCGCTGTCCTACAGCATCGACCGCTTCGAGATGGCGCGCCAGTTGGAGGAATTGCACAGACCGGGCAGACAACGCCCGACCGGCCTGCTGGCCGATGTCGCCACGCGCGCCAGACAGTCGTTGCGGGCCGATCAGGCCGGCATGATAGTCCATCTGACCGATGTCACCGAACAGGCTATCGGGCGGGCAGTCGAGCGAGTCGATATCTTCTTCGACGAGTTCGCCACATTCCTCAGCGAGCACGGCAGCGATGATTCGTCGGATTACGCCCAACGCACACGCATCACCCGCGCAGTGCGCAACAGCCCCGGCTGGCCGCGCGTCGAGATCGCCTGCGACAACCTGCGCCGCGAACTCAGCGCGCTCGTCCGAGGGCTGGACAGCATCTTGCGCGCCCTGGACGATACGAACCATGGCGGGATCAGCGAACTGGACATCCTGCTGGCGCGCATCAACGGCGCCATCCGCTTCTTCACCGAAGCAATTGAAAAGATGACCGGCATGATCAGCAAGCCCGACGATCGCACGATCTACTGGTCCGAACTGGAGCCTGATCGGTCGAATGGGGGAACGGGGCGCGGGCGAGTCCACACGCCGCGCCTGACGTTGCGCGCCGCGCCCTTGCACGTCGGCGATTTGATGCGCAAGCACCTGTGGAAAGCCAAAAAGTCAGTGGTGCTGACATCGGCCACCTTGCGCACCGCCACGCCGGCAACCGGCAATCAACCCAGCTTCAAATACGTGCAGGAACGGTTGGACGTCGGCGACGCGACCACGCTGGCGGTTGGTTCGCCGTTCGACTACGCCGCGTCCACGCTGATGTATCTGGTCACCGACATACCCGAGCCGAATCAGGCCGGCTACCAACCGGCGGTCGAGCGCGCGCTGATCGAGCTGTTCCGCGCCTCGCAGGGCCGGGGGCTGGCGCTGTTCACCAGCTATTCGCAACTGCGCGCCACATCGCGCGCCATCAGCCACAGGCTGCTGGAAGACGGCATCGTGGTGTACGAGCAGGGCGATGGCACCTCGCGCCGCGTCATGCTCGAACAATTCCGCGCAGCGGACAAGGCAGTGCTGCTCGGCACGCGCAGCTTCTGGGAAGGGGTGGACATCCAGGGCGACAAACTGAGCGCCGTCGCCATCTGCAAGCTGCCGTTCGACGTGCCCAGCGACCCGATCTTCGCCGCGCGCAGCGAGACCTTCGACGATGCCTTCAACGAGTATTCCGTGCCCGAGACGGTGCTGCGCTTCCGGCAGGGATTTGGCCGGCTGATCCGCTCCAAGACCGACCGCGGCGTGATCCTGGTGCTGGACAAACGGCTGATGAGCAAGGGCTACGGGCAGTCCTTCCTGAACAGCCTGCCCGGCCCCACGATCCGGCGCGGCCCGCTCAACGGTCTGAGCAAAGCCGTCACAGACTGGCTAAACCAAAGTGTTGGATAATTGAGCCGCGCTGATGTGACACGTATCGCTAATCCAAAATCCGAAATCAGGAATCCAAAATCGGCATAGAGGTTGCTCATGCGAACACTCGCAATGATTCTGGCCGGCGGCCGCGGCAGTCGCCTCGGTGTGTTGTCTGACAAACGCGCGAAACCCGCTGTTCCCTTTGCAGGCAAATATCGCATCATCGACTTCCCGCTGTCCAACTGCGTCAACAGCGGCATCACCACCGTGGGTGTTCTGACCCAGTACCGGCCCCGCTCGCTGATGGATCACATCCGCAACGGCGCGCCGTGGGACCTCGACCGGCTAAACGGCGGCGTGTACATCCTCTCGCCTTATCAGGGCCGCAAAGATTCAGACTGGTACGCCAACACAGCCGACGCCATCTACCAGAACCTCGACTTCATTCACAATCACAAGCCTGATTACGTGCTGATCCTGGCCGGCGATCACGTCTACAAGATGGACTACAGCATCCTGATCAACTTCCACCAGGACAAGCAGGCGGATGTCACCGTTGCAACCTTGCAGGTCGACCCCGACGAGGCCAGCCGATTCGGCATTCTGCAAACCAGCAGCGATCTGCGCGTCACCGATTTCGAGGAAAAGCCCAGGCAGCCCAAAGGCACGCTCGCGTCAATGGGCATCTACGTGTTCAGCCGCGACGCCCTGGAGCGCGCCCTGCGCGAAGACGCCGAGGACGGGAGTTCTTCACACGACTTCGGACACAACATCATTCCCAAGATGATCAACAACAATTACCGGGTGTTCGCTTTCCCCTACGGCGGCTACTGGGTAGACGTGGGAACCATTCAGGCGTACTGGGAAGCGCATGTGGACCTGCTGGCTGACAATCCAACGCTGGACCTGCTCGACCGTGAATGGGTCATCCACACCCGCAGCGAAGAACGCCCGCCTGTCAACATTCGCACCGGCGCCACAGTCAACCACAGCCTGATCACCGACGGCTGCGTGATCGAAGGCTCCGTTGAATATTCCGTGCTCTCGCCGGGTGTGCGCGTGCATCGCGGGGCGGTGGTGCGCTATTCTATCGTCATGACCGACGCAGTGATCGAGCCGGAGGCCGTGGTGGACCACAGCATTGTGGACAAGCGCGTGGTGGTCGGGCGCGGCGCCCACATTGGATATGGCACGGATTTCACCGAGAACACTGAGTTCAACATCAGCACCGGCATCAGCGTCGTCGGCAAGAACACGCTTATTCCGCCGAACCTCAAAGTCGGGCGCAACGTCGTCATCGGCAGCGACCTGAACGACGACCATTTCAACGGCGACCCGATCCGAGGCGGCCAGAACGTCGGCGTGCAGACAAATTAACCCCATGGCCCAACACCCCCGCTTGAATCACCTGGCCATCGCCGTGACAGACCTCGACGCGGCCCTGGCGTTTTATCGCGACGCGCTTGGCCTTCACGTCGAGCGGGTCGAGAACGTCGAGCGCGAAGCCGTCACCGTCGCTTTCCTGCCGCTGGGCGATGGCGAAAGCGAGATCGAGATCCTGCAACCGACCCGCGACGACACCGGCGTCGCCAAATGGCTGGCCAAACATGGCCCCGGCATGCATCACCTGTGCATCCAGGTGGCTGATATCGAAGCCACCCTCACCCGCCTGGCCGCTCACGGCGCTGAACTCATCAACCCACAGCCAGTCCAGAAGCCAGACGGCGTCCGTTACGCTTTTATTCATCCCAAAAGCGCGTTCGGCGTGCTGGTGGAGTTGTACGAAATCCCGCCCAATCCATAGTACGCAATACGCAACACCCAACCCGCACCATGAGCACACCCGGCAGCATCGCGTTGATCTTGCTGATCGTTCAGGCGCTGATCTGCGCCCTCGTGCCACTGGCGATCGCCGGTGGGCTGGTTTACGCCATGCATAAACTGCGCAAGGGCGCAGAACGCGCAATGCCCAAAGCGCAAGCCTTCACCGCCCGGCTTGCTGCCGGCACGCGAACGGTCTGCGACAAGACTGCCGATCCCCTGATTCGCGCTCACGCCGCAGCCGGCAACGCCCAGACTGTGGCCGCATCCATACGATCGCGCATCCAGGCGCGCGCCCACACGTTCATGTCAGACTGGCGCCAACGGCGTTGACCCATTCGCACGACGCGAGGCGCCGTCAATCACCGCCACAGGCGCCGCACGGCCACCGCGATCAACAACAGCCCAGCCAGACATACCATGAAATAGGCTGCCGGCCACCACGCCAGCCAGGACATCTCCCGCTGCGCAGCTTCGCGCAGCAATGCCGCCCTGGCGTTGCTCACAAACTGCGGACGAGGGGCCACCGGGCCAACGGCCGACCGAATGCGCCGCTCCAGCCAGTCAATGTCCTCAGCGGTCAGTTTTGCGCGCGTCATGGCAGACTATCCAACACTTCCCGAAGCTGGGCCAGCGTGCGATGATACAGCGACTTCACAGCGCCCTCGCTGCGATTCATGATCTGTCCGATCTCCGCGTTCTGCATCTGTTCCACAAACTTCAACACCACCAGCTGCTGGCGATCTTCCGGCAGCAGCCGGATTGCCCGTATCAGGCGGTCACGCTGCCGGTCCACGTCGATCTTCGAGTCGGCATCGTCATGATGAGCGCCGTGCAATTCCATCTGGGCGTCGTCCAGCGGCACCGATGGGCGCCGGCTGTTGTCGCGGTGGAAGTTGGCCACCACGTTATGCGCAATGCGGTACAACCACGCCGAGAACGGCACGCCCCGGTCATGGTAGTTGTGAACGTGCTTCAACGCGCGCATGAACACGCGCGCCGTCAGGTCCTCGGCGTCCTGGGTATTGCCCACGCGATAGTAGACATAGCGATAAATCGCGCCCACGTACCGTTCGTATAGCCTGCCAAAGGCCTCTGGATTTTGCCGGGCCTCGCGCGCCAACGACATATCATCTTCGGCCGCCGAAAGCGCGCGCGCATCAGCCGCTTGTGTCTCTG
>DAOTYS010000457.1:0-1808 GCA_034434575.1 Thermoflexales bacterium
CGGCGCGGCTTGCTGCACATCCATCGCTCGATCTGGCTGCTGGGATTGTTCGGCGTGATCTGGCTGGGGGCCGGCCTGGGCGCGTGGTTCTACAGCGGTGGCAATGCGGCGCTCACCGCATTGGCGCTGTCCCTGACGCTGTTCGGGTTGCTGATTGCCGGCGCCTGGGCCTTCACGCCGTTGCGCGAGCGTCTGACATTGCGCGAGTTCGCGCGCCAGACGCTGGGCGATGAGCGATTCGTCACCGTCCGCGAAGCGGACGGGCGGGTGGCGGAGATCAAGTACAGCGACGATGGACCGCGCGACGCGCCGCCAGTGGTGTTGATGCACGGCTTTGGGGCCTACTCTTTCACGTGGCGGCATGTGCGCCCGGCGCTGCTGGAGGCCGGCTTTCGCGTCATTACGACCGACCAGCCCGGCTATGGCGCGTCGAGCCGGCTGCGCGGGCCGGTGTACGACACGGGCCGGCAGGCCGAGCGGGTGCTCGCCGTGCTGGATGCGCTCGATGTGCCGCAGGCGCACTTCGTCGGCCATTCCTTCGGCGGGCGCATGGCGATGCAGATTGCCATCAGCGCGCCGCAACGTATGCTCTCGCTGGTCGCCCTGGCGCCGGAGGCGTTTGCCACCGACCGGCCCGGCATTGCTCAACTGCTCAAGATTCCACTGCTGGGCTACGTGATTGCGTTCTACACCACGCTGCCGGCGCTGGTCACGCCTTTCCTGAAGGCAACCTCCAAACGAACGGACTGGATCACGCCGGAGGTGACATCCGGTTACAGCGCGCCGCTGGTTGTGAAAGGGTCGGTGTGGGGGCAGGTGTGGCAGGGCCGCTCACCCAAAGACGGCGCGGAGCCTGTGCCGCAGAATCTGGCGCGGGTTGCGGCGCATACCTTGCTGATCTGGGGCGAGGCTGATCCGGTGTTCCCGGCCAGTGATGGCCGGCGGCTGCTCGACATCCTGCCGGATGCGCGATTGCATGTGATCGATGGCGCAGGCCATTTGGCGCACGAGGAAGCGCCGGGCGAAGTGGCGGCGACGATGGTGGGCTTTTTGAAGGCGCGGGCTGCCTGACAGGGAGGCGAGCATGAGCGACGTGGTTTTATACATCGCGGCGACGCTGGACGGTTTTATCGCCAGCAGCGACGGCGGGATTGACTGGCTGAAGCCATTCGAGCAGGCCGGCGAGGACTATGGCTACGCCGCGTTCCACGCGCGCGTGGGGGCCGTCATCATCGGCGGCAATACATATCGACAGGCGCTTGGCTTTGGCGAGTGGCCCTACGCCGGCGTGACGACCTGGGTGGCGACGCGGCGCGGTCTGGCCGGCGAGCGACATCCCGGCGCCGATGTGCGCGCGTTTGCCGGCGACATGAGCGACCTCGTGGCGCTGGCCCGGCGCGAGACGGCCAGAGACATCTGGCTGGTCGGGGGCGCGCAACTGGTGACGGCCTTCGTCAATCAGGGGTTGATCGACGAGTTCATCATCGGCATTGTGCCGCTGGTGTTGGGCGAGGGAATTCCGCTGTTCGCCGGCATCAGCCGGCGAACAACGTTGCGGCTCGTGGAAACGCGCGGCTACGCCAGCGGCATCGCGCAGATGACGTATCGGCGCGCGTATACTCATTGATGTGATTCCTCCAATTCTTGTTGATCAGTCAGAGGTTTTGTCGCAGGTGGCCCGCAACGCCGCAGATGTCTCTGAGATTGCGCATTTGGATCAGCATCTCGAGCAACGATTCAGCAACCGCATTGTCCTGGAGCCGGCGCTGAGCCGCTCGCTGGTCAGCTTTCAGGCCAACAAGTCGAGA
>DAOTYS010000458.1:0-12395 GCA_034434575.1 Thermoflexales bacterium
CGCGTCTTTATCGGCGGCCTGCAACTCGGCAACATCTACATCGGCGTGCAGCCGCGCTTTGGCGTGCAGGGCGATCCGATGCGCCTGCTGTTCGACAAATCCAACACGCCGCATCACCAGTACATCAGTTTTTATCGCTGGATCGCGCGCGGCTTTGGCGCGCACGCTCTCATTCATGTTGGCATGCACGGCTCGGCGGAGTGGATGCCCGGCCTGCAACTGGGTCTGACGCGCCAGTGCTGGTCGGATGCGTTGCTGGGCGAGTTGCCGCATCTTTACCTGTACCCGGTCAACAATCCCAGCGAGGCCAACATCGCCAAGCGGCGCGGCTATGCGGTGATGATCTCGCACGCCACGCCGCCCATGACGCGCGCCGGCCTGTACAAGGAGCTGGGCGCGCTCAAAGAGATGCTGGACGACTATCGCCAGCGCGCCGCAGATCTGCGCCAGGCCGGCCAGACCGCTGACCCCGCTTTCGAGGAAGCCGTGTTGCGCAAGGCCGCGTTGATCAATCTAGACAACGACTGTCCGCGCTGCGCCGACGAGTCGTTCGACGATTACGCCGGCCGGCTGTACGCCTATCTGCGCGAACTGGAGGATCGCCTCATCACCGGCGCGCTGCATGTGTTTGGCGAAGCCTCGCCGCTTGACACGCAGGCCGTGGTGATCACCGAATTGCTGAAAGCGCGCGGCAATGGTCACTCGCTCGCTGCCCTGACCATGAGCGCGCTCGATGGCCATGCGGCGCCGGCAGCCTATGCCGACCTTGCTGCGCGCGCGCGCCGGGGCGACCCGGCTGCGCTGCGACAGCGCGAGCAGGTCGATCACGCCTGCCGTGAGTTTGTCGAACGCAGCATTCTCGGCGGCGAGCAGCCCGGTCCGGCGTTTAGCCGCGCCACCGGCGTCCGTGAGGTGGACGCCGATACTGCTCAGGCCCTCGACGCCATGACCCGCGCCGGCCGGGAGCTTGCGCGCGCCTTGTCTGACCACCGCGCTGAGCTGGACGCTGTCGCGCGCGCGCTGGCCGGCGGCTTCATCCCGCCCGGCCCCGGCGGCGACATCATCCGCGATGGCGCCAGCGTCCTGCCCACTGGCCGCAACATTCACGCCATCGATCCCTGGCGCATTCCTTCTGAACTGGCCTATGTGCGCGGCGCGCAAATCGCCGACGCTCTTCTGGCGCGCCACCTCGAAGAAAACGATGGCGCATACCCGGAGACCATCGCGCAGGTGCTGTGGGGTCTCGACACCATCAAGACCAAAGGCGAGGCGATCGGCACAGTGCTGCGCCTGATCGGCGCGCGCCCGGCCTACGACGGCCAGGGCAAGATCAGCCACTATGAGTTGATCCCGCTGAGCGAGCTGGCGCGTCCGCGCATCGACGTGCTGATGAATCTCAGTCCGGTCTTCCGCGACACATTTGGCATCGTCATGGATCATCTCGACCGGCTGGTGCGCGCTGCGGCGCAGGCCGACGAGCCGGCCGAGTTGAATTTCATCCGCAAGCACGTTCAGGAACAGATGGCCGCCGGCGCCGATTTTGATTGCGCCACAGCACGGCTGTTCACCCAGTCGCCGGGCAACTACGGAACCTATGTGGATGACATGGTCGAAGACTCCGCCTGGCAGAGCGAAGACGACCTCGACGCGCTGTTTATCCGTCGCAACGCCTATGCTTACGGCGGCAAGCGCCACGGCGAACATGCGCCTGAAATTCTGCAACGGCTGCTGGGCACGGTTGGCCGGGTGGTGCAGGAGATCGACTCGGTGGAGTTTGGCGTGGCCGACATCGATCACTACTTCGCCTCGTCTGGCGCGCTGCACATGGCGGCTCGCCGGCGCAACCGCGACGCCGGCGCGGTCAAACTCAACTACATCGAGTCCTACACTGCCGAGACCCGCATCGACGATCTGGACAGAGTGCTGCGCGTGGAATACCGCGCCAAGCTGTTGAACCCGCGCTGGTATGAAGGCATGTTGCAGCACGGCCACAGCGGCGCCGCCGAGATCAGCAATCGCTTCACTTACATGCTGGGCTGGGACGCAGTCAGCAACAGCGTGGATGACTGGGTGTACACGCAGGCCGCGCAGACCTACGCGCTCGACCCGGCCATGCGCGAGCGGCTCGCCAAAGCCAACCCGCAGGCGATGCGCAATATCGTCGGTCGTTTGCTGGAAGCGAATGGGCGCGGATTGTGGCAGGCCGACGACGCCATCATCGACCAGTTGAAAGAGATGTACGCCGATCTGGAAGACCGGCTGGAAGGGGTGCGCGTGTAGCGCGCCCGCTTGCGCAAATGAAACCACATGAAGACCAAAGCAGTTGTTTTTCCCGCCGCCAACACCGTCGAACTGCGCGAAGTTGATCTGAAGCCGCTGGGCGACGACGACGTGCTGATCCGCACGCGCCTGACTTCCATCAGCGCCGGCACCGAGCGCATGTTGTTTCGGGGCGTGATGCCGCACCCGATGTTGCAGTTTCCGGTGGTGCCGGGCTATGAGACGGTGGGCGAAGTGATCGAGGCCGGCGCCAACGCGCGCGCCTGGCTGGGCCAGCGCGTGTACGTCGGCGGCAACTATGGCTTCGTCGGCGTCAATCCGGCGTTCGGCGGCCAGAGCGCGCACATCGTGGCGCCGCAGTCGCACCTGACCAGCCTGGGCGCGTTAACCGACGCGCAGGGCGTTATGCTGGCGCTGGCGGCTACGGCGCTGCATGGCGTGGATCAGGCCGGCATTCAGGCCGGCGCGCCGCGCGCCCTGGTGTTGGGGCAGGGTGTGGTGGGACAACTGACCGCCCGTATTGCCAGAGCGCGCGGCGCCCATGTCACTGTCACCGACAGGATCGAGAGCCGGCTGGCCCTGTCCGTCGCCGATGACAAATGGCTGATCGGCGACGCCCCGCCGGCAACCAATCCCCAAACGCCTTTCGATGTGTTGATCGACGCCACCGGCAAAATGGAAGCGATCGCTCCGTTTCTCATGTCGATGCAGAAAGGCGGGCGCGTGGTATTGCTGGGCTATTACGACGCCGTTCATCTGCCCTATATGCCCGTCTTCCTGCGCGAATTGTCGCTCGTTGCCAGCAAGGAATGGGCAGCCGGCGATCTGGCCCGCGCGCGCGATCTGATCGCCGCCGGCCAGCTTGCGGTGGATTCCCTCATCACCCATCGCCTGTCCGCCGACCAGGCCGCTCAGGCGTTCGATCTTGCTTTTAACGACCCGGCCTGTGTCAAACTGGTGTTGACATGGGAAGGGTTGAGGGTTGAAGGTTGAAGGTTGAGGGTTGAAGGTTGAAGGTTGAGGGTGATGTTCTGACGACTGACGGCTGACGACTGACTACTGAAGACTGACGACTCCTGGGAGGTTTCTGAAATGACCCCGCGTATGATTGCCATTTACGGCAAAGGCGGCATCGGCAAGAGTTTCTTCACCGCCAACCTGACCGGCAAAATGGCGCTGAAGGGATTGCGTGTGTTGCAACTGGGATGCGACCCCAAACATGATTCGTGCAACGCCCTGTTCGATGGGCGCAGCCTGCCGACCATCGGCGACCAGTGGCGGCTGATGAAGGAGGCCGGCCGGGAAAAGGAGCTCGACATCGGCCATCTCATCTATCGCACCGATCTCACCGGACGGGGCCACACTGTGTTCGGCGCAGAACTCGGCGGGCCCGAAGTCGGGCGCGGCTGCGGCGGGCGCGGCATCTCCTTTGGCTTTGGGCTGCTCGAAGAGCGCGGCATGGCAAACTGGGCGCTGGATTACATCATCATGGACTTTCTGGGAGATGTGGTGTGCGGCGGCTTTGCCACGCCCATCGCCAAAAGCATGGCCGAAGAGATCATCATTGTCGCCTCCCACGACCGCATGAGCCTGTACGCCGCCAACAACATTGCGCGCGCTGTCAGCTATTTCGCCGGCATGGGCGGCAAGTCGCGCGTGATCGGCATGGTGCTGAACCGCGACGATGGCAGCGGCGTGGCCGAGCGATTTGCCGCGCGGGTGGGCCTGCCCATCCTGCTCAAAGTCCCCTACAGTCCGGCGGCCCGTGCGCTCAGCGACCGCTGCAAACTGCTGTTCGAGTTGCCGGACATGGACGCGTTGTTCGACCAGTTTGTCAACAAGATTCACTACCGCGACTACACCACGCCCGACCGTCTGACCCCGCTGGAATATGCCGAGTTTCTGGAAGTGTTTGGCGCCTCCGAGCCGCCGGATCTGCCGCAGTCGGCCACGCTTGAAGACCTGACCGGCCAGCCGGCCGGCGCGGCCCAGGGGGTTGACCTCAACAGCGCCGACTACAGCGACGATGCGCGTCTGATCGTGCGTCGCATCATGAGCGAGATGGGATTGACCATCACCCGCCTGGTCGAAGAGCAAGAGCGCGGCATTGTCGTCACCAGCGATCAGGGCTGGGAAGCCATTTTTGGAAACCCGCGCGAAGAGATCGACGCCAAGATTGCCATTCTGTCCGCCCTCAGCCACAGCGGCGAAAAGTTCCGCCTGGCCGACCTGCGCCACACCGCCGCCCCGTTTTATGAGTGATGAGTGCTGAGTGCTGAGTGCTGAGTGCTGATGTCTGACTCCTGACTCCTGACCACTGACTACTCACAATGGAAAACCAGCCGAATCTTCCCCCGCATCAAGTGTCCGTGTCCCCCGATGAGGCTCTGACGCCGCAAACAATGTGCCCGGCGTTTGGCAGTCTGCGTGTGCTGACGCGCATCGACGGCGTGCAAACGGCCATGGTCACCGACACCGGCTGTTTGTATGGCCTGACGTTCGTGACGCACTTCTACGCCGCGCGCAAGTCCATTACCGCGCCGGCGCTGGGCACGCAGGAGCTGATGGCGGGGAATGTGGCCGAGGCCGCTGTGGCCGCCTGCGCCGAAGCCGCCCGCGCGCCCGGCACGAAGCTGGTGGCGGCCTTGTCGTTGTGTGTGGCCGAAACCGCCGGCCTGACCGAGGAAATGCTGCCCGCCCAGATCAACGGCGCGGATGTGGTGCTGGTGCGCGTGCCGGCCTACGCCATTCACTCGCACCCCGAAGCCAAAGATGTCGCCATCAGCGCGCTGTTGAAGAAGTTTACCGCGCCGGCCCGTCCGGTTGACGCGCAGGGCGTCGAAAAGCCATTGACCTACGATCAGCCCGACGCGCAGGCCGACGACCTCAGCCGCAAAGTCATCATGCTGGGCGAAGTCTTCCCCGCCGATCCGATCACCGTGGATGCGGCGCTAAAGAAAATGGGCGCGTCGCTGGCGGCCAATCTGCCCTCGCGCAACCTGGACGATTACAAGATGGCCGGCAGGGTCGGCGCGATCGCCGCGTTGCACCCGTTCTACACGCAGAGCGTGGCGACGCTGCGCGCCGCCGGCGTGCCGATTGTCAGCGGCGCGCCGATTGGCGCAGAGGGCAGCTATGGCTGGCTGAAAGGCATCGGCAACGCGCTCAGGCTCGACCCCGATCGCGTCGAAGCCGTCGCCGTTGAAGAGCGCGACAAATGCCGCGCCATCATCGCCGCCAATCCGCTCAGCGGCCGCATCCACGTGTGCGGCTACGAGGGCAACGAACTGGGCTACGCCCGGCTGCTGGTCGAGGCCGGCGCCCAGGTTCCCTACATCAGCACATCCATCGACAAGTCGCTTTACACTGCCGCCGACGAAGCCTGGCTGAAAGCGCATGGCACGCTTGAAGTGGTGTATCGCAAGAAGCTGGAGCAGGACATCGCCGCGCTCGACCGCTACCATCCCGATCTGGTGCTGGGAACCACGCCGCTTTCGGCGGCAGCTAAAGCGCGCGGCATCCCCGGCCTGTACTACACCAACATGCTGAGCGTGCGCCCGCTGTTTCTCAGCGCCGGCCTGGCCGGCACCATCGGCCTGATCCGCGACGCCCTGTCGCGCGCGCCGCGTTACCAGTGGATGCGCGAGTTCTTCACTGGCGAAGCTGCCCCTGTCGCCCCCGTCGTCATCAATACCATGGATTAGGCTGCGCCTTTTCTTCCATATCTATCACACATCCCCCATGCAGGAATCCAAAATCCAAAATCCAAAATCCAAAATCGAGTTGATTCGCGATCTGGACACCACCAGCGGCTACTGGGCGGCCGTGTGGACAATGTGCTGCCTGCCCGATGTCCACGTGATCTGTGACGCGCCGATCGGCTGCTTCAACCTGGTCGGCACGGCGGTGCCCGATTACACCGACGCCATCCCGCACATCGACAACCTGACCCCGTCGGTGATGCGCGAGCAGGAGGTGACCATGCTGGGCACAGCCGGCGCTGTGCGCCGCGCAGTCGAGGTGGTGCGCGCCCGGCATCCCGACCGGCAGGTCATCGTTGTCAGCACTGCCGAGAGCGAGATGATTTCATCAGATCATGCCGACTGGCTGAGCAAACTCGATCCGCCCGCGCCGTTCTACTGGAGCCGCTCACTTGAAGAAGATGAATGGGCTGGCCGCGACCGCGCGCTGCTGTGGTTGTGGCAGCATTTTGGCGCGCCGCAGACCAGCGGCGCCCCACCGGCGCCACGCAGCGTCAACATCATCGGACCGACATACGGCTGCTTCAACGCGCCGGCGGATCTGCACGAACTCAAGCGACTGATTGAAGGCGCCGGCGGTCAGGTCAACCTGGTTTATCCCTTCGCCGCGCGCCTGGCCGACACCCCGCGCCTGGCCGACGCCGCCGTCACTGTCGTGATGTATCGCGAGTTCGGCGCAGGGCTGGCCGAGGCGCTGGGCCGGCCCCGGCTGTTCGCGCCGATCGGCATCCGCGAGACGACCGACTTTATCCACGAGTTGGGCCGGCTGCTGGGAACCGAAGCGCAGGCCGAAGCCTTCATCGAACGGGAAAAGCGCGACACACTGCAACCGCTGTGGGATTTGTGGCGCGGGCCGCAGGGCGATTGGTTCCCCACTACCGAGTTTGCTGTCGTGGCCGGGCGCACCTACGCCGACGGACTGGTGAAGTTCCTCGGCGACGAACTGGGCATGCGCCCTGTGTTTGCCACCGGTCGCCCGATCAAAGCCGGCGAGATGGACAACCTGGCCGTGCGCGACGTTCTGCACAAGCGGCAGCCCGGCTTTGTCTTTGGCAGCATCAACGAGAAGATTTACCTGGCCGAGGCCGGCGCGCGCGCCACACACTTCATCCCGGCCAGCTTCCCCGGCCCCATCGTGCGCCGCGCGCTGGGCACGCCGTTCATGGGCTACTCTGGCGCGGTGTATATCGCGCAGGAGATGGTCAACCGGTTCTACGAATCGGTCTTCAACTTCCTGCCAATCGATGCGGTGAAGCCGGCGGCCCCGGCCGGCCCGCCTGGTCCGCCCGCGCCGCAGCCGGCCGGGCGCGTGGCGTGGAGCGACGCCGCCCGCGCGCAGCTTGACGCGCATCTGGAAAGCATCCCGTGGCTCAGCCGCATCAGCGCCAGCCGCGACCTGCGCGCCCAGGTCGAAGCCTACGCCCTGCGCAACCAGATCACCGAAGTGACGCCCGAAGTCGTTGAGCGCGCATTGCAGCGCGCCGCCGCATGAACCTTAAGAAGTTTAACAACCTGAACAACCTGACAACCTGAACAACCTTATCGACATGTACGCATACTTCATCGGCGAAAACGGCGTCTTTGACGCCCCGCTCACGGCGGCGTTGTTCTCGATCATCCTGATCGGCTTCATGCTGATCGAGACTCGATTTAAGATCCGCGCGCCGGCGGGCGCCAGACGCGAATCAACGCGCACTTTTTTGCCTCTGGCAGTGGCAATTCCCATCAGCCTGCTGGCGCCGTTGATCTGCGGCTTTGCGCAGCTCGGCGTGATACGCGGCGAGGGGCGCGGCCTCTGGGTCGCGCTGGGCCTGGGCATGATGGCCGGCGGCCGGCTGTTGCGCACCTGGGCGCAGGCGCAGATGCGGCATCTGTACATCGGCGAAGCCGCCGTGCAGCTTGGCCACCGCGTGGTGGACACCGGCCCTTACCGCTGGATTCGCCATCCCGGCTATGTCGGCGGCACGCTGACCGCGGTCGGCATCGGTCTGGCCTTGTCGAGCTGGCTGGGCGCGTTGCTGGCGGCGCTGGTGTTGGTCGTCGCCTACGCCATTCGCATCCCGCGCGAAGAAGCGTTGCTGACGCAGGAAATGGGCGATGCGTATCGCGCCTACATGGCGCGCACCAAAAGGTTCGTCCCGTTTTTGTTTTAAGGTTTTTAAGGTTAAGGAGGCATGCGATGGATTTGCAAACCTGGCGCGCGACGCAACACAAACCGGTGGATCGCGCGCGGCTGTATGACATCCTCAAGAACAAGATGCGTCTCAAGCGCGAGCCGGTCGCCATCACTTATTGCGATGGCGCGCCGCCGGCTGGCTATGCGCCCGCTGACGTGCCGGTGTGCGCGATCCTGCATCGCGCCGAGCAGGGGCAGAAAGTGTATGTGGACGCGGCGCATCATGATTGTTTCGTCGGGCAATACCACCTGGGACTCATCACGCCGGAACAGGCCGGCCCGCTGATCTGCGACGGCGAGTATCTGGCGCTGGAACAGGGTTTTTTCACCCCCCAGGCTGCCAAACGCAACAAGCAGAACAGCTTCACCCTGCCCTTCGGGACAATTCAGGCGATTGCGGCGGCGCCCTTGAAGGATTTGCCGGAAGAAGCGCCGATGGACTTGCTGGTGGCGATCACCGACGCACTGCGCGCGATGCAACTGGCCGGCGCGGCAGCCGTGCGCGAGGGCGCGCCGCCGCATGGCGAGTTGGGGCCGTCTTCGTGCTCATCCATCTTCGCCGCCCCGTGGTTCACCCGCAACACTGTCTTCGCATTGGGTGAGGGTGGGGGCCGGCGCTTCAACGCGCTGGACGCCAGCGAGATGTTTGTGGCCCTGCCGGCTGGCCACATCCCCTACGTGATCGAGATGTTCGACAACTTCTGGTTCAAGCCGGACGCAGTGCATCATCTGTTGATGCCCAGCCATGCCCGGTCGAAAGCCGATCAGTCGCCGCCGGCTGGGGGTTGACCGGCGACGCGCTCTGTCGCGCGAGCGGCTGCGCGCAGGGCCAGCGCAGCGGTGGCTTCCACAGCCGCCTCGCGTTGCGTCTCTGCAGAGACGGAGGCCGGCCTGTCTCCGTTTTGGAAGCCGTATGCGCCAAAGCCGGAATGATTGCCGCCCTCGATGGCGATGAGTTGCGCGCCGGCCGGAAGCCCTTTCAGGCGGTCGGCGTCGCTCAGATCGGGCGGGGCAATGCCGTCGCGCGTGCCATAGATGGTCACAGCCTCCAGCGGCAGGCCGGACAAATCCACGCCTTCAGGGACGCGGCTGCCCCACAACACCAGACCGCGCAATCGATTGTTTGAGTCGGCATGAGTTGCGAGATACAGCGCCGCCATGGCGCCGCCCAGCGAATGGCCGCCCAACACCCAGGTCTGAATCTCCGGGTACGCGGCGATCACGTCATCGGCGCGGTTGGGGTTGAGAATGGCCAGATCGAGCGGCATCGGCGTGATAACCGTTTTGACGCCGCGCTCGGCCAGCAACTGCGCAGCCGGTGCGTAGGCAACTGGATCGACCAGCCCGCCGGGGTAGAAAATCAAGCCGACGCCTGTCGGCGCAGGTGGGTCGAACACCAGCCAGCCTTCAGCCGAACGCTTGTCGGGGGTGACCAGCGCAACCGCCTCGGCAGTCGCCGCATAGCGATTGAGCTGAGTCCAACCGACAAACCCCGCGCTGCTGAGCGCAATGACCCCTGCCAGCGCCACCAAAACACGTTTGAACACTTTCATGCGGGTCTGTTGTTCTCCATACCTGTCAGGATGCAGCGCAATGCGCGCAGTCTTTCAGTATGCGTGGCAAGCTGTGAGTGATCTGAGCGCCGGCTGCGCGCGGGCTAAGAAGCATCGCATTGCGCACGGCTGAAAAAGCAAAACGGCTTCAGCCGTTCCTGCGCGGCGGCTGAAGCCGTTGAGTCGAATGGCGCGCGGCGCTACAAGCGCGCGCTACAAGTTTGTCTTGTGCTCGGCGATGATTGGTTGAATGCGGGCGATGAACTGCTCCACCGGCATCGCCTTCAGGTCTTCGCCCGTGCGCAGGCGCACAGCCACCGCGCCGGCGTCGCGCTCTTTGTCGCCGGCCACCAGCATGTAGGGAATCTTTTGTCCCTGCGCCTTGCGGTTCTTGTTTTGCATGCGCTCGCTGCTGTCGTCGATCTCGACACGCAGGCCGGCTTCGCGCAAGCGGCCCGCGACCTGTTGGCAATACTCGATGTGCCGGTCCGCGATTGGGATGAGCATGGCTTGAACCGGCGCCAGCCAGGCCGGAAACGCCCCGCTGTAGTGTTCGATCAGCACGCCCATGAAGCGCTCCATCGAGCCGAGCAGCGCGCGGTGAATCATGTAAGGGCGCTCGCGCTCGCCCTTTTCGTTGATGAAGCTCAGGTCGAAACGCTGCGACAGGTTGAAGTCGAACTGGATAGTGCTGCATTGCCATTCGCGCCCGATCGCGTCGCGGATCTTCAGGTCGATCTTGGGGCCGTAGAAGGCGCCGCCGCCTTCATCCAGTTCGTAGGGCAGATTGGCGCGCAGCAGGGCCTGGCGCAACGCCTCGGTGGCGTCTTCCCACTGCGCCGGATCGCCGACGGCCTTTTCTGGCCGTGTGGCCAGGTAGGCGTTGAACTGGTCGAAACCGAACGAGCGCAGGATGTGCAGGCAGAACTTCAGCGTGCGATCGATTTCCTCTGGCATCTGCGCCGGGCTGCAAAAGATGTGCGCGTCGTCCTGCGTGAAGCCGCGCACGCGCATCAGGCCGTGCAACACGCCGGCCCGCTCGAAGCGATACACCGTGCCCCACTCAGCGTAGCGAATCGGCAGATCGCGATACGAGCGGATCGCCGTGTTGTAGATCATGATGTGGAATGGACAGTTCATCGGCTTCACGTAGTAGTCCGTGTCGTCCATCTCCATGCTGGCGTACATGTTCTCTTTGTAGAAGCTGAGATGCTGGCTGGTCTGCCACAGCTCGGCCCGGCCCACATGCGGGGTGGACACCAGTTGATACCCGTTGGCCAGGTGCTCGCGCTTGCAGAATTCTTCAGCCAGGTGCTTGACCAGCGCGCCTTTGGGATGCCACAGCACCAGCCCCGGCCCGACCACCGGATCGATGTGAAACAGGTCGAGTTCCTTGCCCAGCCGGCGATGATCGCGCTTCTCGGCTTCCTCCAGCATCTTCAGGTAGGCGTCCAGTTCTTCCTGAGTCTCGAAGGCGACGCCATAGATGCGCTGCAACATCGGCTTGCGCTCGTCGCCGCGCCAGTATGCGCCGGAAGACGCTGTCAGCTTGAACGCCTCCGGGTGGATTTCTTTGGTGGAGGCCACGTGCGGCCCCCGGCACAGATCGGTAAAGGCGTCGTGCGTGTAGATGGAGATGACTGACGATTGGAGACTGGAAGGCGACGACGAGCCGGCAGGCGTTTCTTCATCGCCCATGTCGTCGCCTGCGCCGGACACCAGCCCCTCGATGAGTTCGAGCTTGAACGGATTGCCCGCGAACAGCCGGCGCGCTTCGTCGGCGCTGACTTCCCTGCGCTCAAACACAACGTTCTTCTTGATGATCTCCTTCATCCGCTTTTCGAAGGCTTGCAAATCCTCTGGCGTGAAGGGTTGCGCCACAGCAAAATCGTAATAGAAGCCGTTGTCGATCGGCGGGCCGATGGTGGGTCGGGCGTCTGGATAGCGTTCGGTGACCGCTTGCGCCATGATGTGCGCCAGCGAGTGTCGAATCTTAAAAAGTTGTTCCGGCATCGAATGTTGTTTTGGCATTGCAGCGCCTCCTCTGGACACTCCGCCCGCTTTCTGGAAACGGGTCGGGACAAACAAAAAGTCCTTCGCCCACGATTGGGGCGAAGGACTTTTGACTTCGCGGTTCCACCCAGGTTGCGACCTGCCTGTGCATGGCACAGATGCGCCGCATCTCATTTTTCGCGGTAACGGGCGAATCCCGGCGCGCTTGCGCGGGCAACTGCTGGGCTGCCACAGCTTTCTCGTCGCGCGTTCACGGGGGGTGCGCTCGCCGCGCCGGTTGCAGCGCTCTCACCGTGCCGGCGCTCAGGATGTGCTCTGAAACGCTGGCGTGCGCTGCTCTCTGATACCGCTGTTGGCGCGCGCGTGTCCCGATCAAAACATTCGTCTATTCAACTGTGGGCGAGATTGTAGCCGGCCTGCGGGGCGTGTCAAGGATATCGAGGAGAGGCAATTGCGTATACTCGGCGCAATGACAACTCGACGACTTCATCATCTTTATCGCTCAGACGGGCGCGTCCTGATTGTGGCGATGGATCACGGCGCAATCAGCGGCCCGCTGCGCGGCATCGAACATCCGGCCCATACTATTGCTCGTGTGATCGCCGGCGGCGC
>DAOTYS010000459.1:0-4307 GCA_034434575.1 Thermoflexales bacterium
CTTACCGCGCGATTCCGGCGCATGTCCAGAAGACGCAAAATGGACACGATGTTGTGAGCCTTGCATCGATTTACCGTAAGACCGAAAACTGGTCACGATGTTCTGAGCCTTGACAAGTAGTCAGTAGTCAGAGGGGAGGCGTCTGAATGCCAAAGCGCGGGCTGCTGATATCTGACTACGCCCCACTCTCCCATGCTGCAAACCATCCGTGAACGCAAGGGCCTGCAACTGCTGGGGCTGATGTTGCCCGGCGGCTTCTGGCTGATCCTCTTCTTCGCGCTGCCGCTGACGCTGATCTTCGCCATCAGCTTCATGTCGCGCGACGACCTGAGCCGGCCCGCTCTGCCGCTGACGCTCGCCAACTACCAGCAAACCTTTGATCCGCTATATATCAACCTGTTTCTGTTTTCTGTCGGGTTGTCGCTGCTGACCACGCTGATCACGCTCGTCATCGCCTTTCCGGTGGCATTGTTCATGGCCCGGCTGCCCAAACGCTGGCGCAACATCATGACACTGCTGGTCATGATTCCTTTCTGGACCAACTTTCTGGTGCGCACCTATGCGCTGCAATTTCTGATGCGCGCCAATGGGCCAATTAACACCCTGTTGTTGAGCCTGGGTTTGACCGATGAGCCGCTGCAGATGTTGTCCACGCCCTTCGCGGTGCTGATCGGCCTGGTGTACGGCGAGTTGCCTTTCATGATCCTCCCGTTGTACACCTCGCTCGAAAAGTTCGACTGGTCGATGATCGAAGCGGCGCAGGACCTCGGGGCCGACGCGCTGAGAACGCTGGCGCGCGTCATGCTGCCGCTGACGGCCCCCGGCATTCTGGCCGGCTCGATTCTGGTGTTCGTCCCGTCCGTCGGCTCCTACATCACGGTCGAGCTGATGGGCGGCGGCAAGATCAATATGATCGGGCGCGTTATCGCCCAGCAGTTCGGCCAGTCGAGCAACTGGCCGTTCGGCTCGGCCATCTCCCTGCTGCTGATGATCGTTGTCACGGTTGCCGCGTTGATCTACTTCCGCGTCGGACGCGGCGAACGCGCTGCGCTGTGAGTTCAAGGGTGAAGCATGTCCAGCGACACTTCGACAATCGTTGTGATGGGCGAGCGGGAAGAGATCTTCCCGCAAGAGCCGGCCGAGCGCCAGCGCATCCGGCCGGGCCGGCTGGCGCTCGTCACCATCACCCTGCTGACCTTTGCGTTTCTCTACGCGCCGATCATCATCCTGGTCGTGTTCTCGTTCAACGACGCCCGCACCGGCGCGGTGTGGCAGGGCTTCACGCTGGACTGGTACGCCCGGCTGTTTCGCAATGAGCGGCTGCTCGACGCCGCATTGCGCAGCCTGATCGTCGCCGTCGTGTCCACTGCCGGCTCGGTCGTCATCGGCACGCTGACCGCGCTAGCCATGGAACGCTACCGCTTTCGCAGCAAGACGTTCTGGGACGGCCTGTTGTATATGCCGGTCATCGTTCCAGAGATCGTGGCCGGCGTGTCGCTGCTGTTGTTCTTCGCCACCGCCGGCGTCGAGCGCGGCTTCCTCACCCTCGCCGTGTCGCATATCGCCTTCTCCATGCCCTTCGTGTACCTGACCGTGCGCGCGCGCCTGGCCGACTTCGACCTGTCCATCGAAGAGGCCGCCAAAGACCTGGGCGCCGACGAGTGGGTGACGTTCAGACGCATCACGCTGCCGCTGCTCATGCCGGGCATTGTCAGCGGCGCGCTGCTGGCCTTCACGCTGTCGGTCGATGATTTCATCATCTCGTTTTTCGTCACCGGCAAGGGCTGGGACACACTGCCGATCTACATCTGGTCGGCGCTCAAGCGCGGCGTGACGCCGGAAGTGAACGCCGTGTCGGCCATGCTGTTGGTGTTCTCCGCCACGCTGGTCGTGGCCTCGCTCATTCTGCAGCGCCGCCACAGCTATTGACCCCACCCCAAACACCCAATACGCAATATCCAATGTCAAACAATCAAATCGGCGCAATCATCGAGTCCGGCCCCCAAGACTGGCAAATCCTTCAGCAAGACGCGGCCGGCGCGGCGCACATTTCTCTGAGCGGGCGCTGGTCCTTCGAGGCCCCCGGCATGGTGCAGGTCCGGCTCGTATGCGAGGACACCGGCGCGCCGGTCACTCGCGCGCTGGACTGGCAACCCGCCGAGACGCGCGCCGACGGCGCGTGGCAGATCACGCTGGTCGGCGTGCCTGCCGGCGGCCTCTACCGGCTCGAAACGCGCTTCCGCCCGGAGAACCAGCCGGCCGGCGAGTGGTCCATTCGCGGCGACATGCGCCACTTCCTCGGCGTCGGCGATCTGTGGGTCATCGCCGGCCAGAGCAATTCGGCCGGCTATGGGCGCGGACCCTGCTACGATCCCCCGGAGCTGGGGGTGCATCTCTTGCGCAACAACGAACAATGGGCATTGGCAACCCAGCCGCTCAATGAGTCCACAGACACGCGACACCCGGTGAACCGCGAGACGGCCAATCCCGGCCACTCGCCCTATCTGCACTTTGGCCGGCTGCTCAAACAGGCGCTGAACCATCCCATCGGCCTGATCCAGACCGCCCTGGGCGGCTCGGCACTCTCGGCCTGGAATCCTCTCGAATCCAAATCTGCCGTGTTGTTCCACAACATGGTTCACTGCGTCCAGATGGCCGGCGGTCGCGTGAGGGGCATCCTGTGGTACCAGGGCGAGTCCGACGCCAACGACAAGGACGCGCCCACATATCTGCAACGCTTTGGCGAGGCCCTGGGCGCGTGGCGGTCTGCGTTGGGCGACCCGGATCTGCCGGTGATCACCGTCCAGCTCAACCGGGTGACGCAGGCGTTGGCCCCAGAAGAAGGCTGGACGATGGTGCGCGAGGCGCAACGCCAGGCCGCCCGCCGGCTGAAAAATGTGGCGGTGGTGCCGGCGCTCGACCTGCCGTTGAGCGACTTGATCCACAACAGCCCGGCCGGCAACATGCTCCTCGCCGAGCGCATGGCGCGCGCGGCGCTGGGCATGGTGTATGGCAGGCCGGTCGACTACCGCGCGCCAGACCTGATCTCGGCCCGCCGGCTCGACGACGGGCGCGCGGTGGAGCTGGCCTTCGAGCCGGTGACCAGCCGCATGGATACCATCGACCTGTCGGCCAGGCCATTCCGGGTGATGGACGGCGGCGTCGAGGTCGCCATTGCGCGCGTGATCTATCCCGGCGACCACACCATCCGGCTGGAACTGGCCCAGCCGGCAGCGGCCAACGCCGAGGTGCACGGCTGCTACGGCTTGAATCCACCCACCGCGCCCATGGATATGGAGCGATTCATTCCAATGCTGGGATTTTCGGCCCGCTTGACATAGAACGCCTGTTCGCGTATCATAGAACAAAGGTTCAGGGCATGGTTGGGGCGAGTGGAGCACTCGCCCTGCGGCGAGAGGCAGCTATGGAAAAGATGGCAATCGACCAGTTGAGCGAGCCACAGCAGAAAATCCTGTCGTTCATCAACGTCTACATGGAGGAAAACGACATCCCGCCCACCATCCGCGAGATCCAGCATGGCACCGGCATCAGCTCGACCTCGATGGTCAGCTATCACCTGAAGGCGCTGGAGCGCGCCCAATTGCTCAACCGGCGCGAGCGCCGGTCGCGCGGGCTGGTGATGAACGAGCCGCGCCGGGTGAATCCCCGCGACATGGTTGCCATTCCGCTGGTCGGCGTCATCACCTGCGGCGCGGAACCCGTGCCCACGCCCGACGCCGACACGCTGGCCGAAACCGAGAATGTCGTTCACCTCGCGCGCAGCATGGTCGGCAACACCGACGGCCTGTACGCGCTGGAAGCCAAAGGCGATTCGATGATCGACGCGCTGATTAACGATGGCGACATCGTCATCATGCGGCGCGAGACAGACGTCAAGAACGGCGACCTGGCAGCCGTGTTCCTGCTCGACCGCAACGAGAGCACCCTCAAGCGGGTGTACAAGGAAGGCCGGCGCTTGAAGCTGAAGCCGGAGAATCCCACCCTCAAGCCGTTCTACGTCGATGCCCGGCACGCCCAGATTCAGGGACGTGTGGTGTGCGTCATCCGTCGGACGTAACCCGCGAACACGCGCAACGCGGCAGGCCGCAAAGCGACTGCTTGCGCCCCCGGCGGCTGAGCTGCGGCGGCTGAGCTGCGGCGGCTGAGCTGCGGCGGCTGAGCTGCGGCGGCTGAGCTTGTCGAAGCCGCCGCCACAGCCCCGTTGCCTTCGACACGCTCCGCTTCGACACGCTCCGCTTCGACAAGCTCAGCGACCGGCAACGGCGACAGGCTCAGGCAGCAGGTTT